>CAZPMD010000003.1:26869-67723 GCA_964587395.1 uncultured Hyphomicrobiales bacterium
GGAGGCAGCGATCATGACTCTGACCAGCCTGTCCGCAGACAGCACCCCCGAGGAGATGATCGAGATCGTGGTGGTGGGCGCCCATCTCTCGGGCATGCCGCTCAACGGCGAACTCACCAGCCGCGGCGCCACGTTCCGCCGCTTCGTGCAGACGACACCCGACTACCGGCTCCATGCGCTCGCCGGGGGGCCGCCGAAGCGCCCCGGGCTGATCCGCGTCGCCGCCGGAACGGGCGCGGCCATCGCCTGCGAGGTCTGGGCCCTGCCCGCCGACGGTTTCGGCACCTTCGTCAACGGCATCCCCTCTCCCCTCGGCATCGGCACGCTGCGGCTGGCCGACGGCACCACGCCCAAAGGGTTCCTCGTCGAGCCGGAGGGCCTCGCGGGAGCGGAAGACATCACCGCCCATGGCGGCTGGCGCGCCTACATCGCCTCGCTGTCGGGAGCGGCCGCATGAGGCGAGCAGATCGCATCCCGGCACCAGCACAAAGCCGGTCCCAACAAGCAGACGGGCCTCAGCCCGCATCCCCCTTCACAGGAGCCACGCACATGATCGTCCGTCGTCACTTCCTCATCGGGGCCGGCCTCGCCGCCGGAGCCCTCTCGGCCCCCTCCGTGCTCCGCGCCCAGGAGCGCGTGATCAAGATGGGCTCGCTTCGCCTCATCCATTCCATGCCGCCGCACTTCTACGAGAGATTCGCCCCGGCTGGCACCAAGATCGAGATCATCACCTTCGACTCGCCGACCGACGGCAAGAATGCCGTCGTCACCAAGTCAGTCGATTTCGGCGCCTTCGGCATCGCGGCGGCGACGCTGGGCGCTGCCGCAGGCGAGCCCGTGGTGGTGGTCGGCGCCTTCTCCAACAAGGGCATGGGCGTCATCTCCAAGGCCGGGTCCGACGTGAAGACGGTGAAGGACCTCAAGGGCAAGCGCGTCGGCATCTGGCCGGGCTCCACCCAGGAGGTCTTCATCATGGAGCGCCTGCGCATGGAGGGCCTCTCCATCCGTGACATCACCGCCGTGCGCGTTCCCTTCGGCGAGATGCACGCCATGCTGTCGCGCGGCGACATCGATGCCTATGTCGGCGCCGAGCCGGGGCCGGGCCTGTCGATCTCCTCGGGCGTCGGCCAGTTGGTCGAATATCCCTACGGCACCAGCATGGGCGGTCTGAATATGATCTTCGCCACCCATGAGGACACTGTGTCGGGCAAGCCCGATCTGGTGAGGGCGGCCCTCGGCATCCACCGCAAGGCGGTGGAGTTCATGCTCGCCAACAAGGCGGCGGTCGCCGAGATGACGGTGCAGAGGCTCGGCGCCAACCGCACGGCGGTGGATCAGGCGCTCGGCGCCAACAACGTCGAGTACGCCTGGAAGATGGACGAGACGGTGCTGAAGCAGGCCCGGACCTATGCCGAGCAGATGCTGTCGCTGCGCCAGATCCGCGCCCTGCCGGACTTCGCAAAGTTCCTCAATCCGAGGTTCTCCAACGAGATCGCCTCGGCCTGAGCCGACTGACCGAACCCGCACCGTCCGCCATCTGGCGGGCGGTGCCATCCCGTCTCCTGCGGCACGAGAGGACAGCAGTCATGGCGTTGGTTGAGACGGTGCCGCCGCCAGCGGCCGTGATCATCGACAAGCCTGCCGGCAAGACGCCCTGGGAACGCGTCAAGCCGATGGTGCTGGCGCTTATCGTGCCGGCCTTGCTGCTCGCCTTCTGGCAGGTGGCGACGACCCAGCGCTGGACCCGCCTGATCCCGACCCCCTACGAGGTCGGCGAGTACATGATCGACTTCGCCGTGGGCGGCATCTACGACGACGCCTTCTCGGCGACGCTCGTCACCCATCTCCTCGCCTCGATGAGCCGTGTCTATGGCGGTTTCGCGCTCGCCGCGCTCTTCGCCCTGCCGCTCGGCCTGATGATCGGCCGCATCCCGACCGCACGCATGGTGCTGGATCCGTTCCTGCAGGTGATGCGCCCCATCCCCGTCACCGCCTGGCTGCCACTTTCCATGATCCTGTTCGGCCTCGGGCCGCGCTCGGCCTTTGCCCTCGTCTGCCTCGGCGCCTTCTATCCGATCCTCCTCAACACCATATTCGGCGTCCGCTCGGTCGATCCGAAGCTGTTCGAGGCGGCCTCCATGCTCGGCTGCCAGGGCAATGCCCAGTTCTACAAGGTGGTGCTGCCGGCGGCCCTGCCGTCGATCTTCACCGGCCTCAGGCTCGGCCTCGGTCTTGCGTGGTTCGTCATCGTCGTCGGCGAGATGACCGGCGTTCCCCAGGGCCTCGGCGCCGTCATCATGGACGGCCGAACGCTGTCGCGCACCGAACTCGTCATCTGCGGCATGATCATCATCGGCATCGCCGGCTACATCTCCGACCGGATCGTCGTGATGATCGGCAACCGCCTGCTCGCCTGGAGTCCGACCCATCATGGCTGAATCCAAGACGCCGATCATCGAGATCAAGCAGGTCTCCAAGGTCTTCAAGCTGCAGGACCAGACGATCAACGCCCTGCACGACGCCAACATCTCCATCCGCAAGGGCGAGTTCGTCTGCCTGATCGGGGCGTCGGGCTGCGGCAAGTCCACACTGCTGCGCATCATCGCCGGCTTCGAGCAGCCCTCCTCGGGCGAGGCGCTGATGTGGGGCATGCCGATCAAGGGCCCGGATCCGACCCGCGGCATGGTCTTCCAGGACTATGCGCTGTTTCCCTGGCTGTCGGTGCGCGACAATATCGGCTTCGGCCCTGCCTCGCGCGGCCTCGCCAGGCCGGTGGTGAAGGAGACCGTCGACAAGTTCATCGAACTGGTCGGCCTGAC
Organism: uncultured Hyphomicrobiales bacterium; assembly: GCA_964587395.1. GTDB lineage: Bacteria > Pseudomonadota > Alphaproteobacteria > Rhizobiales > Phreatobacteraceae > Phreatobacter. The sequence continues at coordinate 29,689 of CAZPMD010000003.1, forward strand.
CAAATTCGCCAACGCCTACCCCCACCAGCTCTCCGGCGGCATGAAGCAGCGCGTGGCGATCGCCCGCGTGCTGGCCAACGACGCCGAGATCGTGCTGATGGACGAACCCTTCGGCGCGCTCGACGCCATGACCCGCGAGCGCCTTCAGGACGAGCTTCTCGACATCTGGCAGCGCACCGGCCTGACCGTCGTCTTCGTCACCCATGCCATCGAGGAGGCCATCTTCCTCGCCGACCGCGTGGTGGTGATGACGCCGGGTCCCGGCCGGATCGAGAGCGACAACCCGCTCATGCTGCAGCGTCCACGCGACGTGGCGAGCCCGGAGTTCAACGACATCCGCCGGGTCATGAGCGCCAAGCTCCACAGCCATCACGGCAAGAAGGCGGCTTGAGCCCGGAACGTGCCCAGCCTGACCCAGCCCCTGCGCCCCGAACAGCGCCTCGCCTACACCGCCGCGATCGACCGGCCGCGCATCGCGCTGCCCGACGGTAAGCTGCTGGCCGTCTGGCCGGTGGTGAACGTCGAGAACTGGCGGATCGAGAACCCCATGCCACGGCAGGTGCTGGTGGCGCCCACGGGCGCGGCGCTGCAGCCCGACATCGCCAACTGGGCCTGGCACGAATACGGCATGCGCATCGGCTTCTGGCGCTTCACCGAGGCCTTCGCGCGGCACGGCATCCGGCCAACGCTCTCGATCAATGGCTCGGTGGCCGTCGACTACCCGCGGGTCGCGGGAGCCGCGCGGGATGCTGGCTGGGAGTTCATGGGCCATGGCTGGCACCAGGTGCCGACCCACCGGATCGAGGACCAGCGGGCGATGATCCGCCAGACGGTCGAGACGCTGTCGGCCTTCACCGGCGAGCCGGTCGTCGGCTGGCTCGGCCCCGGCCTGACGGAGACTCTGGAGACCGCCGATCACCTGGCCGAGGCCGGCATCCGCTACATCGCCGACTGGGTGGCGGACGACCTTCCCTGCCGCCTGAAGACCGCCGCGGGCGATGTCCTGACCATGCCCTATTCGGTCGAGCTCAATGACATCCCGCTGGTCATGATCCAGCATCATGCCGCGCGCGAGTTCCTCGATCGGGCGCTGGCGCAGGCCGACCGCCTGATCGCCGAGGCGAGGAGCGAGGGACCGCTGGGCGGGGCGAAGGTGCTGTCCTTCGCCATCCACCCCTACATCCTGGGCGTGCCGCACCGGATCGCCGTGCTGGAGGCCCTGCTGGCGGATCTCGCAGCGCGGCCCGAGGTCGTCTTCATGCAGGGCCGCGAGATCATGGACTGGTATCTCGCCTCGGGCGATCCGACCTGATCAGGCCTTTCCGGTGGCCCATAACCAGATCTCCTGCGGCTTGCTCTCGCGCAAAGCCTTCGGTGCGGCCAGCCTCTAGGCTTTTGGCTTCCGTGAAGCCCGAACGCTGGAGACCACCCATGACGGACCGCACTTCACTCGAGGGCAAGGTCGCTCTCATCACCGGCGCCGTCGGCGCCATTGGCCGCGCGACGGCTGCCCTGATGGCCCGGCGCGGCGCCGCGATCGTCGCAGTCGACCGGCCCGGCTCCGATTTTTCAGGCCTGCGCAGCCTGCTGCCGGCCGATACGCGCCTCGAGACCGTTGGGGCGGACGTCGGCGACGAGGCCGAGGTTGCCGGCTACGTCGCCGCGGCGCGGAACGCCTTCGGGCGCATCGACATCTTCTTCAACAATGCCGGCATCGAAGGCGTGGTGAAGCCGGTGGAGGACTACCCACTGGAGACGTTCCGCAACGTCCTTGAGGTCAATGTCATCGGCGTCTTCCTCGGACTCAAACATGTCCTGCCGGTGATGTACGCGCAGCGCGCGGGTTGCGTCGTGAACAACTCCAGCATCGCCGGCCTCAAGGGCACGCCGGGCCTGTCAGCCTATACCGCCTCCAAGCACGCGGTGATCGGCATCACCAGGTCGGTGGCGGCCGAGGCTGGACCCCGCGGCGTCCGAATCGTCTCGGTCAACCCCGGTCCGATCGAGAGCCGCATGATGGATTCGATCAATGCCGGTCAGAGCCCGGATCCCAAGGCCGCTCATGCAGCCGTTTCGGCCATGGTGCCACAACAGCGCTACGGGCAGGTCGAGGAGGTGGCGGAACTCGTCGCCTTTCTCGCCTCAGATGCCGCCGGCTATTGCCACGGCGGGGTCTACAGCGTGGACGGCGGCATGTGTGCGGTCTGACGGGCCCGTTGCAAGTCAGGCTGCGGCGGTCGGCTCGGCCAGAACCAGGGCCCAGAAAACACGGTAGCGCGAGCCTGGCCGGAAGCCGGTGGCGATGCCGAGACGGGTGACGGCCGGGTTCAGCATATTGGCGCGATGCGGCGGCGAATCGCGCCAGCCGGAGAAGGCCTCGGCGAGCGTCAGATAGCCGGCCGAGGTATTCTCCACCGCCGTGCGGTGGCGATAGCCCGCCGTGGTGAGCCTTGCGCCGACGGCCCCGGTGCGCACGCCGACCTGGTCGGCCTGGGTCATGGCGGCGGCCTGCGCCTCGGCCACCGCCATCAGGACGGGATCGACCGCCAGATTGCCGCGACCGTTGTTGCGGCGGAAGCCCGAGATCATTTCGGCGGCCATGGCGGCATCGACCCGCGCGCCCGCCTGGGCGAGGTTGCGATAGAAGCTGGGCTGGGAGGGTGCGGCCACCGGCGGTGCGGAACAGGCAGCAAGCAGCAGCGAAGACCCACCGCCGACAAGCAGCGCGCGGCGCGGCCAGACCATCACCCCATCCTTCAGGTCACATTCAGCCATCGAACCTTTTCCTCGCGCTGCGACACCCACGTCGTGAGGCGCATGGATGCGCACCAATGGTTAAGCAAACTTCTCAACGCTCTCTCAACATCGACGTGGTTGAGAGAGGTTTGATCAACAAATTGGACAGGATCATGCCCTGGTATCGTTGTGACGCCCGCGGAGAAACCGACGCAGCGACTGGATCGCGTTTCGCGGCGACCCGCTTCGTCGAGGCCGACATCGCCGAGACGGCCGCCGAACGCGTCCGCAAGAGCCTCGGGCGCGAACTGGTCCGCCGCGGCGTCTGCCCGCTGAACGCTGAGAGGCTTGTGTCGGTGGACACGGTTCGCCGCATCGACGAGGAAGACGTCCCCGGCATCGTCGCCCCCGACATGGTGTGGATGGCGCGGGCCTGAGCCCTCGGTCCTAGTGAACGAGCAGCGGCGGGATATCGACCATCGCCGCACCGACGACCGCGCCGGGCCGGCGCGGCGTTCCTGCCTGGACCAGCACAGCCAGCCGCTCGCACTCCGGCGAGACGAGATCGCGCCGCGACACGGTGAAGGTCCGTGCGGCGCCTGTCCATTCACCGAGATTGGCGTGCGAACGCACGACATTGCGATAGGTGACGGTCTGGCCGCGGTTCTCGCCGCGGGTGATCTCCACCGGCTGCCGCGACGAAACGCCGAACAGGAAGACGGTGGCGGGCGCTTCGGGGCTGAGACCGACGGTTGCCTGCGGTAGCGTGACGGTAATGGTGTCGCCCGCGACGCGGACGGTGATCGCAACGGTCAGAACGCCGGACTGGGTCCGAGTCTGTTCCATCACCCTCTCGACCGCCGCGCGGTCGGAGCCGATGGCATGGCCGATGCCGTTGACGATCATCTGCGGCGTATAGACCTGCCGGTCGCCGCGCATATAGGCATAGGCCTTCTGCCGCTTGGTATGGATCGGGTTGGCCAGCGTGTCGCGCCAGCCGAGATAGTCCCAGTAGTCGACGGCGAGGGTGAGGGCGATCACGTCGGGGCGGTCGGCCATCTCGGAAACGAAGCGGTCGGCCGGCGGGCAGGAGGAGCAGCCCTGGCTGGTGAACAGCTCGATCACGGCGCGCGGACGCTCGGCCGGCGTCGCGCTGACGCCACTCCATGATGCAAGGGCGAGCAACAGCCCGCCGACCAACCTGCCCAGAATCATCGGATCCGCCCCGATCTCGAGAACCCATTCGTTCCCGCGAGCGCTGTTTACGCCCACGGCAAGCTCCGAGGCTACTCACGGTTCGTTGAGAACCGCGCAAACGAATGTGAGGTCCCGTTTCCCCCACCCGATACAATAGCGGCGGCCGGGCCGAAGCCAAGCCGCCGTCATCGGTCATTTGTCAGGATCAGGTCAGGGATCAGGAGGCGAGGTCACGCAGCACGTAGTGCAGGATGCCGCCATTCTTGAAGTACTCGATCTCGTCCAGCGTATCGATGCGGCAGAGGATCGGCACCTTCTTCACCTTGCCGTCGGCGAAGGTGATCTCGGCCTCCATCTTCTGGCGCGGCTTCACCTTCTCGAGGCCCTTGATGGAGACCTTCTCGTCGCCCTTCAGGCCGAGAGAGGCCCAGGTCGTTCCTTCCTCGAGGGTAAAGGGGACGATGCCCATGCCGACCAGGTTCGAGCGGTGGATGCGCTCGAACGACTGCGAGATCACGGCGCGCACGCCGAGCAGGTTGGTACCCTTGGCCGCCCAGTCGCGCGAGGAGCCGTTGCCGTACTCGACGCCGGCGAAGACGACCAGCGGCACCTTCTCGTCGCGATACTTCATGGCGGCGTCGTAGATCGACATCTCCTCCTTCGAGGGATAGTGGATCGTGAAGCCGCCTTCCTTGCCGTTCGGGCCCATCATGTGGTTGCGGATGCGGATGTTGGCGAAGGTGCCGCGCATCATGACCTCATGATTGCCGCGGCGCGTGCCGTACTGATTGAAGTCGGCGACATCCACCTTGTTGTCGAGGAGGTACTTGCCCGCCGGGCTCGCCGCCTTGATCGAACCGGCCGGCGAGATGTGGTCGGTGGTGATCTTGTCACCGAACAGGCCGAGGATGCGGGCGCCCTCGATGTTGCTGACCGCATTCGGCTTCATGCCCATGCCGACGAAGTAGGGCGGGTTCTGCACATAGGTCGACTTGTCGTCCCAGGCATAGGTCTGGCCGGTCGGCGCCTTCACCTTGGCCCAGTTGGCATCGCCCTTGAACACGTCGGCATAGCGCTCCTTGAAGAGCTTCTTGGTGACGTTCTTGGCGATGAAGGCGTTGATCTCCTGCGAGGAGGGCCAGATGTCGCGCAGATAGACCGGGTTGCCCTTCTTGTCGGTGCCGAGCGGCTCCTTGGTCAGGTCCATGGTGACCGAACCGGCCAGCGCATAGGCGACGACGAGGGGCGGCGAGGCGAGGTAGTTCGCCTGCACGTCCGGCGAGACGCGGCCCTCGAAGTTGCGGTTGCCGGAGAGCACGGCCGAGGCGATCAGGCCGTTGTCGTTGATCGCCTTGGAGATCTCGGCCGGCAGCGGGCCGGAGTTGCCGATGCAGGTGGTGCAGCCGAAGCCGACGAGGTTGAAGCCCAGCTTGTCGAGGTCCTTCTGGAGGCCCGAATTGGCCAGGTACTCGGCGACGACCTGCGACCCGGGTGCGAGCGAGGTCTTCACCCAGGGCTTGGTCTTCAGGCCCTTGGCCACGGCGTTGCGGGCGAGGAGGCCCGCGGCGAAGAGCACGGCGGGGTTCGAGGTGTTGGTGCAGGAGGTGATGGCGGCGATCGCCACGTCACCGTGACCGAGGGTGAAATCCTTGCCCTCGACCTTCACCCGGCGGCTCATCTCGGCCGCCTTCTTGTAGTCCTTCTCCATCGCATCGGCGAAGCCGGCGCCGACCGCCTCGAGGGCGACACGGCCCTCGGGACGCTTCGGACCCGCCATCGACGGCACGACGCTGTCGAGCTCGAGTTCCAGCGTGTCGGTGAAGACCGGATCGGGCGAGGCCTTGGTGCGGAACAGGCCCTGCGCCTTGGAGTACTTCTCCACCAGCGCGATGCGCGCCGGCTTGCGGCCGGAGGTGGTCAGATAGTTCAGCGTCTCGTCATCGACCGGGAAGAAGCCGCAGGTCGCACCATACTCCGGCGCCATGTTGGCGATGGTGGCGCGGTCGGCGAGCGTCATGTTGTTGAGGCCCGGACCGTAGAACTCGACGAACTTGCCGACCACGCCCTTCTTGCGGAGCATCTGGGTGACGGTCAGCACGAGGTCGGTGGCGGTGACGCCCTCCTTCAGCTTGCCGGTCAGCTTGAAGCCGATGACCTCGGGCAGCAGCATGGACTGCGGCTGGCCGAGCATGGCGGCCTCGGCCTCGATGCCGCCGACGCCCCAGCCGAGAACGGCAAGGCCGTTGACCATGGTGGTGTGGCTGTCGGTGCCGACCAGCGTGTCGGGATAGGCGACCTCGTAGGTGACGGTCGTCTTCTTGCCCTTGACCGTCTTCACGGCCTTTTCCTTCTTCGTCCAGACGGTCTGGGCGAGGTATTCGAGGTTCACCTGATGGCAGATACCGGTGCCGGGCGGCACGACGGAGAAGTTCTTGAAGGCCTGCTGGCCCCACTTCAGGAATCGGTAGCGCTCGCCGTTGCGGGCATATTCCAGGTCGACGTTCTTCTTGAAGGCCTTCGGCGAGCCGAATTCGTCGACGATGACGGAGTGATCGATGACAAGGTCGACGGGAACCAGCGGGTTGATCTTCTGGGGATCGCCGCCGAGCGCCTTCATGGCGTCACGCATGGCGGCGAGGTCGACGACGGCGGGCACGCCGGTGAAGTCCTGCATCAGCACGCGGGCCGGACGGAAGGCGATCTCCTTGCCCGCCTTGCCCTTGTCCTTGATCCAGGCGGCGACCGCCTCGATGTCGGCCTTGGTGACGGAGCGGCCGTCCTCGGCGCGCAGCAGGTTCTCGAGCAGCACCTTCATCGAGAAGGGGAGGGCCGAAATGCCGGCGAGGCCGTTCTTCTCGGCCTCCTTCAGGCTGTAATAGACGTAGGACTTGGAGCCGACCTTGAGCGTCTTGCGGGCCTTGAAGCTGTCGAGCGACATGTGGCGATGATCCCCTCATTCTGGAGGCCGACGTCGCGCCCGGGGCGGAGGACTTCAAAACGACGCGGGAAGACGCGGCGGCCGATCGGCGGCGTTATAGAGGGATTCCAATCAGCCCGCCATATGGTTAGAAGCGCTAATCTGCCCTCGCAGATCACCCTTTCGTCGCGTAGGAATGCGGCATGATGCGCCTGACCGCCGATGCCCTGACCTGCCAGCGCGGCGGACGGATCGTTTTTGCCGGGCTGAGCTTCGCCGTCACGGGCGGCGAGGCCGTCCAGGTGACCGGTCCGAACGGGGCGGGCAAGTCCAGCCTGCTTCGCCTCATCGCCGGCCTCGTCCGCCTCGAGGCCGGGCGCCTGACATTCGACGGCGGCGACGACGAGGCGACGATCGGCGAACAGTGCCACTATTGCGGCCACCAGGACGCCTTCAAGGGATCGCTGACGGTTGCCGAGAACCTCGCCTTCTGGACCGACTATCTCGGCGGTGGCGGCTGCGACGCGGGGACGGCGCTCGGGCGGCTCGGCATCGATCACCTGGCCGATCTGCCCGCCGGCTATCTGTCGGCCGGCCAGCGGCGGCGGCTGGCGCTGGCGCGCCTGCTGACGGTCGCCCGCCCGGTCTGGCTTCTCGACGAGCCCACAGCCGCCCTCGACATGGCGAGCCAGAAGGGTCTCGCCGGCATCATGGCCGAGCATGTCGCCGGCGGCGGCATGATCCTCGCGGCAACCCACGGTCCGCTCGGGCTGCCGACGCGCGAGCTGGCCATCGGGCGGACGTCATGATCGCTCCGCTGAAGGCCATCTTCCTGCGCGACCTGCGCCTCGCCGTCCGCATCGGCGGGGGCGCCATGGTGGGCGTCGTGTTCTTCCTCGCCGTGGTCACCATCGTGCCGTTCGGCGTCGGTCCGGACATGAACCTGCTGGCGCGCATCGGCCCGGCGATCCTGTGGATCGGCGCGCTGCTGGCGACGCTGCTCGGCCTCGACCGGCTGTTCCAGGCCGATGCCGACGACGGTTCGCTCGACCTCATGCTGATGGCGCCAGCGCCCCTGCCGCTGGTCATCGCCGCCAAGGCCGCGGCCCACTGGCTCGCCACCGGTCTGCCGCTGGTCGCGGCGGCGCCCCTGCTCGGCCTCTTCCTCAACGTGCCGCCGGAGGCGATGGGCGCCGTCGTGCTGACTCTGGCTGCGGGCACGCCGGCGCTGAGCCTCATCGGCGCCGTCGGCGCGGCGCTGGCCGTCAGTCTCAGGCGCGGCGGCCTGCTGATGGCCATCCTGGTGCTGCCGCTGACGATCCCCGTGCTGATCTTCGGCGTCGCCGCCACCACCTCCGCGATCGTCGGACCCCTGCCCTTCGGCCAGCCCTTCACCATCCTGGTGGGCCTCAGCCTGATGAGCGTGGTGCTCGGGCCTATCGCGGCGGCGGCGGCGCTGCGCTTCGGGCTTGAATGAGCCCCGGGTTCAGACGACGGGCTTCGTCTTCTCCCAGGCCTCCGGCATCAGCGTGGCGAAGGCATCGAGCCAGGCCACGAGACGGGGATGGCCGGCGCGCCATTTGCCCTCGAAGCGGAAGTCCTGATAGGCGAGCGCGCAGGCCAGCGTGATCGTGCCGACATGGACCTCGACGGCGGGCGGCGCAGCCTCGAGGGTCTTGAGCGCCCGCGCCACCTTGTCCCGCTGGTGCGTCAGCCACTTCTCGTCGCGGCGGTCCTCGCTGTGGAACATGACCTCGTAGCGCTGCAGGATGCCGGCATCCATGATGCCGTCGGCCAGTGCCTGAAGGGTGAGCGCTTCGATCCGCTTGCGGGGCTCTGCGGGGATGATCACGCCGCCACCCGCCTGAATATCCACCCATTCGAGGATGACGCGGCTGTCATAGACCACCATGCCGTCGTCGAGGATCAGGGCGGGAATCTTGCCCAGCGGGTTCTGGGAACGGATCGGATCCTCGGCGCTCATCGTATCGGTGTTGACCACCTCGATGCCGGAGAACTGGCCAAGATGCATCATCGCAAGCTTCACCTTGCGGCCGAAGGGGGAGAAGGGCGACGAGCGCAGGACAATGGGCATCGGGACGTTTCCTTGGGGGTCTTGATCGTGATGGGCGAGGACCCTGCACAGCCCGGCGCGGCCCGGTCAAGGGGCGGCCCCGGACAGCACAGCCCCGCGGCCTCGCCTTGCCGCTGGCGGCCCTGGACCCCATAATCGCGCTTCTGCTTCGCCGGACCCCCATGAAAATCGACTCGCCCTATTTCGACAGCATCCGGGTCAAGCCCGAGGACGACCGGCGCGCCCGCGCCCGGCCGGGGACGCGCGTCTGCGCGCACCAGGGCTGCGGCTGCGAGGCCACCCACCGGGCCCCGCTCGGCCGCGATCACGAAGGGCAGTTCGTCTGGTTCTGCCTCGACCACGTGAAGGAATACAATGCGAGGTACAACTATTTCGCCGGCATGAACGACGCGGCGGTGGCGGCCTATCAGAAGGACGCGATCACCGGCCATCGGCCGACCTGGGGCATGGGCGTCAACTCCTGGACCAAGTCCGGGCGCCGTGAGGCCCCCAGGCCGCATGTCGATCCGCGCAAGGCCGCCGACCCCTTCGGCATGTTCGACGGTGCGGACTGGCGGCAGGCCAGCGAGCGCATGGCCGAACCCGAGGGGCGGATGATCCGCAATGCCGAACGCAAGGCGCTCGACACGCTCAATCTCGACATTCATGCCACCGCGGCGGAGATCAAGGCGCGCTTCAAGGAACTGGCGAAACGCCTGCATCCGGACGCCAACGGCGGCGACCGCTCGCGCGAGGACAAGCTGCGGGAGATCATTCAGGCCTATAACTACCTGAAATCCGTCGGCTTCTGCTGAGCGGGCGGCATCCCCCCCCTGATGCGACGCATCAGAATTTCGAATGGCATTCCCGCAAAGGGCGCCCTTCCGGCGGCCCGCGGCGTTCTGGTAAGGTTGGTTCCATCATGAGGATTTGGCTCGCTGCGCCGCGCGCGGCATCGGAGGTTCTTTCGTGACAGTGCAGACCGACAAGGTGTCCGGGCTCCCGGATACGACGCTTTCCGTGCGCCAGGTGTTCGGCATCGATTCGGACATGGTGGTTCCCGCCTATTCCCAGGGCGAGGATCACGTCCCCGACCTCGATCCGGACTACCTGTTCGACAAGCCGACGACGCTGGCGATCCTCGCGGGCTTCGCCTTCAACCGGCGCGTCATGGTCTCCGGCTATCACGGCACCGGCAAGTCGACCCACATCGAGCAGGTCGCCGCCCGCCTCAACTGGCCCTGCATCCGCGTCAACCTCGACAGCCATGTCTCGCGCATCGACCTCGTCGGCAAGGACGCGATCGTGCTGAAGGACGGCAAGCAGGTCACCGAATTCCGCGACGGCATCCTGCCCTGGGCCTACCAGCACAATGTCGCGCTCTGCTTCGACGAGTACGACGCCGGCCGCCCGGACGTGATGTTCGTCATCCAGCGCGTGCTCGAAAGCTCCGGACGTCTCACGCTGCTCGACCAGAGCCGCGTCATCCGCCCCCATCCCGCCTTCCGCCTCTTCGCCACCGCCAACACGGTCGGCCTCGGCGACACGACGGGCCTCTATCACGGCACGCAGCAGATCAACCAGGCGCAGATGGACCGCTGGTCCATCGTCACGACGCTGAACTACCTGCCGCATGACCACGAGGTCGGCATCATCCTCGCCAAGGCGAAGAATTTCGCCAAGACGGCCGAGGGCCGCGACCAGGTGAACAAGATGGTGCGCGTGGCGGACCTCACCCGCAACGCCTTCATGAACGGCGACCTCTCCACCGTCATGAGCCCGCGCACGGTGCTGACCTGGGCCGAAAACGCCGACATCTTCAAGGACATCGGCTTCGCCTTCCGCCTCACCTTCCTGAACAAGTGCGACGAGCTGGAGCGCTCGCTGGTCGCCGAGTTCTACCAGCGCTGCTTCGGCCAGGAACTGCCGGAGAGCGCGGTCAACGTGGCGCTGAGCTGAGGACCGGCGGGGGAGACGACATGGCCGGCCGGACGAAACCTCCGAAGGCTGGCCTTGCCGTCACCGAGGAAACCCGCGTCGCCGAGACGGCGCGGGCCGTGGTGAAAGGCCTCGTCGCCTACAATGCCCAGAAGGCGGGAAAGTCGAAGTGGAAGCGCTTCGCGGTCTCGGTCCGTGACGATGCCGGCGCGATCAAGGGCGGTGTCGTCGGCTATACGATGTGGAACTGGGCCTTCATCGAGCTCGTATGGCTCGACGAGGCCCTGCGGGGAACGGGTCTCGGAACGGAGCTGATGGCCCGCGCCGAGGCGGTGGCGGCGAAGCGTGGCGCACGCCATGTCTATCTCGACACGTTCTCGTTCCAGGGCGACGGCTTCTACCAGAAGCTGGGCTATGCAGTGTATGGCGAGCTCGGCGACTTTCCGCCCGGGCATCGCCGCATCTGGCTGAAAAAGGATCTTGCGTGAGCTCCAATTCCAAGGCCAAGCCGAATCCCAAGGAGAGCCCGACCGAGCCGTTCAAGCGCTCCGTCGCCTCCTGCATGCGCGCCATCGCCCGCCGCGACCTGGAAGTCACCTATGCCGCCGACAAGCCGGGACTTGCCGGCGACAAGGCGCGCCTGCCCGAGCCGCCGCGCAAGCTGAACCCCCGCGATGCCGCCATCGTGCGCGGCCATGGCGACGCCATGGCCCTGCGGCTCGCCGTGCACAACGCCAAGGTTCACCGGCAGATGACGCCCGACGGCCAGCAGGCCCGCGCCGTGTTCGAGGCGGTGGAGAATGCCCGGATCGAGGCCATCGGCTCCAACCGCATGGCGGGCGTCGCGCAGAACCTGACCGCCCGGCTTGAAGACCACTACCACCGCATGGGCAAGTACGAGGACATCACCGACAAGGCGGATGCGCCGCTGGAGGATGCCCTCGCCCTGATGGTGCGCGAGAAGCTCACCGGCCAGAAGGCCCCGGCCCAGGCCGCCAAGATCGTCGACCTCTGGCGCGAGACGATCGAGACCAAGGCGGGGAAGAACCTCGAGGCGCTGGTGGGCCTCGAGAACAACCAGCGCGCCTTCGGCAAGGCAGTGCGCGACCTCCTGACCTCGCTCGACATGGGCGACGAGCAGGGCCGCTCCGACGAGGACAACGACGACACCTCCGACACGCAGGAGCAGGAGACGCCGGAGTCGGGCGAGAGCCCGGACAGCCAGGACGAGGAATCCTCCGAAGGCATGCAGATGGAGGATGCCGAGGAGATGGCCGACGAGTCGCCGGACGGCGCCCAGGAGGCCTCCGACGCCGAGACCGCCGAACTGCCCGACGAGAACGACCTCGGCGACGCCGAGGATGCCAGCGAGCCGTGGCGACCGAAGAGCCAGGGGGCCGAGAACCGGGGTCCCGACTACAAGCCCTTCACGCCGAAGTTCGACGAGATCATCGACGCTCCCGACCTCTGCGACGCCGAGGAACTGGACCGGCTGCGCGCCTATCTCGACAAGCAATTGTCCAATCTCGGGCCGGTTGTCTCCCGCCTTGCCAACCGCCTGCAGCGCCGCCTGATGGCGCAGCAGAACCGGTCGTGGAACTTCGACCTCGAGGAGGGCATTCTCGATCCCGCCCGCCTGCCGCGCGTCATCATGGACCCGATGGCGGCCCTCTCCTTCAAGCAGGAGAGCGACACCAAGTTCCGCGACACCGTGGTGACGCTGCTGCTCGATAATTCCGGCTCCATGCGCGGCCGACCGATCACGGTCGCCGCGACCTGCGCCGACATCCTCGCCCGCACGCTGGAGCGCTGCGGCGTGAAGGTCGAGATCCTCGGCTTCACGACGCGGGCCTGGAAGGGCGGGCAGTCGCGCGAGCACTGGCTGCAGAACGGCAAGCCGGCCAATCCCGGCCGCCTCAACGACCTGCGCCACATCATCTACAAGGCGGCGGATGCGCCTTGGCGGCGCGCGCGCAAGAACCTCGGCCTGATGATGCGCGAGGGGCTGCTCAAGGAGAACATTGACGGCGAGGCGCTGGACTGGGCGCACAAGCGCCTGCTTGGCCGCTCCGAGCAGCGCAAGATCCTGATGATGATCTCCGACGGCGCGCCGGTGGACGATTCCACCCTGTCGGTGAACCCGGGCAACTATCTGGAGCGCCACCTGCGCTGGATCATCGAGGAGATCGAGACCCGCTCGCCGGTGGAGCTCATCGCCATCGGCATCGGCCACGATGTGACCCGCTACTACCGCCGTGCCGTGACCATCGTCGATGCCGAGGAACTGGGCGGTGCGATGACCGAGAAGCTCGCCGAGCTCTTCGACGAGCACGCTGCCGAAGGCAACGCCGCGCCGCGCCGCCGGGTCGCCTGATGGCTCTCGTCTCGCGCCGTCGGGCTCTCGGCCTCGTCGGCGGCGGGCTTGCCCTGCCCGCCACGGTCCGGGCCGCGGCGGCGCGCGGTCCCTTGCCGCGCGCGCCCGTCGACATCGAGATCCGTTCGTTCCCGATCAACGCCTTCACGCCGCGCGAGGCGGAGAAGACCCAGTTCGGCGCCTTCGAGTATCGCGGCGGCCTCGAACTGCAGTCGGACTATCGCGGCTTCGGCGGCCTTTCCTCGATCCGGACGGATGCGGCGGGGCAGCGGCTCACCGCCATCTCCGACCAGGGCCAGTGGCTGACGGCGAAGATCGACCTCGAGGGCGGACGCCTGTCCGGCCTCTCCCAGGCGCGCATGGCGGCCATCCTCGGACCGAATGCCCGACCGCTCGCCCAGACCGGCAACTGGGACACGGAGAGCCTGTGGATCGAGGGCGGCACGGCCTGGATCGGGGTCGAGCGCACCCACCGCATCTTCCGCTTCGATACGTTCGGCCGCGAGGGCGTTCTCGCCCGCGGCAACCCGACACCGGTGCCGATGGGCTCCGAACGACTGCCCGGCAACAGGGGCATCGAGGCGCTCGGCCTGCTGCCCCGCCCCTCGCCGCTCGCCGGCACGCTGCTCGCCATCTCCGAGCGGGCGCTGAACCCGGCCGGCGACATTCGCGGCTTCCTCATGGGCCCCGGTCCGGCGCGCGATGTCTTCGTCAAGCGCACCAACGACTTCGACGTCACCGATCTCGCCTTCCTGCCCGGTGGCGACATGCTTCTGCTGGAGCGCTGGTTCTCGGCCTGGCGCGGTGTCGCCTTCCGCATCCGCCGGATCGATCTCGCGACGATCCGGGCCGGGGCGACGCTCGACGGGCCCATCATCCTCTCCGCCGACATGTCGTCGCAGATCGACAACATGGAGGGCATCGCGGTGCACCGGAACGGCGAGGGCGAGACGATCGTCACCATCGTCTCGGACAACAATTTCTCCTTCCTGCAGCGGACGCTCATACTGCAGTTCGCCTATCGGGGGTAAGGGCTGCACTCCGGCCGCCGATTCACAAAACTGGCTGCGGCCTCTGGCACGCCCCGGCAAAAGCGTGTATAGGCCCGCGTCTCACGATTTCGCCGTTCGCCCGGGGGGCTTCCTCCTGCGGCTCCGCCAGAAGAGAGTTCCATGGCCGTTCCGAGAAGAAAAACGTCGCCCTCGCGTCGCGGCATGCGCCGCTCGCATGATGCCCTCGTTGCCCCGACCTATGTCGAGGACAAGGACTCGGGCAACCTGCGCCGCCCGCACCATGTCGACCTGAAGACCGGCATGTATCGCGGCAAGCAGATCCTGAAGCCGAAGACGACGACCAACGACTGATCGTCGGGCTTTTCGCCCATCAAAAAAGCCGGTCTCGCGACCGGCTTTTTCTGTTTCGGGGATCGTGGCGGGATCAGGCGCCCGGGTCGGCCTTGAGGCCTGCCGCCGCGATGCCGGCGAGCGCGCAGACCTCGTCATTGTCCGAGGTGTCGCCGGAGACGCCGACGGCTCCCAGCAGGGCACCGGCCTCGTCGCGGATCAGCACGCCTCCGGGAACCGGTGTCAGGCGATCCCGGCTCAACCCGCCGAGGGCGCCCATGAAATGCGGGCGCTCCTTGGCCATGCGCTCCAGGGTGCGGCCGCCGACGCCGACGGCCACACAGCCGAAGGCCTTGCCGTGGGCGATGTCGGCGCGCAGCAGGGCATTGCCGTCTTCGACCAGGGTCAGCCGCACCGCGCCGCGGGCGTCGACGATGACGATGCCGAGGGGCTTCATGCCCTTCTCGCGCCCGGTGGCGAGCGCCGTGTCGGCAATGGTGCGGCAGGCGTCGAGTGTCAGTGAGGTCATCGGAACTCTCTTCGGCAGTTGCGGTTCGCAGTACTGCATCCTAGGCACAGCCGTGCACGATGTGCAGGGTCCGCCTTCACCGGCGGCCGTGGCTGTCCCCAGTTCCTTTGTGTTAGAAGCGGGACAAATGCGCCCCCAAGGCGCAGGACTTGAGCCGGGTCCAGGCCCGACCGGACCCCCGGGGAAGGATATTTGCCGTGACCTACCAGATGCGTGACTTCCACAATCCCGGACGCTCGCCCGCCTATGCCACGGAAGCCATGGCCGCCACGTCGCATCCGCTGGCGACGGCCGCGGCCATCGACATCCTCAAGGCCGGCGGCACCGCCGCCGACGCCGCCATCGCTGCCGTCGGCGTTATGGCGGTGGTCGAGCCGCACATGACCGGCATCGGCGGCGACTGCTTCACGCTCATCTCGAAGCCCGGACAGCCGATCTGGGGCTATAATGGCTCGGGACGTGCCGCGAAGGCCGCGACCGCCGGGAAACTGCGCTCTCAGGGCCTGACCTCTGTCCCGCCGGATTCCGTTCACGCCATCACCGTTCCCGGCGCCATCGAGGCCTGGGAGACGATCCTGAAGACGCACGGCCGCTTCGATCTCGGCCGCGTGCTGCAGCACGCCATCCGCTATGCGAATAATGGCTGGCCGGTGACGCCGCGCGTCGCCTTCGACTGGCCGACCGATGCCGCGGCGCTGGCGAAGGACGCCGGCGCGTCGCGCCACTACCTGCTCAACGGCCGCGCGCCGACAGCCGGCGAGCGCATGACCAGCGCCGCCCTCGGTGCGACGCTGGAGGAGATCGCCGCGAAGGGCGCCAAGGGCTTCTACGAGGGCCGCGTCGCCGAGGACATCGTCAGCACGGTGCAGGCCAAGGGCGGGCTCCTGACGCTGGACGATCTGGCTTCCCACCACGGCACGGTCGAGACGCCGGTGATCGGCGACTACAAGGGCACCGGCGTCGCCGAACTCCCCCCGAACGGCCAGGGCATCACGGCACTCATCATCCTGAACATCCTCGAGCAGTTCGATGTCGCCGGCATGGCCCCGACGTCGCCCGAGCGGCTGCATCTCGGCATCGAGGCGGCGCGCCTCGCCTATTCGCTGCGCGACAGCCACGTCGCCGACCCCGCGCACATGAAGGTGACGGTGGACCAGCTCGTCTCGAAGGATTTCGCGAAGGTCCTCGCCGGCATGATCGATCCGGCGAAGCGCACGCCGCGCCTCATCCCGCCACCGCCCGGCACCAACACGATCTACTGCTCGATCGTCGACCGCGACCGCATGGCCGTGTCGTTCATCAACTCGATCTTCCACCATTTCGGCTCGAAGATCTGCACACTGGAGACCGGCATCCTGCTGCAGAACCGCGGCTCGAGCTTCAACCTCAACGACGACCACCCGAACTGCATCGGACCGGGCAAGCGGCCGATGCACACGATCATCCCGGCGATGATGCTCGAGAAGGGTGAGGTCACCTGCTCCTTCGGTGTCATGGGCGGCAGCTACCAGTCCTCAGGCCACGCCCACGTGGTCTGCAACACGGTCGACTACGGCATGGATCCGCAGGCGGCGATCGACTCGCCGCGCGCCTTCTTCGAGGGCGAGAAGACCACCGTCGAGCCCACCTGGCCGGCCGCCACCATCGAGAAGGTGCGGGCCATGGGACACGACGTCGATGTCACGGTGAAGCCGATCGGCGGCGGCCAGATGATCCGGATCGAGAAGTCGGGCTTCCTCGTCGGCGGCTCCGACGCCCGCAAGGACGGCATGGCGCTCGGCTACTGAGCGACAGGACCTCAGACGTCGCGGCTCAGCAGCGAGCCGCGGGCGGTCGGCCGGGCGGCCGGGTCGGCCGCGTGGTAGCGCGCATCGACCTCCTCGCGCTCGCCACGGCGGCGGCGCGGGACGGCGGCGAGATTCATGCGATTGGCGAGGAGTTGGGCAACGAAGGAGGCCGCCGGTCGGGTGCGCGTCTGGCGGTCCTCGACGATACGCTCGCTCCGACCGGGAACGGGCAGCGCCGCCAGCGTGTCCTGAAACGAGGCGGCGTCGGGGCGGCGGCCACCGCTCATCTGATCGTCGTCGCGGCGACGCCAGCGAAGCGGCTGGCTCGAACCTGCTGCCTTGACTGTCATCATGTCCCGCTCCCGGCTTCCGGACCGACCCCGGAGGGCGGTCGACACAGTGACAAGAGCAATGTGCGTGCCGGTACCGGCGTTCCACTTCGGGACAGGGGCAATTACGGGCCGGCTCGTCGACACTAGGAGCATGACGCTACGGAATTCCTGCAGTGATCCGAAGGTTTCAAAACATTTCGTTCATTGTTTTCCGGCCTATTGATAGGGACGACCCTCAAGCAGGCGGAAGCACGGTGGAGCGCCCCCAATCCCTGATCGCAGAAGGCGGTCACGATCCGGAAGGCCAGGCCGATCCTGCGGCCGCCAGCGACATCCTGTCATCGGTCGGGACCGCGACCTATGAATGGGCGATCCCCTCCGACAGGCTGACCTGGAGCGAGAACGCGAGCGCCGTTCTCGGGATCGATCCCCGCGGCCTCGCCTCGGGCCGGGCCTATGCCCAGATCATGGCGCCCGAATCCCCGGCCGGCCGCTTCGAGGCCGTGGTGAACTCTCCCCACCTCGATCGTGGCGAGGGTGTCGCCTACTGCATCGAATATGCCGTGCGCGCCGAAGGGGGCGCCGTCCATTGGGTCGAGGATTCGGGCCGCTGGTTCGCCTCCTCCGATGGCCGGCCGCTGCGCGCCCATGGCGCCGTGCGCATCATCACGGAAAGCTACGAGATGCGCCGCCGCCTGATCGAGGCGAGCGAGATCGACCCGCTGACGGGCCAACTCTCCCGCCATCGCTTCTGCGAGGTTCTGGAGGACGCCCTCGACGACGCGCGCAAGGTGCGTGGCTCGATCGGCCTTCTGATCGCATCCGTCGACAATCTGGCCCATGTCAACGAGGCCTATGGCTTCGACATCGCCGACGAGATCATCGCCGGCGCCGGCCGACGCATCCGCTCGCGCCTGCGCGGCGGCGACCTGCTCGGCCGGTTGTCGGGCAACAAGTTCGGCCTGTTGATGCGCAATTGCCAGCCGGAGGAGATGGAGGTCGCCGCCGAGCGCATCCTGAACGCCGTGCGCGAGGACATCTTCCTGACCCGCGCCGGCCCCGTCGCCGTCAGCGTGACGCTCGGCGGCGTCATCGCCCCGCGCCATGCCGACACGCTCGCCGCCATGATGGGGCGGGCGCAGGAGGCGCTCGACGGCATCAAGGTGCGTCGGCGCGGCGCCTTCCAGATCTACGCTCCTAGCCTGGAGCGCGAACGGGCACGCCAGGAAAACCTGAAGATCACCGACGAGATCGTCTCGGCGCTGAACGATCGGCGGATCGGTCTGGCCTTCCAGCCCATCGTCACCGCGGGGTCCGACCGGCGCACGGCCTACTACGAATGCCTGCTGCGCATCCGCCGCCCCGACGGCTCGCTGCTGCCGGCGGCCGCCATCGTGCCGCTGGCCGAGAAGCTCGGCCTCGTGCGCCTCGTCGATGCGCGCGTGCTGGAACTGACCATGGCGGAACTGATCGCAGCGCCCGATCTGAAGCTCTCTGTCAACGTCTCGCCGGCGACGACGATGGACATGTCATGGCTGAGGGCACTCGAGGCCTATCACCGCACCCACCCTGGCGCGGTCGAGAGGCTGATGGTCGAGATCACCGAGACGTCGGCCATTGCCGATGTCGAGGACACCCGCCGTTTCGTCGCGCGGGTTCAGAATCTCGGCTGCCGGGTGGCGATCGACGACTTCGGCGCCGGCCATACCTCGTTCCGCAACCTGCGCAAGCTCGGCATCGACTGCGTCAAGATCGACGGCGCCTATGTGACAACGTTCCACGGCAGCGAGGATGACAGGCATTTCGTCCAGACGCTGCTCAGCCTCGCCCGTCACATGAAGCTGACGACCATCGCCGAATGGGTCCCGAACGAGGACGTCGCGGCGCAGCTTGCCGAACTCGGCTGCGACTATCTGCAGGGCGATCATACGGGAGCCGCCAGCGAGGATCGCCCGTGGCGGTCCGCAGCGCAGGCCGACGGCCCGGTCGCCCGGATCGCCTGACGGGCGGGGCCGGACGACGGCCCCGCTGTGCCGTCACTTGCGCGACAGGCTCTCAATCTTCTTCTGCATCGCCGCGAGCTGGTTCTTCAGTTCGTCGAGGTCACCGGCCGGAGGCGCCGCCGCCGGGGTCCCGGCGGTCTCCGCCGGCTGAGGCTTGGCCTCGGCCGCCGCCTCGCCGTCCTCGCGTCTCGCAAAGGGCGAGAACATCGAGAAGGCCTTCTCGAACAGGTCCATGTTCCGCCGGATGTGCTGTTCGAACGGTGCGACCAGCGGATTGACGCCGATGGCCGTGGAAAGCTGCTGACGCAGGCGGTCCTGCTCCTTCGACAGCGTGTCGATGGAGAGTTCCAGGTAGCGGGGCACGAGGAGCTGCATCGAGTCGCCGTAGAAGCGGATCAGCTGGCGCAGGAAGGACACCGGCAGCAGGTTCTGCCCGTCCTTGTTCTCCTGCTCGAAGATGATCTGCGTCAGCACCGAACGGGTGATGTCGTCGCCCGACTTGGCGTCGTAGACGAGGAAGTCGTCGCCCGCCTTCACCATGCTGGCCAGGTCCTCGAGGGTCACATAGGTCGAGGTCCCGGTATTGTAGAGACGCCGGTTCGCGTATTTCTTGATGGTCACCGGTTCATTCTTCGCCATCGTTCCCCCTGGACATGCCCGCTGGCGTCTCTCCCCAAGGACGCCATCATATCGTCACGATAGGGGGTTTTTGCAGGCGCTGCCACGGTTTTGTGCAGCGCCGCTGCCACCAGCCCGCCGAACGCATCGCCTATTGGCAATTGGGCGCGGTTGACAGGCGCCGGCTGCCGCAGACAAGGTCAGGATGAGGGTCGCCGCCGCGCTCGGCAGGCGCCACGCACCAGGAGGTTTTCATGTCCGAGGACGTTGTCATCGTCGGCGCGGCCCGCACGGCCGTCGGCTCATTCAACGGGGCGCTGTCGTCCCTCCCCGCCCACGAACTCGGCGCGGTGGCGATCAAGGCGGCCCTCGATCGTGCGGGGGTGAAGCCCGACGAGGTGGACGAGGTCGTGTTCGGCCAGATCCTCACCGCCGGCGTCGGCCAGAACGCCGCCCGCCAGGCCGCCATGAAGGCCGGCATTCCCGCCGAGAAGACCGCCTGGGCGCTCAACCAGCTCTGCGGCTCGGGCCTGCGCACGGTCGCCGTGGGCATGCAGCAGATCGCCAACGGCGACGCGAAGATCATCGTGGCCGGAGGCCAGGAGAGCATGAGCCAGGCCCAGCACGTCGCGCATCTGCGCAACGGCACGAAGATGGGCTCGCTCGAAATGGTCGATACCATGCTGAAGGACGGCCTGATCGACGCCTTCCACGGCTATCACATGGGCATCACCGCCGAGAACGTCGCCGAGAAGTGGCAGATCACCAAGGAGGAGCAGGACCAGTTCGCGGTTGCCTCCCAGAACAAGGCCGAGGCCGCCAAGAACGCCGGCAAGTTCAAGGACGAGATCGTCCCGGTCACCATCAGCACCCGCAAGGGCGACGTGGTCGTCGATACCGACGAGTATATTCGCGACGGTGCCACGATCGATGCCCTGGGCAAGCTGAAGCCGGCCTTCAAGAAGGACGGAACGGTCACCGCCGGCAACGCCTCCGGCATCAATGACGGCGCCGCCGCCATCGTCCTGATGACCCGCTCGGAGGCCGAGAAGCGCGGCCTGAAGCCGCTCGCCACCATCAGGTCGTGGGCCACCGCCGGGGTCGATCCGTCGATCATGGGCACCGGCCCCATCCCGGCCTCGCGCAAGGCGCTGGAGAAGGCGGGCTGGACCGTGAAGGACCTCGATCTCGTCGAGGCCAACGAGGCTTTCGCGGCCCAGGCCATCGCCGTGAACAAGGACATGGGCTGGGATACCGCCAAGGTGAACGTCAATGGCGGCGCCATCGCCATCGGCCATCCGATCGGCGCCTCCGGTGCCCGCGTCCTCGTCACCCTGCTGCACGAAATGCAGAAGCGCGGTGCCAAGAAGGGCCTCGCCACGCTGTGCATCGGCGGCGGCATGGGCGTTGCCATGTGCGTGGAGCGGTGAGCGCTTCCACCAACGGCAGCTCGTCGCAGTGATTCTCGCCGGAGACGGTTCCGCCTCCGGCACCCCTTCATCCCCCGATGAAGACGCATGCAACCTGGCACTCCAGATGCCGGGAACGATGAATCGTCACTCCAAGGGAACCCATCAAAGGGAGTTCATACATGGCACGAGTCGCACTGGTCACCGGAGGGTCGCGCGGCATCGGCGCCGCCATCTCCAAGGCCCTGAAGGCCGCGGGCTACAAGGTGGCCGCCAACTACGCCGGCAACGACGAGGCCGCCGCGGCCTTCAAGGCGGAAACCGGCATTCCGGTGTTCAAGTGGTCGGTCGCCGACTACGAGGCCTGTGCCGCCGGCATCGCCAAGGTGGAGGCCGAACTCGGCCCCGTCGACGTGCTGGTCAACAATGCCGGCATCACGCGCGACGCCATGTTCCACCGGATGACGCCCGCCCAGTGGAAGGAGGTCATCGACACCAACCTGTCCGGTGTCTTCAACATGACGCATCCGCTGTGGACCGGCATGCGAGACCGCAAGTTCGGCCGCGTCATCACCATTTCCTCGATCAACGGCCAGAAGGGCCAGATGGGCCAGGCGAACTATTCCGCCGCCAAGGCCGGCGATCTCGGCTTCACCAAGGCGCTGGCGCAGGAGGGCGCGAAGGCCGGCATCACCGTCAACGCCATCTGCCCGGGCTACATCGCGACCGACATGGTCATGGCCGTGCCGGAGAAGGTGCGTGAATCCATCATCGCGCAGATCCCGGTCGGCCGCCTCGGCGAGGCCGACGAGATCGCCCGCGCGGTGCTGTTCCTGGCGTCCGACGAGGGCGGTTTCATCACCGGCTCGACGCTGTCCATCAATGGCGGCCAGTACATGATCTGAACCGGGCCGCAGTCATGCCAAAGCACGCCGCGGGATTCGCCGCGGCGTTGCCGGGAAGATGCGTGACCTGGCCGGTTTACTGCCAGGCGCCCGAGATCTTGGCGTAGAGGGTGCCATCGACGGCGCTGCCGACGGAATAGACCGCGAGGATCACCGCGCCGGCGATCCCGGCGGCGACCACGGAATATTCGATTGCCGTCGCACCAGCCCGGTCGGCGGCAAAGCGAGCCGCCAGAGACGTCATCCTGCGAAAGCTGCGAGCCATCCTGGCCTCTCCTGTCAGTCGCGTGCCTCGCCGAGCAGCTCGGTGAGGAAGGGGATCAGGGGTTCATCCGCCGCCGGCATGGGAAAGTCCCGCAGCCGGCCCGGCTTGACCCAGGCGAGCTTCTGACCCTCGAGACCCTGGACGTTGCCCTGCCAGCGCCGGCAGACCCACAGCGGCATGAACAGCTGGAAGGTCTCGTAGGCGTGGCTGGCGAAGGTCAGGGGCGCGAGACAGGGCTCTTCGACGCGGATGCCGAGCTCCTCGCGAAGCTCGCGGATCAGCGTCTCCTCCGGCCTCTCGCCCGGCTCGACCTTGCCGCCGGGAAACTCCCAAAGACCAGCGAGAGGCTTGCCCGCCGGCCGCTCCGCCAGGAGAACCCGGTTGTCCGGGTCGACCAGGGCGCAGGCGGCCACGAAGACGAGCCTCAGGGTCATGGCAGAGTCCCTTCTAGCCGACAGAAGTTAACGTTTGCCGTGCGCGATCCCACAGCCTTGGCGGAGCCGGGCACCTCCGCTCACGAGCGATAGTCGCCATTGATGGCGACATAGTCCTTGGTCAGGTCGCAGGTCATGACCCGTGCCGTGCCGCGTCCAAGGCCGAGGTCGGCGGTCACGGTGATCACGTCCTTCTTCATCACCGCGCTCGCGGCCGCCTCGTCATAGGCCGGATCGCGCTCGCCCTCGTGGGCGACACGGATGTCACCGAAGGAGATCGACAGCCGGTCTCGCTCGGCCGGCTCTCCGGCCTTGCCGACCGCCATGACGACGCGGCCCCAGTTGGCGTCCTCGCCGGCGATCGCCGTCTTCACCAGCGGCGAATCGGCGATCGACTTGGCGACGCGGAAGGCCGAGGCGTTGGACACCGCGCCCCTGACCACGACGTGAACCAGCTTGCGGGCCCCCTCGCCGTCGCGCGCCACCTGCTCGGCAAGATCGGCGAGAACCGCCTGGAGCGCCTTGCGGAACCCTGCGAGGCGGCGATCCGTGGCGTTCGCGATACGCGGCGCGCCGCGCTTTTCGGCCGCACCGGTGGCGAACAGCATCAGCGTGTCCGAGGTCGAGGTGTCGCTGTCCACCGTGACGGTGTTGAAGGTCGATTTCACTCCCTTCGATAGCAGCGCCTGCAAGGCCGGCGCGTCGATCGGCGCATCGGTGAAGACGAAGGAAAGCATGGTCGCCATGTCGGGCGCGATCATGCCGGCACCCTTGGCCATGCCGTTGATGGTCACGGTGACGCCGCCGAGCGTGGCGGTGGCGGTAGCGACCTTGGGAAACGTGTCGGTGGTCATGATGGCCTTGGCCGCATCGAGCCAGCCTTCCGCCTTGCCCGCGGCGAAGGTCTTGTCGAGTACCGCGTCATATTTGGTCGCATCCAGCGGCTCGCCGATGACGCCGGTGGAGGCGAGGAAGACCTCCGACTGCTTGCAGCCAGCCGCCTTGGCCGCGATCTTCGCGGTCAGCGCCACGGCCTCGCGGCCCTTCTTGCCGGTGAAGGCGTTGGCATTGCCGGAGTTCACCACCAGCGCCCGCGCCTGACCACCCGCGAGATTGGCGCGGCACCAGTCGACCGGCGCCGAGGGGCACTTGGAGCGGGTGAACACGCCGGCCACCGTCGTGCCCCTGGCGAGACCGACGGCAAGCACGTCGGTACGCCCCTTGTAGCGGATGCCCGCCTCGGCGGTCGCCAGCGTGACGCCGCCGAGCGGCGGCAGCACGGGCACCGTCTTCGGCGCGAGCGGGGAGACGGGGGGCACGAACTTGGCCATGGCGATCCTCGGGCTTGCCGCGAAAGGGCGGTTTTCCCTGCCCTTAGCCGAAGCGCTGCCCGACGGGAAGCCGGTCGCCGCGCATGGACCGCCCGCAGATCACGCGCGGTCGCGCTGGATGCGCCGGGCCGCCTCGCCCCCTATGGTCGCGACGGTCGGCGATATCTCGCCCTTGCCGCGCCCGGGAATGCCGGAGAAGGCGGCAAGAAGCGCGGGGATGTCCTCCGCCGGAGAGGGGCGACCGAAGAGATAGCCCTGCCCTTCGGTACAGCCCTCGCTGCGCAGCAGGGCGAGCTGCGCCTCGGTCTCCACGCCCTCGGCGGTGCTGATGATCCCGAGGCTGCCGCACAGCCCGGTGACGGCGCGGATGATGGCGCCGCTTTCGCGGGCGACCGACAGGTCCTGGACGAAGGAGCGGTCGATCTTGACCTTGTCGAAGGGAAATGTGCGCAGGTAACCGAGCGACGAATAGCCCGTACCGAAATCGTCCATGGCCAGGGAGCAGCCCATCATCTTCAGTCGCAGCAGGGCGTTGGTCGCCCCCTCGACATCGGCCATCAGCGTGCTCTCGGTGATCTCCAGTTCCAGCCGCGAGGCGCAAAGACCCGAACGCCTGAGCGCGGCCTCGACGATCTCCGGGAACTGTCGGTCGGCCAGTTGCCTCGGGGAGACGTTGACGGCGACCTTCATTCCATGGGGCCAGTGGGTGGCTTCGGCGCAGGCCTGATCGAGAACCCAGCGGCCGAGAGGGCCGATGAGACCGGTCTCCTCGGCCACAGGGATGAATTCAGCCGGGGAGACGAGGCCGCGCTCGGGATGCCGCCAGCGCACCAGGGCCTCGAAGCCGGCAATGGTCCCGGTTGCGAGGGTGATCACCGGTTGGAAGAAGAGCACGAACTGGCCCTCCGTCAGTGCCTTGCGCAGGTCGCGCTCCAGGCGTTGGCGCTGGTGCATGCGGGCGTTCATGGCCGGCTCGAAGAAGCAGAAGCGGCCTTGTCCGTCCTCCTTGGCGCGGTCGAGAGCGATGTCGGCATTCTTGAGGACCGAGTCGGCGCCCTCGCCATCGGCCAGGGCGATGCCGACACTGGCACCGACGACCACGGACTGACCGCCGATGTCGTAGGGTGCGCCAACGGCATCGATGATCTGGCTGGCGAGCATCGAGGCGGTGGTCGGCTGCGGTCCGCTTCTCTGCACGATGCCGAACTCGTCGGCGCCGAGGCGGGCAAGCACGTCGCCGTCCGCGATGCAGGCCTTGAGCCGCTCGCCGACAGCCACCAGCAGCGCGTCGCCCATGGCATGGCCCAGCGTGTCGTTGACCACCTTGAACCGGTCTATGTCGACGCACAGGACGGCACAGTCGACAGGCCGGCCATGCTGACCGACCGCCTCCAGCAGCTTCTCCTGGAACAGGGTGCGGTTGGCGAGCCCCGTCAGCGCATCGTGATGGGCCATGTGGGCGATGCGCGCCTGGGCGCTGCGCCGGGCATCGACATCCTCGATCACGCCGATCCACTCGTCTCCCGAGCCGTCAGCGCCCTCCACCTTCGAGCCGCGCGCCCGGACCCAGTGGAAGGAACCGTCCTGCAGACGGACACGGTACTCGATGTCATAGACATCCCGACTCCGCTGCGCCTCCTGCCAGGCTGCGCGAACCAGCGGAGCGTCATCGGGATGGAGATTCTCGTACCAGGAGGCGTCCAGGGCGCCCCACGAGGCGTCGAAGGACAGAGCCTTGCCGGTCAGCGTTTCCCAGCCGGTGGTGGTGACGGCGCCCGCGCTGTCGCGGCGCCAGAAGACGAGGGCGCCAGTGCTGGCGAGAACGCGATAACGCTTCTCGCTCTGGGCCAGCCGCGCGGCGGCGGCCGCCTCCGCATCGGCCCGTTGCCGTAGCGCCGTCTCGGACTGCTCCAGGCTGACCCTCAGGTCCTCGAATTCCGCGATGCGAGAGGGTGCGACTTCGGTCGTCGGAGCACTGCCGGCGGCCCCGGCAATCTGGCGGGCCCGGCGCGCCAGTGCAGCGACCGGCGTCAGGATGATCCGGCCGACCCAGATGGCGACGAGCAGGCCCAGGACGACGGCGACCAGAGCGCCGGCGAGGAGGCCCAGGAATGGTCCGCGGGTGCGGGCGTGATAGACGCCGCGCGGCTCGGCCACCGCCAGGGCCCAGCCCGGCGTTCCGCCCAGAGTCTGGAAGGCCACGACGATCGGCCGGCCCTCGAAGCTGGCGGCCTCGAAGACACCGCTGTTCCGCCCGACCGCTTTCAAAGTATGCCAGTTGGGAGCGGGTTTGCCGATGACGCGCTCTGGATCCCGCGTGCGCGCGACGATGATTCCGGCCCCGTCCGCCACCGCCACCAGAAGGTCGGAGTTTGCCGCATTGCGGCCCTGCAGCACCTGGACCAGCCGCTCCGGCGGTACCACCAGCGCCGCAAAGCGGGACCCTTCGTCGGACAGCGCCATATGCTTCACCATGGCGATACGGGGCTGGCTTGTCCCCGGATCGACGAAAAGATTGGAGATGGCCACCTGCCGAGACTGCAGGGCGCGGCGGATCGTCTCGAAGGGCACCCCGTGGTGGGAAAGGCCAGGGCCGTCCGGGATCACCTCATTCGGTGCGAAGACCTCTTCCACCAGCCGCCCGCCGATCTGCCGCTCGGCTGCCGCCGACCAGGGGTCGACCATGCCCGGAACGGATACCGAATGCGGGACCTGCGAGAGCAGCCTCAGAAGGGTCGCGCCGCCCTCCAGTTCGCTCTCGGCAGCGCGTGCGAGGGTGCGGGCCGTTTCCAGAAGACGGGTGGAGGTCGCTGCCTCGAAGGCGCTCTTGGCCTGCATCACCGCAACCGTCGCGGCCACGATCATCGGCAGCAGTGCGACAAGCAGCAGTGCCGTAAGATAGGACCTCAGGCCTCGACCGGCCGGTCCGGCGGCAGGCTCGACGCGCTCCGTCAATCCATCCATGTCTCGCCCACGCTCAGCCTTTCGGGTTCCCATAGGTAACGGGGCACTCTAAACAAAGTGGAAAAATCACCGGCGGCACGTGTGTTTTCCCGGCGTCCTGATCATGACAGGCATTTCATGTGTCAGCAGATTCGAAGCTGCTAGAATGCCCAGATGAGCCTGACGGAAGCCATTCGCGAAGCCCTGTCCGCCCTGCGCGCCCACAAGCTGCGCTCGGCCCTGACGATGCTCGGCATGGTCATCGGCGTTGCGGCGGTCATCGCCATGGTGGCCATCGGTGGCGGCGCCCGCGACCGCGTGCTCTCCCAGGTGAAATCGCTCGGCGCCAACCTGTTCATCGTGTTGCCCGGAAACGTCACCCAGGGCGGCGTGCGTCTCGGTCTCGGCGCCTCGTCCTCGCTCACCGAGGACGACGCGCGCGCCATCGAGACGGAGATCGCATCCGTTCAGATCACGGCCCCCAACAGCCGGACCCGCACGCAGGTGGTGGCCGGCGGCAACAACTGGTTCACCGAGGTCGTCGGCGTCGATCTCGGCTGGTTCGAGGCGCGCGAGTGGACCATCGCCTCGGGCCGCCTGTTCGAACCGGAGGAGACGCAGCGCGGCGGACAGGTCGTCATCCTCGGCCAGACCGTCGCCAAGAACCTCTTCGGCGAGGGCGTCGATCCCATCGGCGAGACGGTGCGCATCCGCGCCGTCCCCTTCACGGTCATCGGCGTGATGGAGACGAAGGGCCAGTCGATGATGGGCCAGGACCAGGACGACACCACATTCGTGCTGCTGCCGACGATCCGCCAGCGCCTGGTCGGCGTGAACCGCGCCAATGCCCGCTCCGTCGGCGTCATCCACGTCAAGATCCGTGAGGGCGAGAGCATGGCGCAGGCCGAGGACGACATGCGCCAGCTGCTGCGCCAGCGCCACCGCCTTCAGCCGGGGCAGGAGGATGACTTCCAGATCCGCAACCTCACCGAGATCGCCAACACGGCGGCCGGGGCGGCGACGACGCTGTCGCTGCTGCTCGCGGCAGTCGCCGCGATCTCTTTGGCGGTGGGGGGCATCGGCATCATGAACATCATGCTGGTTTCGGTGACGGAGCGCACCCGCGAGATCGGCCTGAGGCTCGCCGTCGGCGCGCGGCGGCGCGACGTGATGCGGCAGTTCCTCATCGAGGCAACCTCGCTCGCCGCCATCGGCGGTGTCATCGGCATCATGGCCGGGCTCGGCGCCGCCTTCGCGGTCTCGGCGCGCTTCGGCTGGCCCCTGCTCGTCGAGCCGCAGTCGATCATCGGCGCGGTGCTGTTCTCCGGCCTCGTCGGCGTCTTCTTCGGCTGGTACCCGGCCAAGCGCGCCAGCCTGCTCGACCCGATCACGGCGCTCCGGACGGTGTGATAGGGCGCCGTCGAGGGTCAATCTGAAGCACTGAAGTGCAGAACTGGAGGTTCAGCCCTCACACGATCCGCCCGTTGGCCCTCCAGATGGCGGCGTTGAGCTCCCCGCCGAAGACGAAGATGGCGGCTGAGTAATACAGGAAGACCAGCGCCACCATGACCGAGGCAAGGCCGGCATAGGTGTTGACGTAGTTCTGGGCGAAGCTGGCGAGGTAGGTGCCGAAGAGCGTGCCGCCAATCAGCCAGAGCACCAGCGTCACGACGATTCCGGGCAGGACGTCGAGGAAACGGCGACGGCCGGCGGGAAGAAACAGGTAGACCACCGTCAGTGCGATGACGATGACGAGGGAAGCCGCCGCCACGCGGATGAACAGCACGATCCAGCCGAAGGGCGCGAGCCAGGGGAGAAACCGCACCGCCGTCGCCCAGATCAAGGGCCCCAGCACCACCAGGAAGGCGGCGAGCAGCAGGGCCACGGCACCAATCAGCACATAGGCGATGGATTCCAGGCGGCACATGTACCACCAGCGCGTCTCGCGCACCTCATAGGCGCGGTTCAGCGCCGTACGCAGCGCCTCCACGCCGTTCGAGGCGAAATAGACGGCGAGAAGGACGCCGATGGTGAGGAGGTCCGTCCGGGAGGTGGTCAGCACCGTCTCGATCTCGTGGGCGATGGGCCTCGCGACCACCTCCGGCCAGGCCTCGAGCAGGATGCGCGTGACCTCGTCGCCATAGGGACGGGCGCCGGCGAAGCTCGCCAGCGAGGTGACGACGATCAGGAAGGGGAACAGCGACATCAGCCCGTTGAGTGCGATGTGGCTGGCGATCGCCCAGCCGTCATCCTCCAGAAAGCGCTCCAGGGCATCCCAGGCGATCCGCCAAGCCTTCGTCATCGATCATCCTTCTTCCCTCGCCGGGACCTTTGCGGCAAAGACGCCGGAGGGCAAGGCTCGCCCTACCATTTGACGCCCTGCCTGCCAGCGCTCATATGCCGGCCATGACGTCGCAGCATTTCGACCAGCAACTCATCGGACGCCGCCGGGCTCGCGCCGCGGCCGGCGAGCCCGCGGATTTTCTGCTGCGCAACGTGGCGGAGGATCTCGCCGACAGGCTCATGCTGGTCCAGCGCAGCTTCTCCACCATCGCCGACATCGCCTCGCCGGCCGATGCCCTGCGCGAGGCCATGATCCAGCGCGGACTGCCGATGCCGGTTGCGCTCGAACCCGTCGAGGCGCTGGCACGGCGCCGGAGAGGCCCCGTCGTGGTGGCCGCGGCCGATGCCCTGCCCTTCGGCGACGGCCGCCTCGACCTCGCCGTCTCGGCCCTCGGCCTGCAGTTCGTCGACGACCTGCCGGGCCTCTTCGTGCAGGTGCGCCGGGCGCTGAAGCCGGACGGGCTGTTCCTCGCCGCCCTTCTCGGCGGTGACACGCTGACCGAGCTCAGGCAGGCCTTCGCCGAGGCCGAGAGCGAAATGGATGGCGGCCTGTCGCCGCGGGTCGCTCCTTTCGCCGACGTCCGCGACGTCGGCGCGCTGCTGCAGCGCGCAGGCTTCGCCCTGCCGGTGACGGATAGCGACCGCCTGACCGTGCGCTATGCCGACGTCTTCGCCCTGATGCGCGACCTGCGTGCCATGGGCGCGACCAACCCGCTCATGGCGCGGCGGCGCGTGCCGCTCAAGCGGTCGACGCTCCTGCGCATGGCCGCCATCTACCGCCAGCGCTTCAGCGACCCCGACGGGCGCATCCGCGCCACCTTCCAGGTCATCACCCTGTCGGGGTGGGCGCCGCATGAAAGCCAGCAGAAGCCGCTGAAGCCGGGATCGGCGAAGGCGCGTCTTGCCGACGCGCTGAAGACCATCGAGATGCCGGCGGGCGAGAAGCCGTCCGGCTGATCCGTCCGCATCGAAGACGGGCTCGACAGAAAAGCCCGCGCCGCCCTAGTCTCCGCTCCCCTGACATCGTGAATTGAAGGCCCGCCCCATGGACATGACCGGCACGCAGCGCATCGAGGCCCCGCGCGAAGTGGTGTGGGCGGCGCTGAACGATCCCGAGGTGCTGCGCCAGTGCATTCCCGGCTGCCAGAGCATGGAGCGCACCGGCGACAACGGCTTCGCCGCCAAGGCCGTTCTGAAGATCGGCCCGGTCAAGGCCAGCTTCTCGGGCAGCGTCACGCTCTCCGACATCGACCCGCCGAACGGCTATACGATCTCCGGCGAGGGCAATGGCGGCGTCGCCGGCATGGCCAAGGGCGGCGCCACGGTGAAGCTCACCGAGGAGAGCGAGGGCGTCACGCTCCTCACCTACGACGTGAAGAGCCAGATCTCCGGCAAGATCGCCCAGCTCGGCTCGCGCCTGATCGACGCCACCGCCAAGAAGCTGGCGGGCGAGTTCTTCGAGAGCTTCTCGAAGGTCGTCGCCCCCCCGGCCCCCGGCGAGGAGATGCCGGAGGCGAAGAAGAAGTGGTGGCAGTTCGGCAAGAAGGGCTGAGTCGGGCCCTTCGGCAGCGTCCTCGCACGGCCGGGGCGGGCTACTCGCCCCGCCGTTCGATCGCTTCCATGTCCTCGTCGGACAGGCCGAAATGGTGGCCGATCTCATGGATCAGCACATGGGCGATGACGGCGCCGAGCGTCTCGTCGTGCTCGGCCCAATAGTCGAGGATGGGGCGGCGATAGAGCCAGATCATGTTGGGCATGGTCCCCGACGACTGCACCGACTGGAACGGCATGCCGGTGCCCTGGAACAGGCCGAGCAGGTCGAAGTCGGTCTCCGCCTCCATCTCCTTGATGACCTCGTCGGTCGGAAAATCCTCGACGCGGATGACGACCCCCTTGCACAGGTTGCGGAAGTCCTCGGGCAGGTCGGCGTAAGCCCTGGCGGCCAGCGCCTCGAAGGCCTCGAGATCGGGCGCCTTGGCGGCATAGAGATCGGCAAGCGAAGGGATGCTCATGACGGTCAACGCAAATAGGTGACGCCGAGATAGACGATGCAGCCGAGCCCCGCGAGAACGGCGAGGCCACGGCCGGCACGTTTGCCCCAGATCTCGGCGGGGTCCTCGGATTCGCCTCGCGCGGTGAAGAAGTCCCCGGCACGCCGCATGGAGGATTCGAGAAGGGGGGCGGAATCCCGGTGGGCGCGGTCGAGGATGCGCCGCGCCTCCTCCTGTCGGCGGAGGTCCTCGTCGCTGTTGTTCCGTTCGGCGGTCATGGGCTCACTGTGACCGCTTCGACCCGCCATGACCAGACCGGCGGGACGACGCAGGCGGAAACGGATTGGTCACCGTGATCTGCCATGCTGCCGCCCGTACCGGAGTATCGCCATGACCCGTCCCCTCATGCATCGCAGCGTCCCCGCCCTGGCAGCGGCCGCGCTGATCATCGTGATGGCGCCATCGGACGGGGCGCAGGCAACGCCGTTCTGGTTCGGCTGGGCCGGACATGAAAGGCCAGTGGTCTATCGCCCGGTGGTGACGCCGCGGACCTACTATTTCCAGCCGGCCGAGACCGTGCGGATCGTGCCGTCACAGCCCCGCCACCGCCATCACCGCGGCCACCGCGCCGCGCGCTGACTAGCCGCCGGCCTCGTCCTCCTCCAGGCCGACGATGGCGCGGGCGAAGTCCCGCGCGGCGAAGGGTTCGAGGTCGTCGACGCCCTCTCCCACACCGATGAAATGGACCGGCAGTCCGGTGCGCGCCGCGACCGCGACGAGGATGCCGCCGCGCGCCGTGCCGTCGAGCTTTGTCATGACGATGCCGGTCACGCCCGCCGTCTTCGAGAAGGCGTCCACCTGCGTCAGGGCGTTCTGCCCGGTGGTCGCGTCGAGCACCAGCAGCACCGCATGGGGCGCCGCCTCGTCGACCTTGCGGATGACCCGGACGACCTTTTCGAGTTCGGCCATCAGCTCGGCCTTGTTCTGCAGGCGGCCGGCGGTATCGAGGATGACGACGTCGGTGCCGGCCTCCTGCGCCTGCTTCACCGTATCGAAGGCAAGGCCCGCCGCGTCCGACCCTTGCGGCCGCGCGACGACTGGCGCTCCCGTCCGCTCGCCCCAGACCTTCAGCTGCTCGATGGCCGCGGCGCGGAAGGTGTCCCCGGCCCCGAGGATGACGGAGCGGTCCTCGGCGCGGAACTTGGCGGCGAGCTTGCCGATGGTGGTGGTCTTGCCGGCGCCGTTGACGCCGACGACCATGATGACGAAAGGCTTCTTCGCGGCGTCCACCGTCAGCGGCCGCGCCACGGGGGCCAGCACCGCCTCGATCTCGGCGGCGAGGATGGCCCGCACCTCCTCCGGCGCGATGTCCTTGCCGAAGCGGCCCTTCGACAGGGCCCCGGCGATGCGGCCTGCCGTCTCCACGCCGAGGTCGGCCTGGATCAGCAGGTCCTCCAGTTCTTCCAGCGTCGCGTGGTCGAGCTTGCGCTTGGTGAAGAGGTCGGTGACGCCGGCGCCGAGCTTCGAGGAGGTGCGCGACAGGCCTTCAGTCAGCCGCCGCCACCAGCTCTTCGGGGAGGCGGGGGTCTCGGCCGCAATAGCGGCAGGCGCCGCGGCCGGCGATTCCGCCGGCGCGTCCTGGCCGAACAGCCGCTTGAAGAAACCGGGCCGTCTCGGCTCGTCGGACTTCGGCTGATCGGTCATCGGCAAAGGATCTCGCTGTCTGGCGCGCCGCTCCGCCCGGCCGGCGAAGTGACACCCGGCATTTAGGCCGGATGACGCCGCATGGCTAGAGCGGCGGGTGGCGGCGAGGGTCCGTCGGCCGTAAGAGAGAACCATGACGCCATCGCCCTTCCCGACCCCGCCCGACCCGCTCGGTCTCATTCCGCGGCTGCTCCACCGCGACGCCAGCGTGCTGATCCTGAACAAGCCGGCGGGCCTGCCGGTGCACAAGGGTCCGGGCGGCGGGGAGACCCTCGCCGACCACCTCGAGGTGCTGCGCTTCGGGCTGCCGCGACCGCCGGAGCTCGCCCACCGCCTCGACAAGGACACCGCCGGCTGCCTGGTGCTCGGCCGCCATCGCCGGGCGCTGGAGCGCCTCGGGCAGTTGTTCAAGAAGACCTACTGGGCCGTCGTCGAAGGCGGGCCGGCCGCCGAGGAGGGCGAGATCGCCATCCCGATGAGCCCGCGCGACCCGAAGCGCGGCTGGTGGATGAAGGCCGATCCGAAGGGCCAGCCAGCGCTGACGCGGTTCCGGGTGCTCGGCCGCGGCGAGGGTCGGGCCTGGCTGGCGCTGGAGCCGGTGACCGGCCGCACCCATCAGCTCAGGCTGCACTGCGCCGAGAGCGGCTTCCCGATCCTCGGCGACACCATCTATGGCACGGCACCGCGGCAGGGCGGGCCTGGGCTGCATCTGCTCGCCCGCGCCGTCGTCGTGCCCTTCGATCCGAAGCGGCCCGTCATCACGGCAGAGGCCCCGCCGCCGGAGGCCATGCGCGAGGCCCTCGCCGCATGCGGCTGGGCCGCCTGAAGCGCCGTTCCGGGCTACCTCCGCGTGCAACGCAGCGGAACTGCGCCCGTCCGTTATCGTTCGGACCTAAGTTGGACTTGGCGCGGCGGACGGGGACCCGGATAATCGTCGCCAGAGGGAGACCATCATGGCTGGGCATTACGACAAGCGCGAAACGCGCGACGACAGCGCACGCGAGAAGGACCTGATGAAGCGGCTGCCGCAGGTCATGGCGGCCGCCATGAAGGTTCCCGCCTGGCGGCGCCACCTCGGCAAGATCGACCCGCGAGCGATCACGACGCGTGCGGCCCTTGCCGAGCTGCCGGTGCAGCGGAAGTCGGACATGCCCGGCCTGCAGAAGGCCAGCCCGCCCTTCGGCGGTTTCGTGCCCGGCAAGGCGAGCTCCTTCGGGCGGCTTTTCATGTCGCCTGGTCCGATCTTCGAGCCGGAGGCGATCGGCCACGACGTCTGGCGCGTCGGACGCGCCATGTCGGCGGCGGGCTTCCGGCGCGGCGACATCGTGCTCAACACACTGTCCTATCACCTCACCCCCGGCGCCTGGTGCTTCGATTCCGGCGCGCGGGCCGTCGGCTGCGCCGTGATCCCGGCCGGCCCGGGCAACACCGACGCCCAGCTCGACCTGATCGAGGCCTATCGCCCGAGCTGCTATGCCGGCACGCCGGATTTCCTGAAGATCCTGCTCGACGCCGCCAAGGAGAAAGGGCGCGACGCCTCCTCGATCAAGCGGGCACTGGTGGGCGGGGCGGCCTTCCCGGCCAGCCTGCAGAAGGAGGTCGCCGCCCGCGGCGTCGATGCCTACCAGACCTATGCCATCGCCGAATGCGGCGTCATCGCCTACGAGAGCGAGGCGCGCGAGGGCCTGATCCTCAACGAGGACATCATCCTCGAGATCGTCCGCCCGGGAACCGGCGATCCCGTTGCCCCGGGCGAGGTCGGCGAGATCGTCGTCACCGTCCTCGATCCGCACCATCCGCTGATCCGCTTCGCCACCGGCGACCTCACCGCCATACTGCCGGGCGCCTCGCCCTGCGGCCGCACCAACAGCCGCATCAAGGGCTGGATGGGGCGTGCCGACCAGACCGCCAAGGTCAAGGGCATGTTCGTGCGGCCGGAGCAGGTCGCGGAGGTGCTGCGCCGCCATCCGGAGATCGCGCGGGCCCGGCTCGTCGTCGCCCGTAACGGCGAGACGGACGCCATGACGCTGAAGGTGGAGACGCGGGCGCGCTCTCCCGAGTTCGTGCTGGCCGTGGGCGAGAGCGTGCTCTCGGTACTGAAACTCAAGGGCGCTGTGGAAGCGGTGAAGCCCGGCTCGCTGCCGAATGACGGCAAGGTAATCGAGGACACCCGTCCGGTCGGCTGAGCGGAGCGCGGACGGACGACTGCAGCGTATCGGGACAGGCAGCCGTGCCGCCACGCATGTGGCGGCACGGCCCCCGGGGCTCAGGCGGAGCGGAACATCGGCGCGTAGCGGTCGCGATAGGCCCACACCAGCATCAGTCCGGTGACGACCAGGATGCCGGCCATCGGCAGGCCCTGCGGATTGAGGAAGGCGTGGAACAGCACGATGGTCGCCATGACCGGGGCGATGAGGGCGAGGCCGAAGGCGGGTGCGACGTTGAAGACGAGGCTGAGGCCACCGATCAGGTTGATCAGTTTCAGGAAGGGCCAGAAGAAGCCCGAGGCCTGAAGCCCTTGCTCGAAGAGACGGCCGGACGGCGAGACCGGCGGATGGATCAGGTGGTTGCCGGTGGCCATGGCCCAGAAACCGTCGATGGCGCTGACGAGGAAGAGAAGCCCCAGAACGGTGCGGGGGGCGTGAACGAGGAAAAGGGTCGACATCAGATCCTGCAAAGGCATGGAGCGCCGGACGGCGCGGAAGCGCGCCTGTCTGGTTGCTTTCCGTTTCGCCTTCGCGTCGCCGGCCTTGCCGTCCCGTTACGTCGTCAGATCCAGCCCTTCAGTTCGCGCTCGACCACGGTGGTGATGACGCTCATGCCGAGATCGGACTCGTTGAGGCAGGGGATGTAGGTGAACTGCTCGCCGCCGTTGTTCTCGAAGATGTGGCGGTTCTCGCCGTCGAGCTCCTCCAGCGTCTCCAGGCAGTCGGCGGAGAAGGCCGGGGCGATGATGGCGAGCTTCTTCACGCCGCGCTTCGCCAGCGCCTCGACGGTCTCATCGGTGTAGGGCTTCAGCCACTCGTCCGGACCGAAGCGCGACTGGAAGCTCATCATCATCCGCTCGGGCGAATAGCCGAGCTCCTCGCGCAGCAGCCGCCAGGTCTTGGCGCAGTGGCAGTGATAGGGGTCGCCCTTCAGCAGATAGTCCTTCGGCATGCCGTGGAAGGAGGTGAGGATCACCTCCGGCTCGAAGTCGAGGGTCGCGAGATGGTTGCGTACCGACCGGGCGAGGGCCGCGATATAGGCAGGCTCGTCGTGGTAGGGCGGCGCAATGCGGATGGTCGGCTGCCAGCGCATCTGCATCAGCGCGCGGAACAGGTGGTCGTTGGCGGTCGCCGTGGTGGCGGCGGCATATTGCGGATAGAGCGAGAAGGCGAGGATGCGGTCGCAGCCCTCGGACATCAGCCGCTCGACCGCCGGCTTGATGGCGGGATTGCCGTAGCGCATGGCCCATTCGACATGGATATCCGGGCTGATCGCCTTCAGGTGGGCCGCGAGCTTCTCCGCCTGGTTGCGGGTGATGGTCTTGAGGAAGCTCTCGTTCTTCTCGGTGTTCCAGATCGTCTCGTAGTCCTTGCCCTTCTTCTGCGGACGGGTCTGCAGGATGATCAGGTTGAGGATCGGCCACCAGATGGCGCGCGGCGTCTCGATGACGCGGCGGTCGGAGAGGAACTCCTTCAGGTAGCGGCGCATCGACCAGTAGTCGGTGGCGTCCGGCGTGCCGAGGTTCATCAGCAGTACGCCGATCTTGCCGGTCTTCACGGGGACGTGGCCGGCGGGGAGTTTCATTTCGCGCATGGGGGCTCGCGGCAGTCGAACAGTCTCGGGGCGTGATACGCCCGATCTCGAAGCGTTGGAAGCTGATACGCCGCCACACCTGCAACGGATTTGCGGTGGATCAGGCGCGGGCCCGGAGCGCTGCGGTCGCCACCAGCATCAGGCCCGCCACCGCGCCGATGGTGCCGGCAGCGTTGAGGGCCAGCGTGGAGCCGAACAGCCGCGGTCCGAAGACCGCCACGGCATAGCCGCCGAAGACGGCAACCAGCGCGACAGCGGCGGAGACGGCCATCTGATGCGACAACCGCGTCGTCAGGAGGCGGGCCACGGCGGCCGGACAGACGATCATCGCCACTGCCAGGACGACGCCGACCGACTTGAAGGCCGCGGTACACGCAAGAGCCGTGGCGGTCAGCAGGGCTGCATCCAGAAGTCTCACCGGCAGGCCGCTGGCCCTGGCAAAGACGGGATCGAAGGCGAGCAGCGCCAGCTCCTTGTGGAAGGCCAGCAGGATGGCCGCAACGAGCGCCAGGACGAGGGCCAGTTCGAACACCACCTGCGGCAGTGTGCCGATCATCTGCCAGACGGTCTGGCTCGGGGCGGCGTCGGTCACCCAGATCAGCCCCTCCAGATAACCGGTGATGACGTGGTGGACATCGAAGCCGGTGCGCGACAGTCCCGACCATTCGAGGACGAGAATTCCGACCGCGAAGAAGGTGGTGAAGACGATGCCGAGCGCCGTGCCCTCCTCCACCTTCCCGGCACGGACGAGGAAGGCGACGAGGCCGCTGGCGGCGAAGGCCGCGGCAAGGCCGCCGGCAAGGACGACGAGACTTCCCGACAGGCCGGTCAGGGCGACGGCGATGACCACCCCGGGCACGACGGCGTGGCTGAGGGCATCCGCCGCCATGGCGCGCCTCGTCAGAACGAGCAGGTTGCCGACAAGGGCGCAGGCCAGCGCCGACAGGCTCGCGGCAAGCAACGGCACGAAATCGACGGTCCAGAACTCGGCCATCATGTGCCTCCGGAGAGAAGCCCGCGGGCGCGCCCGAAGGCGAGGCTCACGGCGAAGATGACGGCAG
>CAZPMD010000003.1:67733-92557 GCA_964587395.1 uncultured Hyphomicrobiales bacterium
CAACGATGACGATGGCCGGGCCCGTCGGCGTGTCCGGCAGGACGGCGGATGCCGCGGCGCCGGACAGTGCCGAGACCGTTCCGATGGCTGCGGCGATGGCGACGACCGCGCCGGCACGGTCGCTCCAGAAGCGGGCGGCCGCCGGGGGGATGACGACGAGCGCGACAGCGAGGACGAAGCCGGCGATCGGCAGCGCGGCGACGACGACAACGGCGCAGACCAGGGCGACAAGCGCATCGAGCCGGGCGACGGGAAGGCCCGTCGTGGCGGCAAAATCGGGATCGAAGGCGACCGCCGAGAGCTCCTTCAGCACCAGGGCGATGACGACGAGAACGAGGACGGCCAGACCGGCCATGGCCTGGGCCTCGCCGGGCAGCATGCCCGCAGCGGACCCGAAGAGGAGCGTCTCGAGCCCGGCCTGCCGACCGACTGACAGCGTCTGCACCACGGACATCAGGGACAGCCCGAGGCCGAAACCACAGGCGAGCACGGCCGCCGTTGCCGTGTCGTGGCCGACCTTCGGCCGGCGGCCGAGCCATTCGATGGCGAGGAGCGTGATGGCGGCGGCGATGCCCGCCCCGCCCATCAGCCAGCCTGCCTGTCGCGGCGCCTGGCCGAGCAACGCGGCGACGAGGAAGGCCATGGCGATGCCCGGCAGGGTGCCGTGCGCGACAGCGTCGGAGACGAGGGCCTTGCGGCGGAGCATGGCGAAGGTGCCCGCGGCGCCCGCGGCACAGCCGAGCGCGGCCGCGCCCAGCATCACCACCGTGGTGTTGAAGCCGGCCCGGAAGGTCAGGATGGCTAGGATATCGGCGAGCGCGCCCTGCATCTCAGATGGCCAGGGGGACGCCATAGGCGCGCGCGAGGACCTGCGGCGTGAAGGCCTCGGCCACGGGACCGGCGGCGATGACCTTCCTGTTCAGCACCAGCACATCGCGGAAGCGCTCGGCCACCGTGCCGAGATCGTGGTGGACGCAGACCACCAGTCGACCCTCCCGGTCGAGGGCGTCGAAGACGTCGAGAATGATCCGCTCGGAGGCGGCATCGACGCCGGCCAGCGGCTCGTCGAGGAAGAGGATGCGGGCGTTGCGGGCAAGGCCGCGGGCGAGAAAGACCCGCTGCTGCTGCCCGCCCGACATCTGGCCGATCTGCCGTCCTGCGAGATCGGCCATCCCGACGCGGTCGAGCAGCGCGAGGGCCCGCTCGCGGCGGGCGCGTCCATAGCCGCGGAACCAGCCCGGCTCGCGCACCATGCCCTGCAGGACGACGTCGAGGGCGCTGGCGGGAAAGTCCCAGTCAACGGAGGCCCGCTGCGGCACGTAGGCAGTCAGGTCGCGGGCCTCGTCGAACGGACGGCCGCCGATGGTGATGTGGCCGGTGGAGGGAACGAGGCCGAGGATCGCCTTGATCAGCGTCGACTTGCCGGCGCCGTTCGGGCCGACGATGGCGGTCAGGCCCCTGGGAGGGGCCTTCCAGCTCACGTCGACCAGCGCGGCAACGCCCCGATAGCTGACCGAGAGGTTCTCCACGGACAGCAGGCCGGCGGTGCCGGCCAGTGCTTCGGATGGCGTGCGCGCGAGCATGGCCACGCCTCAACCCGCCAGCGCCAGACGGCCCGACATGCCCTTTTCGGGCGCCGTGCCACCGAGGGCCCGGGCGATGGCCGTCACGTTGTGGTCTATCATGCCGACATAGGTACCCTCATAGGTTCCAGGCTTGCCCATGGCGTCGGAGAAGAGCTCGGCGCCGACGACGACACGGTGGCCGCGGCGGGCGGCACCCTCGATAACCGCGCGCACATTGCGGTCCGACACGGAACTCTCGACGAAGATGGCGGGAAGCTTGCGGTTGACCACCAGATCAACCGTCGCCTCGATCGCCTTCAGCCCGGCCTCGCTCTCCGTCGACAGGCCCTGGATGCCATGGACCTCGAAGCCGTAGGCGCGGGCCAGATAACCGAAGGCGTCATGGGCGGTGACAAGGATGCGCCGCTCGGCAGCGACGGAGGACAGGACCTGGCCAGCATAGGCGCCGAGCGCGTTCATCTTGGCGAGCACCGGCTCGAGATCGGGCGCGACGGCGGCCTGTCCCGTCGCGGTGGCGCGGGCGAGCGCCTCCGAGACGGCGCGCACCACGACGGTCCAGAGCTTCGGGTCCATCCAGACATGGGGATCGGGCTTGTCGGCGACCTCCGCGTCCTTCAGCAGCTGGTCCCTGGCGATGGCTTCGGCGGCCAGCACCGGGGCACGGCGCCGGGCGAGCTGCTGGAAGGTCTCGCGGAACTGCGCCTCCAGCCCCAGGCCGTGGGCAATCACCAGGTCGGCCTGGGTCAGCTTGACGATGTCGGCACGGGTCGGACGGTAGAGATGCGGGTCGACCCCCTCGCCCATCAGGGCCTCCACCGAAACCTGCGCGCCGGCGAGCATGCGCACGGTGTCGGCGAGCATGGCCGTGGTGGTGACGACGCGCAACCGGCGGGGCGCCTGGGCGAAGACGGGCCCCGGAAGCGCGAGCATGGTGGCTGCGGCGAGCAGGCTGCGGCGGGACAGGCGGGGGAGCATCATCTTCACCTTGTC
Source organism: uncultured Hyphomicrobiales bacterium (assembly GCA_964587395.1). Classification (GTDB taxonomy): domain Bacteria; phylum Pseudomonadota; class Alphaproteobacteria; order Rhizobiales; family Phreatobacteraceae; genus Phreatobacter. Next base: position 70,310 of record CAZPMD010000003.1, read on the forward strand.
AGCGGGTCGGAGAGGCATGCGCAGTTGCAACTCATTTGCAAGAATTTGGGGGCTTCCGGCCTCGCTGTCAAGCCAGTTGCAAAGGGTTCTCATTTTAATCAGGCGGCGAAACGTTGCAGGACCGGCGCGCCATCGCGGCGCAATACGTCCGTGGTCTGGTTCCACCGCCATTGAGCCGCCATCGTCGGCGGCCTAGGCTGCAAGGCGCGCAACGGAGATAGACCATGTTCCCATTCGTCGGCAGCGACGTCGCCCTCATCGGCATCGTCATCGTGGTCGTCCTGTTCCTGTTCGCCGGCATCAAGACGGTACCGCAGGGCTACAACTGGACCGTCGAGCGCTTCGGCCGCTACACGCGCACGCTGGACCCCGGGCTCAAGCTGATCGTGCCGTTCATCGACCGCGTCGGCCACAAGGTGAACGTCATGGAGCAGATGCTCGACGTTCCCAGCCAGGAGGTCATCACCAAGGACAACGCCAAGGTCACGGTCGACGGCGTCCTGTTCTTCCAGGTGCTGGACGCGGCGCGCTCCTCCTACGAGATCACCCGGCTCGATCAGTCGCTGATGAATCTCGCCATGACCAACATCCGGACCGTCATGGGATCCATGGATCTCGACGCGCTTCTCTCCAACCGCGACACGATCAACGAGAGCCTGTTGCGCGTCGTCGACCAGGCGGCTGCGCCCTGGGGCATCAAGGTCAACCGCATCGAGATCAAGGACATCGCGCCGCCGGCCGACCTGGTCGCCGCCATGGGCCGGCAGATGAAGGCCGAGCGCGAGAAGCGCGCCGTCATCCTGGAGGCCGAAGGCCAGCGGCAGTCCGAGATCCTGCGCGCCGAGGGCGAGAAGCAGTCGCAGATCCTCGAGGCCGAGGGCCGCAAGGAAGCCGCCTTCCGCGACGCCGAGGCGCGCGAGAGGCAGGCCGAGGCCGAGGCCAAGGCGACGGAAATGCTGTCGGCTGCCATCGCCGGCGGCAATGCGCTCTCGGTGAACTACTTCATCGCCGAGAAATATCTGAAGGCGCTGGAGGGCCTCGCCCTGTCGCCCAACCAGAAGACGCTGATCCTGCCGATCGAGACGACGCAGATCCTCGGCTCGCTGGCCGGCATCGGCGAGATCGCCAAGGCCGCCTTCGGCCAGGATGGCCCGGCTCCGCGCCCGCCGGGCCGCGGCGGCAGCGTGCCCAGCACAGGGGGCTGACATGATCGTCTCGACCATCGCCACGGCGGGTGCCTGGGGCTGGATCATCCTCGCCGCCGTCCTGATGGCGGCGGAGATCCTGGTGCCGGGTTACTTCCTGATCTGGCTCGGGGCCGCAGCCGCCCTGACCGGTGTCATCTTCCTGTTCATCGCCGGACCATGGCAGGCACAGCTCGCCGTTTTCGCCGTCCTCTCCCTGATCAGCCTCTACGGCTGGTTCAAGGTCATGAAGGCCAGCAACGGGACGGCAAGCGACAAGCCGGATCTGAACCGCCGCCTGGAGGCGATGGTCGGCCGGGAGTTCGTGCTCGAGGAGCCGATCCAGTCGGGGCGGGGCCGCGTCCGCGTCGCCGATTCAGTCTGGCTGGTGACCGGACCCGATCTCGCCTCGGGCGGCCGCGTTCGCGTCATCGGATTCGAGGGCGCCGTGCTGCTGGTAGAACCGGCCTGAACCGGCGACGCCAGATCGTCGGTTGCCATCAGGGCACCAGGGCGTTTGCATGCGCCGGTCTCGCCAGCGTGCATGCTCCAATTTCGGCCAGTGCCCTGCGCGCATCGTGTAGACTGGCCCTCGCGCCGCAGCCGGTGCCCGAGGAGCAACCGCTTGAGCGCCTATTTCGAGGAACTGGACTATCAGGACACGCCCATCGGCGGCCTGAGCCTGAGGCGACGGCGGGAACACAGGCTGGGGACCGACGTCTACGAGATCAAGCTCGGGGATGAGTTCCTGATGTCGAGCCTGTTCACCGCCTCCGAGATCGCTCTCGCGACCCTCGGCCTCAAGCCGTTTGCGGATCGGGCGGTCGACGTTGCGGTCGCGGGCCTCGGCCTCGGCTATACTGCAAAGGCCGTCCTCGACCACGGCAACGTGGCTTCGCTCGTCGTCATCGAGATGCTGGAGCCTGTGATCGGCTGGCACCGGCGGGGTCTCCTGCCGCTCGGAACGGCCCTCGGCGACGATGCGCGTTGCCGGATCGTCCCGGGCGACTTCTTCGCGCTGGCGGCCGGTGGCGAGGGCCTCGACCCGCTGACACCGCAGCGGCTGTTCGATGTCGTACTGGTCGATATCGACCACTCGCCCGACGAGCTTCTCGATGGGCGGAGCACCGGCTTCTACACCGTCGAGGGTCTGACCGCCGCCGGGCGCCACGTCAGGCCGGGCGGCGTCTTCGGTCTGTGGTCCGACGCTCCGCCTGATCCGGCCTTCGTCGAACGACTGGCGGGGGTCTTCGCGGAAGCCTGGTCCGAACCGGTCACGTTCCACAATCCGCTGCTCGATGAGCCCTACACGCAGACGGTCTACCTGGCGCGCATGGGGGGCGCCGGGGCGCAGGACTGATCGGTCGACTTGACAGCCGTCCCCTTCATGACCGACAGCCGGGGCGCGATGGCAGGAAGCGCTCAGATCGCCGCGGCGCTGGCTGTCGCAGGCGCGGGCATGGTGATAGCGTTGCAATCGGGTCCCATTCTGACGGGTCAGCATTCGATGCCGGAACCGGTGTTGCCTCCCCTGGCAGCGTGCCAGTCATCTCTCACAGGGCAGCCGCCCTCCTGACCATTCGCGCAAGCATTCGCGCCCGACGCGAACCCCCTTCTCCCTCCTTCCAACCTGCCGACACCTGGAGATGCACGTGATCCTGTCCGTGGACGCCCGGCCATATCCTGATCAGACCCTCGGCACATCGGGCCTCAGAAAGCCGGTCCGGCACGTCATGCAGCCCCACTACGTCGAGCTGTTCATCCAGTCGGTCTTCGACGAACTGGATGTGGCTGGCGCGACGCTGGTGGTGGGCGGCGACGGGCGGTTCTTCAACGACCAGGCGATCCAAACGATCCTGAAGATGGCCGCCGCCAACCAGGTGGGCCATGTCATCGTCGGGCGCGACGGACTGCTGTCGACACCGGCCGCCTCGGCGCTCATCCGCGCCCGCAAGGCGAAGGCCGCCATCATCCTCTCGGCCAGCCACAATCCAGGCGGCCCGGATGGCGACTTCGGCATCAAGATCAATGCCGCCCATGGCGGCCCCATCCCCGTGTCCGTCTCCGACGCCATCCACCAGCGGAGCCGGACCTGCAGCCGCTACCGGATCCTCGAGGGGGGAGCGTTCTCGCTCGCACAGGTGGCACAGAAGCGAGTCGAAGGCTGCCTCGTCGAGGTGATCGACAGCGTCCGGGACTATGTCGGTCTCATGGAAACCCTGTTCGATTTCGACCGCATCAGCGACCTGTTCCGCTCCGGCTTCACGATGCGCTTCGACGCGATGAACGCCGTCACCGGCCCTTATGCCACGGAGCTGTTTCACCGCCGCCTCGGCCTGCCCGAGGCCAGCCTGATGAACCAGACGCCGAAGCCCGACTTCGGCGGCCTGCATCCCGACCCCAACCCGCATCACGCGGCGGCGCTGGTCGATATGGTGGCGGCGCGGTCTGAGGTCGACTTCGGCGCGGCATCCGATGGCGATGGCGACCGCAACCTGATCGTGGGCCGCGGCCTCGTCGTCTCGCCGAGCGACAGCCTCGCCGTGATCGCCGCCAATGCCCGTCTCGTCCCCGGCTATCGCCAGGGCCTGGCCGGCGTCGCGCGCTCGATGCCGACCAGCCGCGCGCTCGACCGGGTCGCGGCGTCCGTCGGCGTCCGGGCCCATGTCACCCCGACGGGCTGGAAGTACTTCGCCAATCTCCTCGAGGCCGGCCTCATCACGATCTGCGGCGAGGAGAGCGCCGGCACGGGATCGGACCACGTGCGCGAGAAGGACGGGCTGTGGGCGGTGATGATGTGGCTGAACATCCTCGCCGAACGGCGGCTGTCGGTCGCCGACATCCTCTCCGATCACTGGCGAACCTACGGGCGCGACTACTACCAGCGCCTCGATTTCGAGGAGGTCGATGCGAGCGCGGCCGAGGACCTGATGGACGGCCTCAGGCGCCGGCTGCCGACCCTGGCTGGAACCCGCGCCGGCACCTTCGAGGTCGTCGAAGCCAACGACTTCGCCTACACCGATCCGGTGGACGGATCGGTGGCGACGAAGCAGGGCGTGCAGATCACGTCCGGCGATGCCCGCATCATCTACCGCCTGTCGGGGACGGGAACCCGCGGCGCGACACTGAGGGTCTATCTCGAACGCTTCGAGCCGCGCGCGGACCATCACCATCTGCCGACATCGGAGGCCCTGGCCGAAGTGCGGGAGACCGCCATGGCGATCGCGGAAGTGGCCCGTTTCACCGGACGGACCACCCCCTCCGTCGTGAGCTGATGGCGTCACGACCCGGCCGACCTGTCCCTCGACCGGTCGGTGGCGATCACGAACTGAACCTCGCCATCGGACATTGCCGTCCTGGCGTCTTCCACCAGGGTCCATTTGGCCTTTGGCGGCTGGCCGGATGCTCGCTTGCCTTTGGGCGAGAGCATCCGACCGCGACCGCACGCAGCACGCCGCGCCCCTTCAGGGGCGCAGGATGATCTTTGCGGCAGGCGTGGTTCCCTCGTCGATGGCCCTGAAGGCATCCGCACCCTCGCTGAGGCTGCGTTCCTCGGTCCATGACAGGCGGCCGAGGCGTCCCTGCGCCAGCGCGACCACCGTCTGGCCGAAGTCGACCGGCGTGTAGCAATAGGTCCCCGTCAGCGTGATCTCCTGCAGCGTGATCTTGCGGATGTCCAACCCCTCCTGCCCCGGGAGCAGCCCGGCATGGACGATCACGCCGCCCGGCCGGACCATGTCGCAGGCCGCGACGCGGCTGGCGCGCGCTCCGACAGCGTCGATGACGAGATCGACGCTATTGGAAGCCGGCTCGCCGGTGGATCCGGGCTCATAGACCGGAAAGCCCTCGGCCGTCGCGATCGCCTGGCGGCGAAGCGGGTTCGGCTCGCCGATCAGGATGTCGGCGGCGCCGAAGAGGCGGCTGACGAGGGCAGCGGCGAGGCCGATGGCCCCGCCGCCGAGGATGGCGATGCGCGAGGCTGCGAAGGGCTGGTGCAGCCTCTCGGCGCCAAGCCGCACCGCGTGCCATGCGACCGCAATGGGTTCGGCGAGCGCCGCCTGTTCGACGGGCAGGCTGTCGGGGATGGCGACGACGTTTCGCTCGGGGATGCGGACATACTGGGCGAAGGCGCCGGGGCGCGGCGGCATGGAGATGATCTGGCGCGAGGGCGACAGGTGCGGTCGCCCGGCAATGGCATAGGGACAGGCCGGGTCGACGACCAGCGGGTTGATCGTCACCCGCTCGCCGTCGCGCGGACCGCCGACGATCCGCCCGGCGGCCTCATGCCCGAGGATCAGCGGCGCGGGCCGGCGCGCATCGTGGCCGTGATAGGCATGCATGTCCGAGCCGCAGATGCCGACGGCCTCCACCCGGACGACGACCTCACCGGACTGGGCCACGGGATCGGGTTCATCCTGGAAGACGAGGCTGTGCGGGGCCGTGTAGACGAGCGCCTTCATGGGCAGGGTTCCGTATCACTTGGCGGTGAAGCCGCCATCGACGGCGAGGGTCTGACCGGTCACATAGGCCGATGCGTCCGAAGCGAGGAACACCGTCGCGCCCGTGAGGTCCGCCAGTTCGCCGTTGCGGCCGACCGCCGTCTGCTGGGCGTTGCGTGCCGAGCGTTCCGGGTCGGCAAAGACCGGCGCCGTCAACGGCGTGGGGAAGAATCCCGGTGCGATGGCATTGCAGGTGACGCCGCGGCGGGACCATTCCTCGGCGACGGCGCGGGTCAACTGGACGACGCCGCCCTTGCCGGCACCGTAAGGGGCGCTGTTCGGAAAGGCCCTGTAGCTCTGCAGCGAGGCGATGTTGATGATGCGCCCCCAGTTGCGGGCCGCCATGGCCGGAGCCAGCGCCTGGGTCAGGAGGAAGGGCGCGCGGAGATGCAGGGCCATATGAAGGTCGAAGCTCCCGGCCGTGACCTCCATGAAGGGCTGCCGCAGGTTGACCCCCGCGGCATTGACGAGGATGTCGGGCGACAGGCCGTCACGCGAGAGGGCGTCGGCCACTGTCGCGGCGCAGTCGGGGGTCGCGAGATCGACGACGAGGCCGCGCGCGTCGACCTGATGGGCGGCGAGGTCTCGAACCGCTGCTGCCGTCTCCTCGGCGCGGCGCGCGGCGAGGACGACCATCGCCCCGGCCTCGCCCAGGGCCCGGGCCATGGCGAGGCCGATGCCGCTATTGCCACCCGTCACCAGCGCGGTCCGCCCGGTAAGGTCGAAGAGGGCCGTCAGGCGGAACATCGATCAGCTCTCGACCGGCCGGCCGAGGTCGAAGGCCCGACCCGGGGCGAACTTCGCCAGCCGGACGTCCGAGGTGCGGGCATGGGCCTCCATGCCCTCGAGCCTGGAGATGCGGGCGGAGAGCGGGGCGATCACCGTGCAGGCCTCCCGCGTCATCCGCTGCCAGGTCAGGGGCTTCAGGAACTTGTGCACCGACAGGCCCGCGGAGTAGCGCGCCGCGAACTTGGTGGGGAGGATGTGGTTGGGCCCCGAGGCCTTGTCACCGAAGGCGACGTTGGTCTCCTCGCCGAGGAACAGCGAGCCGTAATTGGTCAGGTTGGCGTGCCACCAGGCGAGGTCGGCGCAATGGACCTCGAGATGCTCGCAGGCATAGGTGTCGGAGACCGTCACCATCTCCTCGCGGCTGTCGCACAGCACGATCTCGCCGTAGTCGCGCCAGGCGGCAGCCGCCGCGTCGCGGGCCGTCGGCGGCAGCTTGTCGATGAGAAGCGGCATCAGCCGCGCCACCTCGTCGGCCACGGAGCGCGAATTGGTGATGAGCCAGGCCGGGCTCTCGTGGCCGTGCTCGGCCTGCCCCACGAGGTCGGTCGCGACGATCAGCGGATCGCAGGTCTCGTCGGCGATGACGCAGACCTCCGAGGGGCCGGCGAAGACGTCGATGCCGACCTTGCCGAACAGCATCCGCTTGGCCTCGGCGACGAACTTGTTGCCCGGACCGACGATGATGTCGGCCTTGCGACCGGTGAACAGGCCGTAGGCCATGGCGGCAATCGCCTGGACGCCGCCAAGACACATGACGATGTCGGCGCCGGCCACCGTCATGGCATAGAGCACCTCGGGGTGGATGCCCTGTCCCCGATAGGGTGCCGAGCAGGCGACCACCGTCTTCACGCCGGAAGCCTTGGCGGTGGCGATCGACATGTAGGCGGAGGCGATATGGGCATAGCGGCCGGTCGGCACGTAGCAGCCGGCGGTGTTCACCGGCACGAGCCGCTGGCCGAGCGTCACGCCCGGAGTGATCTCGAGGGAGAAGTCACGCACCGAGTCGCGCTGGGCTTCGGCGAAGCGGCGGACCTGGCCTGCCGCGAAGGCGATGTCGTCCTTGACCGACTGCGGCACCTCGGCGATGCGGGCGGCGATCGCCTCCTTCGTCATCACGATGTCGCCGGACCATTTGTCGAGGCTCAGCGCGTAGTCGCGAACGGCGCGCTCCCCGCCGGCCTCGATGGCGGCCAGCATCTCCGTCACTACCTTGCGGGCGGTGTCGGTTTCCGTCTCCGGCGTCTTCATCGCCGTCTTCAGATGGGTGATGGCCATGGCGGGATGCCTCCGGTCTCTGTCATTCGGCATGGGCACGGGCCGGCGTGCGGCCCGTGCCGGGATCCTGTCGCGCGCAGCCTGTCAGCGCCGGTCGAACTCGGTGGCGAAGGCACGCAGCTGCGGATTGGCAGCGACGCGCTTCAGGAAGTCGTCCGTGACATAGCTGGTCGGCGCGGGGTTGGCGGGAATCGTGCCGACCTCGTTGGCAAACTTGCCGATCTCGTTGAACCAGCCGTCGACGACGGAAGGCGCATTGCCGCTGCGGGCCATCATCCTGAGCTGTTCGTCGAGGCCGAAGGTCGGGCGCAGTGCGAACTCCTGGTCCATCGCCCGCTCCGAGACCTCGAGGCCGCCCTGCTTGTAGAACTCAAGCGCGAGGCGACGGGCCTCGGCCGGGTTGGCCTTCGCCCAGGACCAGCCACGCAGGTAGACGGCGAGGAACTTCGCCACATCGTCCGGGCGTTCCTTGGCGAAATCAGAGCGCACGATGAGCGCGCCGGGGACGATGGCATTGGCCTCGGCGCCGGAGCACAGATAGCGGGCGTTGGCGCGCTCCTCGAGCGTGTAGGTGTTCGGCGCCCAGACGCCGGCGATGTCGCCGTTGTTGGATGTCAGCGCCGTGATGATCTGGGCCTGGCCGAGATTGACGAACTGCATGTCGCCCGCATTGACGCCGAGGCGCTCCAGGCAGCGGCGCGCGGCGAAGTGGACCGTCGAGTTGGTGGTGAGCAGCAGGCGCTGTCCGCGCAGCGAGGCGGGGTTGGCGCGAATGGCCTCGAACCGGTCGCCGCGCACCATGACGGCGTTCGTCTTCGACTCGTCGTTGGTGATGCCGATGGTCATGATGTTGAACCGCACGGCGCCGAGCACGGCCGGGACCGAGCCGGTCCCGCCCACATCCCACGACCGCGCTGCGGCAGCGGCCACCTGCGGCGCGCCGGCCGGGAAGGTCGAGAAGTTCGGATTGAGCCCGACCTGGGCCCACCAGCCCTTCACGGTGGCGTAGTGGAACGGCAGGGCCCAGTAGAGCGAGGGCTGGTAGCTGACGCCGATGGCGGCCGGCGCCTGGGCGGCGGCGGGCGTCACGGCAAGGCCTGCGGCAAGGGCCAGTGCGGCCAGGGTCTTCTTCATGGTTTTCCTCCCGGGTGTTGATGGCCAGGTCCGATCCGTTGCGGAGCGGTTCCGTGCCGTTCGGCTGCGGTTGATCCGCAGGCCACTGTTTCGAGGCAGTCACGGACGATGTCCGCGATCAGGTCGCACTCCTCGTCCGTGAGCGACACCGGCGTGCGGATGTCGCAGAGGGTCGACAGGATGCGATGGGTGTCGTCCAGCCCGCTCTGGTCCGGGGCATAGCGCCAGTGGCGGGGCGCGCTGGTGAAGCCGGCCTGCTCGGCGGCGCCGAACCACTTGATCGGCAGCCCACGGGCCCGTGCCATGTCGAGGACGCGCAGGATCTCGTCGGGCGAGAGGCCCGGAAGCGAGAACTGGATCGAGGTCGCGGCGAAGTGCTCCTGCGTCGGCCTGACCGGCAGCCTCACCGCCTGGGCGCGGGCAAGGCCTGCGGCGATGCGCCGGTAGATGGCGTTCCACCGGGCGACGCGCTCCGGCAGGTCCTCGAGCTGCGGGCGCAGCAGGGCGGCGGCAAGCGCCGTCATGCGGAGGCTGAAGTTCGGCGTGGTCTCCGTCCAGCGCGCCATGACCTCGGGGGACGGTGCGTCGAGGTGCTGGCCGTGCAGCATGTAGCTGCCGGAATGGAGGATGGCGCGGGCGGCCATGTCGGGGTCGTCGACGACCAGGAACCCGCCCTCGCCGGCGTTGAGGTGCTTGTAGGTCTGGGCGCTGAAGGCCGCTGCAGCACCGAAGGTGCCGATCGTCCGCTCGCCCCAGCGCGCCCCGAGGGCGTGGGCGCAATCCTCCACCAGCAGCAGGCCGAGGTCGCGGCACGCCGCCATCACCGCGTCCATGTCGGCGACGTGGCCGCGCATGTGGGAGAGCAGGAGCACGCGGGCGCCGCTGTCGCCGGCCTTCCGCCTGAGGTCCTCGACGTCGATCTTGTAATCGGGGCCGATGGCCACGACGACAGGACGCGCGCCGGCATGGACGATGGCGCCGGGCACAGGGGCCAGGGTGAAGGCATTGACGAGAACCGGCTCGCCGGGGCGCACGTCCAGCACCTTGAGTGCGAGGAACAGCGCGCCGCCCCCGGAATTCACCGCGATGCAGTGCCGCCGGCCCACAAGGGCGGCGAACTCGCGCTCGAGCAGGGCCGCGTCGGCCTGGTCGGCGCCGAGTTCGCCGTAGCGAAACAGCCGGCCGGACCGCATGAGCTCGACGGCGCGCGCGATGCCCGCCTCCGGCACGGGTGCCGGATCGGTCAGGTCGCGCGTCAGGCGGCGTGGCTCAGACACTCTGCGCCCCCTTTTCCTCGCGCAGCGACCGCCAGATGTGGGTGCGCAGATGGACGAAGGATTCGAGATCCATCACGTCCTCGATCCGGTTGAACCGGTCCCAGTTCTCCGACTGGCGGACCGTCCGGACGTCGAGGATCTCCTTGATGCGGCCGGGGCGCCTGGTCATGATCGCCACCCGGTCGGCGAGATAGACGGCCTCTTCCACGGCATGGGTGATGAAGAGGACGGTGCGCGGATTGACGCGGGCCAGCCGCACCAGCTCCTCCTGCATGACGACGCGGGTCTGGGCGTCGAGGGCGCCGAAGGGCTCGTCCATCAGCAGCACCTCGGGATCAAGGACATAGGCTCGGGCGATGGCCACGCGCTGCTGCATGCCCCCCGAGAGCTGGTGCGGGAAGGCATCCGCGTGACTCTCCAGATTCATCAGCTTGAGCGCGCCGGCGATGAGGTCGTCGCGCTGATCCTGCGGCAGGTTCTTGTTGCGCAGGCCGAGGTCGATGTTGGCGCGCACCGTCTTCCACGGGAACAGAGCGAACTGCTGGAAGACCACGGCGCGATCTGGGCCGGGTTCCGTCACCGTCCTGCCGCTGACACTGACCGTTCCGGAGGACGGGGCCTCGAAGCCCGCGACCATCCTGAGGCAGGTGGTCTTGCCGCAGCCGGACGGACCGACGATGGCGACAAACTCCTGCTCGGCGATCTCCAGGTTGATGTCGTCGAGCACCTTCACGCCCGAACTGGCCGGTCCGAAGATCTTGTTGACGCCGTCGAAGCGGATCGAGCCCATCGCTTGCACCCTCAGCCTTCGAGGCCGCGCCGACGGCGCAGCCAGCCTTCGCCCTGACGGAGGGCGATGTCGATCGCCATGCCGACGATGCCGATGGCGATCATCCCGCTCATCACCGTGGCGGTCTGAACACTCCCCTGCGCCTGCACCATCATGAATCCGACGCCGGCCGCGGCGACGATCAGTTCGGCGCCCACCAGCGACTGCCATCCCAGGCCCGCCGAAACCCGCAGTCCGGCGATGATGGAGGGGACGGCGGCCGGCAGCAGGATCTCCACGATCATACGCAGATGGCCGGTCCCGAGCATGCGCGCCGCCTCGATCAGGCGCGGCTCCACGAAGCGCGCGCCGCGATAGGCATTGATAAGGCAGGGCGGGAAGGCGCCGGCGAAGATGATCATCACCGGGCCGCCGACGCCGGTGCCGAACCACAGGGCGGCAAACGGCACCCAGGCGATGGGAGCGATGAAGCGCAGTCCGTCGAAGACCGGCGTCACGATGTCGTCGAGGAGGCGGAACCAGCCCATCAGCAGGCCGAGCGGAATGCCGACGGCCGCCGCGAGAAGGACGCCATAGGCATAGCGCTGGAAGCTCGAGGCCAGGTGTACCGGCAGCGTCGCCCCGGCGAAGGGCGAGGTCATGAGCGACAGGAAGCGGCGGCTGACCTCCAGCGGTGAGGGGAGGAATTGTTGGGGAACGAGCCCGGTCGCGGTGAGCAGGGTCCACAGCCCGATCAGCAGGGCGAGGCCGAGGAGGCCCCAGCCGAAGGTCTCGCGAAAGGAGAGTGGCGCCTGGGTCATCGCTAGTCCCTTGCCGCGACGTTCCAGGCGAGAGCGCGCCGCTCCGCCTGCCCGAGGAGCCAGGTCGTCGCCCAGCCGAGGATGCCGACCGCCACCATGCCGACCAGGATCATGCCGGGATAGATGTCCTGCTGGGCCATGTTGAGGATGAAGCCAAGCCCGACCAGGGCTCCGACGAGTTCGGCCGCCACCAGCGTCGTCCAGCTCGCCTGCAGTGACAGGCGCAGGCCGGTGAATATCATCGGAGCCGCCGCCGGTGCGATGATCTCGCGCACCATCCGCCAGCGCGGCGTTCCCAGCATGCGCGCGGCCTCGATCACCGGCCTGTCGATGTTGCGCACCCCGGCGAAGGCGTTGATCACCGAAGGCACGAAGGCGGCGAACCAGATCACCATGATCTTCGCCGCATCCCCCAGCCCCAGCCAGAGGATCGCCAGCGGGATCCAGGCCAGGGGCGGGATCGGGCGGATGATGAGGAAGATCGGGTTGACCAGCGCCTCGACCCGGCGGTCCCAGCCCATCCACAGGCCGAGCGGAATTCCCGTCGCGATCGCCACGGCGAAGCCCATGGCGACCAGCTTCAGGCTGTGAAGGGCATGCTGGGCGAGGCCGGCTCCGGCATAGCCCCGCGACAGGATCTGCTGGAGCGAGACGCCGAATTCGGCGGGCGAGGGAAAGCGGGCCGAGCTGACCAGCCCCGTCGCCGACGTCAGCAGCCACCACAGCAAGGCTACGGCCGCCACGGTCGCCAGTCCGATCTGTGCCCTGCGCCCGATCATCCGGGTCGCCTCCCTTGTCGCGCCACATTTATGAAAGCGCTTACATTCATTGCTGCACGCCCGACGGCGTCTGTCAATGCAAGCAGGCCGCGAAGCCGTCTGGCCGATGCGGGATTGCGAATGAAAATTTTTTCAGCCATGGATGAACCATGAAGCTCACCCGCAAGGCCCGGATCGTCGATGTCGCGCGCGACGCCGGGGTTTCAGCGGCGACCGTCTCGCGGGCTCTGTCCCAGCCCCAGTTGCTCACCGCCGATACGCTGGCCAGGGTGCGTCAGAGCGCGCTGCGCCTCGGCTATCGCCCGGATGCCGCTGCGCGGGCGCTTGCTTCGGGGCGGTCCATGACCATCGGTGCCGTGGTGCCGACCCTCGACAACGCCATCTTCTCGCGGGCGCTGCAGAGCATGCAGGCGACCCTCGCCGGCCGCGGCTACCAGCTCCTCGTCTCATCCCACGACTACAATGCTGCGGCGGAAGCGGAAGCGGTGAAGATGCTTGTCGCGCGCGGCGTCGACGGCCTGATGCTGGTCGGGGCCGAGCGCGCTCCCGAGACCGAGGCGCTCCTCGCCGATACCGGTGTGCCGGTCGTGCTGACATGGCGTGGTGTTGCCGGTCGCGCGGCAGTCGTGGTCGACAATGAACGGGCGGGGGAACTCGCGGCAAGGCATCTGGTCGAGCTCGGCCATCGCAGGATCGGCATCATCACCGGAAGCCATGCCTTCAACGACCGCCAGCGCGCGCGCGAGGAGGGTGCGAGAGCCTATCTCGCCTCTGTCGGTCTGCCTGTTCCGGACTGGCTGGCCATCCAGGTGCCCACCACCCTGGCGGGAGGCCGCTCCGGTTGCGCCAGCCTGCTGGGGCTGGGCGAGCCGCCCACGGCGGTGATCGGCGGCATCGACCTGATCGCCATCGGCTGCATGATCGAAGCCCAGGCGCGCGGGCTGGCGGTGCCCGATGATCTCTCGGTGGTCGGAATCGACGACCTCGACATGTCGGCCCACCTGTCGCCGCCGCTCTCGACTGTCCACATCCCGACCGGGCGCATTGGCGCCAGATGCGCCGGGATGCTCTGCGACTTGATCGAGGCCAAGCCCTTCGATCCGGTCGTCGAGCTGCACATCGAACTGGCCGTCCGTCGTTCATCAGGGCGCTGCTGCGACCAGGACAGGGATTGAGCCGCCTCGATTGCTGGTGATCGGCTGGCGTCCCCGCTGCCGACATTGGAAAGCCGGCGGGAAGCGGGCATGTCGTGAACTGCCAAGTGCGGACATGGCTTTCGGGCCGTACACGGGTTCGTCGCGTCGGGCCTGAGGGCGCGATGCGCCGGGTGAGGCACCCCTGTCCCGCAATCTTCTGTTACAGTGCCGAGATGCACCCGATACGTTGTGCAGGCCAAACGCTTGGCGCGATCAGAGGACTTGCCTTTCGTGGAAGCGCACGCCGGCCCGGTCATCGAATCTCCCTCGCTCCTCGTCGTGGATGACGACGGCGAGATCCTGGCGCTCGTGGCAAAATTCCTGCGGAGCAACGGTTTTCGCGTCCACACGGCCCGCAACGGGGTGGAGATGACGGAGGCGCTGAGCCGCACGCCTGTCGACCTCATCGTCCTCGATCTCATGCTCCCCGGCACCAACGGTCTGGACCTCTGCCGCAACCTGCGCCGGAGTTCCTCCGTGCCGGTGGTCATGCTCACGGCCAAGGGCGACGACATCGACCGCATCATCGGACTCGAGGTCGGCGCCGACGACTATCTGCCGAAGCCCTTCAATCCCCGGGAACTGCTGGCGCGCGTCAATGCCGTTCTCAGGCGCTCGCGCGGTGCCGGGACGCCTGCCGATCGGGCGGGACGAGGCTTCGTCTTCGACGGCTGGCGGCTCGACACATTGAAGCGGGAACTGACCAATCCCGCCGGCGTGGTCGTCGACCTGTCGACCGGCGAGTACGACCTGTTGATCGCCTTCCTCGAGGCTCCCCAGCGCGTCCTTTCGCGCGACTTCCTCCTGGACGCCGCACGAAACCGCACTGCCGAGGCCTTCGACCGCACCATCGACGTGCAGGTCAGCCGGCTCCGTCGCAAGATCGGCGGACCTGTCGATCTCATCAAGACCGTCCGGGGCGCGGGCTATATGTTCAGTGCCGATGTCTCGCGATTCTGATCCCCGCGCGCCGTCGCGTTTCGCCGCGCTCGTGGCGTACTTCGACAGCCTCACGGCCCGGACCGTGCTGGTCGTCCTGCTCGGCATCGGCATCGTCCATCTCGTCAGCCTCTGGACCTATCAGATCAGCCTCGACCGCGAGGTCGCGCTGTCCAGCGATGCCCGTCTCGCCGACCGTCTGCTCGCGATCAAGCGCGCTGTCATGCGTGTCCCCCCAGAGGAGCGCGAGGCGGTCGCGCACGACCTTTCGGGCGGATCCGTGGACGCGCACTGGAGCCGGACGGAGCATGCGGTGGCTGGTGGCGCCGACGCTGCCCTGTGGGAGAGCCTCGGCCAGCGGCTCCGCGAGATTCTGCCCGAACTCGCGGCCGACGGTCTTGTCATCGGCGCCAACCGCCGGAGCGCCGACGACCCGCATCTGGCCATGGTTTCCATGCGGCTGCCGGACCAGAGCTGGGTGAATGTGGGGCTCGTCGCACCGCCCGTGCGCACCGCCGGCTCCCACGGCACGCTGCTGTCCACCTCGCTCATGGCCCTCGGTGCCCTCGTCGTATCCGTCCTGCTGGTCGGATGGCTGACGCGCCCCCTGTCGCTCTTCGCCGAGGCGGCGAAGGGCTTCTACCGCACCCGTTCCGTCACGCCGCTGCCGGAGACGGGGCCGCGCGAGGTGCGGGACCTCGCCGCCGCGTTCAACGACATGCAGCGACGGATCGCCTCGCTGATCGAGGACAGGACTCAGGCTCTGGCCGCCGTGTCCCATGATCTCAAGACGCCGATCACGCGGCTGCGCTTCCGGATCGAGGATCTGGCCGATCCCACGCGGACGGCGATCGCTGCCGACCTCGACGACATGGAGCGCATGATCGACCAGACCCTCGCCTATTTGCGCGGCGAGCGGGCCGACGAGGAGGTCCGCAGCGTCGACCTCGTCGCCATCCTCCAGACCATCACTGACGACTTCACCGATCGCGGCCGCCCTATCGGCCTCGGCGGCCTCCCCTCCGCGGTCATCGCCGGCCGGCACCTCGCCCTGAAGCGCGCCTTCGGCAACCTCGTCGAGAACGCGGTCAAGTATGCCGGACAGGTCGACGTCATGGTGAAGCGGGACGGCGACCACTTCGTGGTGTCGATCATCGACGATGGTCCCGGCATCGCGTCGGCAGACGTCGAACGGGCCATGGCGCCCTTCGTGCGCCTCGAACCCTCCCGCAACCGGAACACCGGTGGGTTCGGCCTCGGCCTGCCAATAGCGCGGACCATCATCGAGGGCCACGGCGGCACGATCGCACTCGGGCAACGTCCCGAGGGCGGCCTCGCGGTCACCGTCGCTCTTCCGGAAGGCGGCCCGGCCTCCTGATACAAACTGTAACGGTCGCGCAATGCGAGGTGACGGCCGCGCCCCTAGTCGGGAGGCATGAGACTCCGTGCAATACCAGGCCTCTGGCTTCTCCTGCTGGCGCTCGCCATCGGCGGCGATGCCCTGCCGGCGCGTGCCCATGAGGGCCACGACCACGGGGCGCCGCCGCCGCCCGTCTCGGCCACCATTGCGCCGCGCGCCGATGCCTCGTCAGAGGACTTCGAGATGGTCCTCGTTGCCCGCGACGGCCGGCTCCAGATATATCTCGACACCTTCCGGGGCAACGAGACGGTGGCCGACGCGACCATTGAGGTCGACGGGCCGGAAGGCACCGTCAAGGCCGAGCCCGACGGGTCCGGCGGCTATGGCGTTCCGGCACCCTGGCTGGCCCGTCCGGGCGACCATGCGCTGGCCGTGACCGTCCAGGCGAGGGGCCTTGCGGATGTACTCACCGCGTCACTGACCATCCCGGCGCCGCCGGCTCCCCCGCCCGCGGCCAACGGGCGCTGGGGAGCCTTCATCGACAGCGCCCTGGCGGCCGACCTGCGCAACCGGCTGGCCAAGGGGGACATGACAGTCTACGGGGCCCTGGCGCTGGCCTTCGGAGCCGGCTTCTTCGTCGCGCTTCTCGTGCGTCGGCGCCCGACCGTCGCCATCATCGCCCTGACCATGACCCTGGCTGCCCCGCAGAACGGTCAGGCCGCCTCTACGATGGCGACCCCGCCCAATGCAGCGACCGCCGTGGCCGTGCGCGACATCGCCCAGCGGTTCCCCGACGGCGCGCTGTTCGTACCGAAGCCGACCCAGCGCATTCTCGCGATCCGGACGCTGTTCACCGAGGAGCGCACCTATCCTCGCAGCGTCGAGATGGCGGGTCGCATTATTCCCGACCCGAACCGCGCCGGCTATGTCCAGGCCTCCGTCGCCGGCCGCCTGATCCCTCCTCCCGGCGGCTTCCCGCGCCTTGGAGCGCGGGTCGCCGCGGGCGATGTCCTCGCTCTCGTCCAGCCGGCGATCAATTCCGCCGACGCCACGACCCAGCAGCAGCAGGCGCGCGAACTGGACCAGCAGCTCACGCTCGTCGAACGCCGCCTCGAGCGGCTGAGGCAGATCCAGTCGGTGGTGGCGCGCGCCCAGATCGAGGACGCGGAGCTGGAACTGGCAGGTTTGCGCACGCGCCGCGCCAATCTCGACCGCGCGCCGCGCGAACCGGAAAGGCTCGTGGCGCCCGTCAGCGGCGTCGTCGCCTCCGTCCAGGCGATCGCCGGTCAGATAGCCGATCCCGGCACGGCCATCTATCTGATCATCGATCCCCATGCCCTGTGGGTGGAGGCGCTGAGCTACGACGTGCATGCCCTGTCCGCCGAGGCGTCAGGGCGAATGGCGAATGGCGGGACGCTCAGGTTGCTCCACCGTGGAAGCGGCCTTGCCGACCGCAGTCAGGCCGTGGCCGTCCAGTTCAGCATCGAAGGTGACTCTGGAGCCCTTCGACCCGGCCAGTTGCTCACCGTCATGGCACGGACGACCGAGGAGCGGAAAGGAATCGCCCTGCCCCGCACCGCCGTGGTGCGCGGCGCCAACGGTCAGTCCATCGTCTACGAGCATTCGAACGCCGAGCGCTTCGTGCCGCGGGAGATCCGCGTGGAGCCCCTCGACGGCGGACATGTTCTCGCGATCTCGGGGATCGGGCCGGGCCGACGCATTGTCGTGCAGGGCGCCGAACTCCTGAACCAGATCCGCTAGGGCGCGATCATGTTCAACGCCATCGTTGCCCAGTCGCTGAAGAACCGGCTCTTCGTGCTGGCGGTCGCCGCCATTCTGATCGTCTTCGGGGCCATGACGGCTGCGCGCCTTCCCGTCGACGTCTTCCCCGACCTCAACCGGCCGACGGTCACCATCATGACCGAGGCGGAGGGGCTGGCACCGCCGGAGGTGGAACAGCTCGTCACCTACCCGATCGAGACGCAGATGAACGGCCTGCCGGGCGTCTCACGTGTGCGCTCGACGTCCGGAATCGGCCTGTCCATCGTCTATGTCGAGTTCGACTGGGGCACGGACATCTTCCGCAACCGCCAGCAGATTGCCGAGCGGCTGTCGCTCATCCAGCCGCAGTTGCCGACGGGCGTCGTGCCGCAGATGGGCCCGATCAACTCCATCATGGGCCAGATCATGCTGGTGGCCGTGACCGGGCCCGATGCGGTGTCGCCCATGGATCTCCGCGAGCTTGCCGATTTCACCATCAGGCCGCGGCTCCTCGCCATTCCCGGCGTGGCCCAGGTGATCCCCATCGGCGGCGAGGTGCGGCAGTTCCGCGTCTCGCCGAATTCCGCCGCCATGAGGGCCTCGGGCGTCAGCTTCGATCAGGTCGAGCGCGCACTCGCCCAGTTCGGCACCAATACCGGCGGCGGCTTCACCGACCAGTACAGCCGCGAGTTCCTCATCCGCAATGTCGGCCGCAGCCGGAGTCTCGACGACCTCCGGAGCGTCGTCGTCGCGAGCGTCGCCGGCCAGCCCGTGGTCCTCGGCCAGGTCGCCGAGGTCGGCTATGCCGCACGGGTGAAGCGGGGCGAAGCGGGCTATCAGGGCCGACCGGCCGTCATCGTCTCGATCGAAAAGCAACCGGGGGTCGACACGATCCGGCTCACGGCGACCATCGAACAGGCGCTGCGGGACATCGCCCCGGCGCTGCCCAACGGCATCAGGGCCGACCAGGTCCTGTTCCGCCAGGCCACCTTCATCCAGACCTCCATCGACAATGTCATGAAGGTGCTGGTGGAGGCGATCGTCGTCGTCGCCATCATCCTCTTCGTCTTCCTCCTCAACGTGAGGACGACGGTCATATCGCTCACCGCCATCCCCGTTTCCATCCTGATGACCGCCATCGTGTTTCAGGTGATGGGGCTTTCGATCAACACGATGACGCTCGGGGGCCTCGCCATCGCCATCGGCGAACTGGTCGATGATGCGGTGGTGGACGTCGAGAACATTCTCCGCCGGCTGCGGGAGAACCGCGAGGCGGGCAGTCCCCGCTCCACCTTTGCCGTCGTCGTGGCGGCGAGCCAGGAGGTCCGCTCGGGGATTGTCTATGCGACGATGATCATCGTTCTCGTCTTCGTGCCGCTCTTCGCCCTCTCGGGCATCGAGGGCCGGCTCTTCGCGCCGCTCGGCCAGGCCTACATCATCTCCATCCTGTCGAGCCTCGTCGTCGCGGTCACGCTGACCCCGGTGATGGCCTACTATCTCCTGCCCCGCATGCGGCGGCTGGACGCGAGAGAGAGCTGGCTCGTCCGCAGGCTGAAGGCCGGCAACCGCGTGGCCCTCGATGCGGCCTTCCGCCGGCCGCGCCTGCTGATGGTGGCGACGCTTGCCGGCGTTGTCGGCGCGGGGGCGCTGGCTGTCCAGCTGCCGCGCTCGTTCCTGCCGCCCTTCAACGAGGGCACGCTGACCATCAACATGCTGTTCAATCCGGGAATATCGCTGGCCGAAAGCCATCGCGTCGGGCTCATCGCCGAGCGCCTCATCCTCGAGGTGCCGGAGGTGGAGCGCGTCGGACGGCGCACCGGACGGGCCGAGCTCGACGAACATGCCGAGGGCGTACACGCCTCCGAGGTGGAGGTGGCGCTGAAGCCCGGCCGCCCCAAGGATGCGATTATTGCCGACATCCGCTCCCGACTCGCCGTCCTTCCGGTGGCGACCAACATCGGCCAGCCGATCTCCCACCGGCTCGACCACATGCTTTCAGGCGTCCGTGCGCAGATCGCCCTGAAGATCTTCGGCGAGGACCTCGACACCCTGCGTTCACTCGCCGAGGACATGCGGCTGAAGCTGGCGGCAATCCCCGGGATCGTCGACCTCCAGGTCGAGCGGCAGGTGCGTGTGCCCCAGCTCGAGATCATCGTCGACTATCGCCGTGCCGCGCTCTATGGCATCCAGCCGGCGTCCATCACCGAGCAACTCGAGCGCCTGTCCAATGGGCGCGTGGTCTCCCGCATCATCGACGGCAATCGCCGCTTCGACGTCGTGCTGAGGCTGGATGACCTCCAGCGCACCACCCAGGGCCTTGCCGACCTGCTGATCCAGACCCCTGCCGGCTGGGTTCCCGTCCGCCAGTTTGCGGATGTTGTCGAGACCGACGGCCCCAACCAGATCCTGCGCGAGAATGGCCGCCGGCGGGTCGTCGTGCTGGCCAATGCCGAGGGCAGCGCGGACATGGCCGCGGTGATCGCCCGGGTCCGCGACGTCATCGCTGCGACGACCCTGCCGCCCGGCTTCTTCGCGAGCCTTGAAGGGACCTTTCAGGCGCAGGAGGAATCGATGCGGACGATCGGGTTCCTGTCGATCGTCTCCCTTGCCATGATCTTCGCGATCCTCTTCGCGCGGTATCGTTCCGTGATCTTCGTGGGGATCATCATGACGAGCGTGCCGCTGGCGCTCATCGGTTCGGTGGGGGCGCTCTGGATCGCCGGTCAGCCGCTCTCGGTGGCCTCGATGATCGGCTTCATCACGCTCACCGGCATCGCCACCCGCAATGGAATCCTCAAGATCAGCCACATGATCAACCTGGCGATCCAGGAGGACATGCCGTTCAGCCGGGACCTTGTCGTGCGTGGCAGCCTCGAACGCCTCACGCCGGTGCTGATGACCGCGCTGTCCGCCGGCGTGGCGCTCATCCCGCTGATGATCGATCCCACCGCACCCGGCAAGGAGATCCTCCACCCGGTGGCGGTGACCATCTTCGGCGGCCTCGTCAGCGCTACCCTGCTCGACACGCTTCTCACCCCGACCCTGGTGCTGCGCTACGGCCGCGCGTCCCTCGAGCGGCTCGTCGTCGAGGCGCGTTCGGCCCGTGACGAGGCGGGCGCGGCCACCAAGGCCGCCGAAGCCTACTAGAGCGACAAAGGAGACACCGATGCCCAACTGGACCGCTGCTGCCCTTGCCCTGATGCTGACTGCCGGCACTGCCTTCGCCCACGAGGCAAGGCAGGGCCCGAACGGCGGCAAGGTCGTCGACGCCGGCAGCCAGTACCATGCCGAACTGGTGGCGAGGGGTACGACCGAAGTGGTCGTTCACATGAGCGACGCGAACGACAAGCCCATCCCGGCGGAAGGGTTCCGGGCGAACGCGATCCTCGTCGTCAATGGCCAGACCGTCCGCTTCGCGATGCAGCCGGCGGGCGGATCACGGCTGGTAGGCACAGCCCCCGTCGTTGTGCCCGCCGGAGTCCGCGGCGCCGTGCAGATCACCTCGCCCAATGGCGCCACTGTTCAGGCGCGCTTCTAGGCGCGATCGGGACTCATCCCATGGAGGCTATCGTCATGACATCCCGTGTCTTTGCTGCCGCTCTTGCCGGCTCCCTGCTTCTCGCCACCACTGCCGTGGCAACCGCCCAGCAGCATGGTCACGGCCATCACGGCCAGGGCCACCATGGTCAGGCCGCACCGGCGCAGGGCCAGCAGGGCCCAGCCGCCGTTCCTGCGCCAACTCACCAGCACGGCGGTGCAGCCACCGGGACCGCTTCGGGCGAGCACCCGTCTGTCGCAGCGTTCAGGGCCGCCAACGACCGGATGCACCGCGACATGGACATCCGGTTCTCCGGAAACGCCGACATCGATTTCGTCCGCGGCATGATCCCCCACCACCAGGGCGCGATCGACATGGCGAAGGTGGTGCTGGAGCACGGCAAGGACGAGCAGGTCCGCAAGTGGGCTGCCGACATCATTCGCGAGCAGGAGCGCGAGATCGCCGAGATGCGGGCGTGGCTGGCGCGGAACGCACAGCAATGAGCACGCGTCGCGCCAACTGACAGCCATGCCTCAGAGGGGCGATGGAGGTACGTCCGTGTCGGACGGTTGGCGCCCATTGCCGAAGGTTCGCTCTGCGCCCGCGCCGCGGACATCCGCTACGCCGGCCGGAGCAAACATCTCCTGGCAGCGTTTCGACCCATGGATGGCTGTGATCATCGACTGACTACGGGTTGGTGGGGCGAGGACCGCAGGGGATCAGAATCTCCGCCTGGGTCGACGACTACAACCTCCGGCGCCCCCACTCGGCGCTCGGATACATCCCGCCGGCGGCTTATGCCGCCAAGCTCACCACCGCTGCGCAATCCCGCGCAAAACCCGCCGAGGCTCTAAACGTCGCTGGATGACAAACTAGGGCGAAAACCCATAAACGGGCTGGTGGGATTCCCATCTGCCTCCCGGCATG
>CAZPMD010000004.1:0-4437 GCA_964587395.1 uncultured Hyphomicrobiales bacterium
GCAGTCGGCCGCCGCCGCCGCGGCATCGACGCCGCGGGGCGCCCCGGCCCCCGTCGCCGAGGCATCTGTGCCCGCACAGGGCCTGCCGGCGCCGGCGGTGCAGAGCGGGACGACGCTTCCCCCCGGCCAGGCCGACAAGGGCGGCTGAGCGGGCCGCCGCTTGACCGGGAGGGCCGGCTGAACGACACGCAGTCCATGAGCCGGTTCCCCGACGATTCGTCAGGCATGCAGAAGGGCGCGGCGCCGTGACGATCCGCGATGTCGCGCGGGCGGTGATTCTCGCCTGGGGGTGGAAGCGGACGGGCATCGCCTTTGGCGCCGGAGCCCTCGGCGCCCTCGCCATGCCGCCCTTCGGCGCCTTTCCCGTTCTGGCGATCAGCTTCCCGCTTCTCGTCTGGCTTCTCGACGGCGCCTCGGCGGCGGGCGGCGGCTGGCGAACGGTTCTTGCCGCGGGCAGGACCGGCTGGTGGTTCGGCTTCGGCTATCATCTCGCCGGCCTCTGGTGGATCGGCTCGGCCTTTCTGGTGGAGGCCGACCGCTTTGCCTGGCTGCTGCCCGCCGCCGTGACGCTGCTGCCGGCCGGGCTCGCCCTGTTCACCGCGTTCGGGGCGATGCTGGCGCGGCTTCTCTGGCGGCCTGGCGCCCGGCGCATCCTTGCGCTGGCTCTCGGCCTGATGGTGGCGGAGTTCCTCCGCGGAACGCTGCTCACCGGCTTTCCCTGGAACCTCTACGGATATGCGCTGACGCAGTATCTCTGGCTCGCCCAGGGGGCGTCCGTGGTCGGCGTTTACGGACTGACGCTGGTGGCCGTCCTCGTCTTCGCCAGTCCCACGGTCCTCGGCGACGAGGATGCGGCCCCGACGGCGCGCTGGGCGGTGCCGGCAGGTGCGATCCTCTCGCTGATGTGCCTCGCCCTGTTCGGCGGATGGCGCGTCTCGACCACCGAAGTCGCCTTCGTTCCCGACGTGAAGCTCCGCATCGTCCAGCCCGACATTCCGCAGGACCAGCGCTTCCGGCCCGAGGCCCGCGACGCCATTCTCGCCCGCTACGCCGAGCTGTCCGACAAGCCGACCTCGCCTGAACGGTCCGGCATCCGTGACGTCACCCATGTCATCTGGCCCGAATCGGCCTTTCCCTTCTTCCTCATCTGGGATCGCGAGGCGCTGTCGAAGATCGCCGGCCTGATTCCGCCGGGCGTCACTCTCATCACCGGCGCGGCGAGGCCGGACGAGCCCCTTCCGGGACGACGCGATCCCCGCGTCTTCAACTCCGCCTACGTCATCGACCACGAGGGCGTCATCGGCGAGACCTATGACAAGGTGCACCTCGTGCCCTTCGGTGAATATCTGCCGTTCCATGAGCGGCTGGAGGCGCTGGGCCTGGAGGCGATCACCCGCCAGAGGGGCGGCTTCTCGGCCGGTGACCGTCGCCGCACCCTGCGGGTTCCCGGCGCTCCGGCCGTCGGAATCCTGATCTGCTACGAGGTGATCTTTCCCGGCGCGGTGACGGCGACGGACCAGCGACCGCAATGGCTCCTGAACATCACCAACGACGCCTGGTTCGGCGTCACGCCGGGCCCCTACCAGCACATGCACCAGACGGCTGTCCGGGCGGTCGAGGAGGGACTTCCCGTCGTCCGCGCCGCCAACAACGGGATCTCCGCCGTCGTCGATCCGACCGGACGGGTCCTGCGGTCCTTGCCGCTCGGCGCGCGCGATGTGCTCGACGCCGATCTGCCGAAGGCCCTGCCGCGAACCGTGTTCGCCCGCGCCGGGCACCTCCCCCTCGCTGTGGTGTGCACCGGAATCCTGTTCATTCTGCTGGGTTCCGGGCGGCGGAAGCCCAGACATCCCATGTGACAAAATGAATGCGCGTCAATTTACTTGTAACGATCTGGACAATTAGCCATAAGCAGGTTTGCGACTGTCGCGGGCGCGGATTGTGAGCCATGGTGCGGGCGCTATGGTGCAATATTGAGACTCGCGCGGGGAAGCGGGAACTGCCACTGTCGGGGGGGATGTCCGTGGGTCTGGTAACCGCGTGCGGAGGCACGGAGAGTCGTTGATGGTTGTAAAGAAGACCCCGAACCCGATCGACAAGCACGTTGGCAGCCGCGTCCGAATGCGCCGGATGATGCTGGGAATGAGTCAGGAGAAGCTGGGCGAACGCCTCGCCCTGACCTTCCAGCAGGTGCAGAAATACGAGAAGGGCACGAATCGCATCGGCGCCAGCCGGCTGCAGCAGATCGCCGCCATTCTCTCCGTTCCCGTGTCGTTCTTCTTCGAGGGTGCGCCCTCCGGCGAGCCGGCTCCGGAAGGTGGTTTCTCCGATGTCGGCGCTGCCTCCTACGTCGCCGATTTCCTGTCGACCAGCGAGGGCCTCGCGCTCAACCGGGCCTTCATCCGGATCAAGAACCCCAAGGTGCGCCGCAAGATCGTCGATCTCGTTGCCGCCATCGCGGGCGACGAGGACGAGCCGGCCTGACCGGACGACACTGATCCTCCGGCGGCAAATGGGCCTTGATCGTTCTTTTTCGCGAACGAATCGGCCTTTTTGTCATATTCGGACTTGACCGCCGAACAAGCTGTTGCCAGAACCCTCGCCGGTTTGGGTGTCGCGCCCCTTGCGCGCCCCCCGGCAGCCGCGCCGCTTTCTGGCGTGCGGATGTTCAAATCCGGTTCATGGTGCCACCGATATCGACGGCGCCTCGCCCCGCGATCCCCGTGGGCCCTTGCTTCTGGAGGACGTTTCGTGTCCCGCAGTTCCTACCTCTTCACGTCGGAATCCGTGTCCGAAGGTCATCCGGACAAGGTCTGCGACCGCATCTCCGACGAGATCGTCGATCTGGTCTTCAAGGAAGCCGCCAAGGCCGGCGTTCCCGCTGCTTCCGTCCGCATTGCCGCCGAGACGCTGGCGACCACCAACCGCGTCGTCATCGCCGGTGAGGTCCGCGTGCCGGATTCGCTGCTGAAGAAGGGCAAGGACGGCAAGATCGTGAAGGACGCCCACGGCAACCCGCTGGTGAACCCCTCCAAGTTCAAGTCGGTGGCCCGCAAGGCGATCAAGGCGATCGGTTACGAGCAGGACGGCTTCCACTGGAAGAAGGCCAAGATCGACGTGCTGCTGCACCCGCAGTCGGCGGACATCGCCCAGGGTGTCGACGAGGCCGGCAACAAGGACGTGGGCGCTGGCGACCAGGGCATCATGTTCGGCTATGCCTGCCGCGAGACCCCCGAGCTCATGCCGGCGCCGATCTACTACGCCCACAAGATCCTCGAGAACCTGACCAAGTACCGCAAGGCCGGCGAGCGCAACTGCGGCAAGCTCGGCCCGGACGCCAAGAGCCAGGTCACCATCCGCTACGAGAACGGCAAGCCGGCCGCGGTCACCCAGATCGTGCTGTCGACCCAGCACCTCGATCCGAAGCTCACCTCCAAGGACGTCCAGAAGATCGTCGAGCCGGTGATCCGCGAGACGCTCGAGGGCCTGGAGATCGCCAAGGACTGCAAGTGGTGGATCAACCCCACCGGCAAGTTCGTCATCGGCGGCCCGGACGGCGACGCCGGCTTGACCGGCCGCAAGATCATCGTCGACACCTACGGCGGCGCGGCCCCGCACGGCGGCGGCGCCTTCTCCGGCAAGGATCCGACCAAGGTCGACCGTTCGGCCGCCTATGCCGCGCGCTACCTCGCCAAGAACGTGGTCGCCGCCAAGCTCGCCGACCGCTGCACCATCCAGCTCTCCTACGCCATCGGCGTCGCCAAGCCGCTGTCGATCTATGTCGACCTGCACGGCACGGCGAAGGCCGGCGTCGACGAGGCAAAGGTGGAGAAGGCGCTGGCCGAGGTCATGGATCTCTCGCCGCGCGGCATCCGCGAGCATCTCGGCCTCAACAAGCCCATCTATGCCCGCACTTCCGCCTATGGCCACTTCGGCCGCAAGGCCGGCCGTGACGGCAGCTTCTCCTGGGAGAAGACTGACCTCGTCGCCAAGCTGAAGGAAGCGGTCGCCGCCTGAGGCGACCTGCTCCAGGATCGATAGGGAAGGGGGCCGCTGGCCCCCTTTTCTGTTGAACGGCCTTGCCAAGACCCGGCCTTGCACCGATGAAGAGCATCCTTCGAGGTTCGCTGCGCTCGCACCTCAGGATGAGGAGGGCGATGATCGGCATCGGCGGCGCTCGAGCGTCCTCCGGCCCCCATTCTCCCGGCCAGCGTGCGGTCCACCAGCCTCCTTATCCTGAGGTGCGAGCCTGAAAGGCCAGCCTCGAAGGACGCACTTCTTCCGTGCAGAATGATGCTCCAAGACATGCGATGACCGATCCGACCATGACCGACGACAAGCGCCTCGCGGGGCAGGGCTCCTTCTTCGGACGGCGCAAGGGCAAGGCTCTTCGCCCGCATCAGGCCGACCTGTTCGACACGCTGCTGCCGCGCCTGC
>CAZPMD010000004.1:4447-86124 GCA_964587395.1 uncultured Hyphomicrobiales bacterium
TCTTCCCGCGACCGCTCGACGGTTTTGTGCTCGAGATCGGTTTTGGCGGCGGCGAGCATCTCGTGCGCGAGGCGACCGCCCATCCCCATCTCGGCTTCGTCGGCGTCGAGCCCTTCGTCAACGGCATGGCCAAGATGCTCGCCGAGATCGAGCGCGGCACCCTCGACAATGTCCGCCTGCACACCGAGGACGCGGGTGTGCTGCTGCCGTGGTTCCCCGATGCCTCGCTCGACATCGTCTATCTGCTCTATCCCGATCCCTGGCCGAAGACGCGGCACCACAAGCGGCGCTTCGTCTCGGACCGCACCGTCGCCGAGTTCGCCCGCATGCTCAAACCCGGCGGCGAGTTCCGCTTCGCCACCGACATCGACCACTATGCCGCGTGGACGCTGGAACATCTCCTGCGCGCACCGGACTTCACCTTCGCGGCGCGAACCGCCGCCGACTGGGCAACGCCTTGGCCGAACTGGCAGTCGACGCGCTACGAGGCCAAGGCGCTGCGCGAGGGGCGCACGCCCTGCTACCTCACCTTCCGCCGGTCCTGACAGGCGCAGGGCTGCGCTGCGGCGCACCCATTGGCGTGGCGAGACTGGGCCGATAGCCTTCCGGTCATCCCCAGCCGCCCGCCGCGAGGAATGCCATGGCCGTCATCGATCGGATCGCCCAGTTCCACCCCGAGATGACGGAATGGCGGCGCGACTTCCATGCCCATCCGGAGATCGGCTTCGAGGAGGTCCGCACCTCCGGCATCGTCGCCGAGAAGCTGGAATCCTGGGGCATCGAGGTGCATCGCGGCTTCGGCAAGACCGGCATCATGGGCGTCATCCATGGCCGGCCCGGCAACCGCAAGATCGGCCTGCGCGCCGACATGGACGCGCTGCCCATGCCCGAGCTCAACGACCACCTTCCCTACAAGAGCACCTACGAGAACCGCATGCATGCCTGCGGCCATGACGGCCACACCACCATGCTGCTCGGCGCCGCCCGCTACCTCGCAGAGACGCGCAACTTCTCCGGCACCGTCCACCTCATCTTCCAGCCGGCGGAGGAGGGGCTCACGGGCGCCGCGGAGATGCTGCGCGACGGCCTGTTCGAGAAGTTTCCCTGTGACCAGGTCTATGGCATCCACAATGCCTGGGACCTGCCGCTCGGCACGGCGGCCATCCGCCCCGGCACGGTGCTCGCGGCGGTCGACTATTTCACCATCACCGTGAAGGGCCGCTCCAGCCACGCCGCCCAGCCGCATCGCGGCCTCGACCCGCTGCCCTGCGCCGTGCAGATCTATGGCGCGCTGCAGAACCTCGTCAGCCGCCGCATGGACCCCCACGACACCGTGGTGCTCTCCATCGGCATGTTCCACGCGGGAACCTCGCAGATCGTCATCCCGGAGACCGTCACCATGTCCGGGACCATCCGCACCCTGAAGCCCGCCACCCGCAAGGCCATGGACGAGCTCTTCCACCAGACGGTCAACGGGATCTGCGCCGCCCACGGGGTGGAACTCATCCTCGACTACAAGCGCTCCTACCCGCCGACCATCAACACGGTGGAGGAGGCCTCCGCCTTCGAGGCGGCGGCGCGCGACGTGGTGGGCGATGACCTGATCAAGACGGACCTGCCCTCGCTCACCGCCGGCGAGGACTTCGCCTACTATCTGGAGAAGGCGCCGGGCGCCTTCATGCTGCTCGGGCAGGTGACGGAGACGCACAAGGCCGTGCCCGTCCACAACGGTCATTACGACTTCAACGACGAGCTTCTCCCCATCGGCGCCAGCTGCTTCGCGCGGCTGGTGGAGCAGCAGCTGTCGGGGGTCTGAGCGAGCCTGCTACCGGAAGTGTTTCGACAGCTTCAGGCCCTGGGCCTGGTAGTTCGAACCGACCTGCCCGTAGAGGCTTGTCGGACGCTCGGTCATCCGCTCGTAGACGAGGCGCGCGACGATCTGCCCGTGCTCGAGGATGAATGGCACCTCGCGCGAGCGCACCTCCAGAACGGCCCGCGCGCCGCGTCCACCGGCCGAGGAGTGGCCGAAGCCGGGGTCGAAGAAGCCGGCATAGTGCGCGCGGAACTCGCCCACCAGCGGATCGAAGGGCAGCATCTCCGCCGCATAGTCCGGGGGAACCACCACCGCCTCCTTGGAGGCGAGGATGTAGAACTCGTCGGGGTCGAGGATCATCTCGCCCTTGCCGCGTTCCTGGATGGGCTCCCAGAAGTCGAGCACGTCGTGCGCGGCCTTCCTGTCGACGTCGATGACGCTGGAATGGCGCTTGGCGCGATAGCCGAGGAGCCCGCCCCAGGCCTCGCCCTTGAGGTCGATCGACACCGCGATGCCGACGGGCCCCACCACCGGGGCGCCGGTATCGACCAGGCGTTCCGTCTCCTGCAGGCCATTGAGTTCGTCGAGCCCGAGTTCCGCCTTGCCGCGCCGGAACCGCATCTGCGACAGGCGCGAGCCCGTGCGCACGAGAATGGGAAAGGTCTGCGGCGAGATCTCCAGGTAGAGCGGCCCCTCGTAGTCGGCGGGGATCGTGTCGAAGGCCTGGGCCCGGTCGAGGATGACACGGGTGAAGACGTCGAGGCGGCCTGTGGAGCTCTTCGGGTTGGCGGTGGCCGCGATCCCGTCGCGGAGCGCCAGCCCTTCCAGCAGTTCGACGAGATAGACGCAGCCGGTCTCCAGGACGGCACCGCGCGTCAGATCGAACTCGTGCAGGGCGAGGGACTGCAGGCGGTCGGCGACCGTGGTATGGGGGCCCGGCAGGAAGCTCGCGCGGATGCGGTAGGCGCGCGTTCCGAGCCTGAGATCGAGGGACGCCGGCTGCACCTGGTCAGAGTCCAGCGCGCGGGCGATACGGATGGCGCCGCGCGCCACCAGATCGTCGATCGCCTGCGACGGCAGAATGCCCTGAACCGTGTCACCCAGCATGCGGCCAACTCCGACGAACGAAGCGTTCGTCAAAACGAACAAAACACTTGACGCTTTCCCGAGGCCCGCCTACCAAGCTTCCACGACGTGGAGATTTGGCCGGCCGGCTTGCGAACCACGCTAAACAATTCGCTAAAAGGCCGGGCGCGCGGGATCAACCCGGCCTCGGCTTTTGCCAGGTCGGGTTTTGTTTTTTCCGGGGACAAGTGCCCCGCACTGCCTCGAGGACGAGCCATGAAGAAGCCCTTCGATCCCTCCCGTGTCCGGCCGGCGACGCGCCTCGTCCATGGCGGCACCATCCGCTCGGAGTTCGGCGAGACCTCGGAAGCTCTGTTCCTCACCCAGGGCCACGTCTACGACAGCGCCGAGCAGGCCGAGGCGCGGTTCAAGAACACCGATCCCGGCTTCATCTACGCCCGCTTCTCCAACCCGACCGTGCAGATGTTCGAGGACCGCATCGCCCTCCTCGAAGGCGCCGAGGCCGCCAAGGCGACCGCCACCGGCATGGCCGCGGTCAACGCCGCGATGTTCGGCCAGCTCTCGGCCGGCGACCATGTCGTCGCCTGCAAGGCGCTGTTCGGGTCCTGCCGCTACATCATCGAGACGCTGCTGCCCCGCTTCGGCGTGCAATCGACCCTGGTCGATGGCGCCGATCTCGCCCAGTGGGAGGCGGCGGTCCGGCCCAACACCAAGGTCTTCTTCCTCGAGAGCCCGACCAACCCGACCCTCGAGGTCTATGACATTGCCGCGATCTGCCGGATCGCCAAGAAGTCCGGCATCAAGGTGACTGTCGACAACGTCTTCGCCACCCCGATGATGCAGAGCCCGCTGCAACTCGGCGCCGACTGCGTCGTCTATTCCACGACCAAGCACATCGACGGCCAGGGCCGCTGCCTCGGCGGCGTCATCCTCGGCTCGAAGCAGTTCATCCAGGACAATGTCTACCAGTACCTGCGCCAGACCGGCCCGGCGATGAGCCCGTTCAATGCCTGGGTGGTGCTGAAGAGCCTGGAGACCCTGCCGCTGCGTGTCGAGCGCCAGGCGCAGAGTGCGGCCAAGGTCGCCGACGCGCTTGCCGCAATGCCGGGCATCACGAAGGTCATCTATCCTGGACGGAAGGACCATCCGCAGTACGAGCTCGCCCAGCGCCAGATGCGCGGCGGGTCGACCCTGGTCGCCTTCGAGGTCGAGGGCGGCAAGGCCGGCGCCTTCCGCGTCGCCAACGCCCTGAACATCATCAAGATCTCCAACAATCTCGGCGATGCGAAGAGCCTCATCACCCATCCGCCGACCACGACGCACGACCGCTTCACGCCCGCCGAAAAGCTCGAGATGGGCATCACCGACGGCCTGTTGCGCCTGTCGGTCGGCCTTGAGGACCCGGAAGACCTGATCGAGGATCTCGCCCAGGCGCTGAAGTCGCTGGAATGGCCGGTGGATGCCAAGATCGTGAGGCTGTGACGCAGGTCGCCGCGCCCGCGCGTCTCGGCGGGGAGGGGTCGGGGGTGGGAGCATTGCTTCGACACCCTTGCCGCCCCCGCTTTCCGGTGCCAAACATGGGTCATGTCGCTCCTCGCCATCGCCTCGCGCCTCGCCCGCCCGGTCCTCCTCTCCACCGATCCGGAGACCGGCCACAACCTCGCCATCGCCGCGCTAAAGACCCTGCCGCTGCCGTCCTGCGGGACCGATGACCGGCGCCTCGCCGTCTCGGCCTTCGGCCTCAGCTTTCCCAATCCCGTCGGCCTTGCGGCCGGCTTCGACAAGAACGCCGAGGTGCCGGATGCGGCGCTCCGGCTCGGCTTCGGCTTCGTCGAGGTCGGAGGGGTCACCCCGAAGCCGCAGCCGGGCAATCCGAAGCCGCGAGTCTTCCGCCTCGTGCCGGACGAGGCCGTGATCAACCGCTACGGGCTCAACTCGGACGGCGTCGAAGCCGTGGCCCGCCGTCTCGCCGCGCGCACCCGCCGCGGTGGCATCGTCGGCGTCAACATCGGGCCGAACAAGGATTCCACCGACCGCGTCGCCGACTACGGCCTGCTGGTCGAGCGCCTCGCGCCCCACGTCTCCTATCTCTCGGTCAACGTCTCCTCGCCCAACACGCCGGGCCTTCGGGACCTGCAGCAGGCGAGCTTCCTGGACGACGTCCTCGCCCGCTGCGTCGAGGCGCGCGACAAGGCGGCGCCGGGGCGGCCCATCCTCGTGAAGGTCGCGCCCGACCTCAGCCTCGACGGCCTCGACGACATGGTGCGGGTCAGCCGCCGGCGCGGCATCGACGGCATGATCGTCTCGAACACCACCATCGACCGCCCCGCCGGCCTGAAGGATCAGGCGACCGCGAAGGAGACGGGTGGCCTGTCCGGCCGGCCGCTCTTCGACAAATCGACGAAGATGCTGGCCGAGACCTACCGGCGCGTCGAGGGACAGTTCCCGCTCGTCGGCGTCGGTGGCATCGCCTCGGCGGACGACGCCTATGCCAAGATCGCCGCCGGTGCGACGCTGGTACAGCTCTACTCCGCGATGGTGTTCAAGGGCTTTGGCCTCGTTGGCGAGATCAAGGAGGGGCTGACCGCCCGTCTCATGCGCGACGGACTGTCGTCGGTCACCGATCTCGTCGGCAAATCCAACGCCGACTGGCGCCTTACCTGAAGGTCGATCGCATCAGGCCGGGCAGCACCAGCCCCTGGTAGAGCCCGCGTACGGCCTGAAGGATCAGGAAGGCGATCCAAAGTCCGTCATTGCCGTAGCCCTGAAGCAGCCACCACGCCGCGATGAAGGTCGCCATGGCCGCGACCATGCAGTTGCGCATGGCGACAGTCCAGGTCGCGCCGATGAACACCCCGTCGAACAGGAAGGCCATGACGCCGGTGAAGGGCGTCAGCGCCATGTAGGGCAGGTAGCGCCGCGCCTCGGCGCGCACGGTCTCGGAGGTCGTGACGAAGTCGATCGCATGGCCGCCACCGGCGAGGAAGGCCACGGAGGCGAGCGTCCCGAAGATCACCGCCCAGAAGGTCGACAGGAGCACCGCCCGCCGGAAGGCGCGCTCGTCCCGCGCGCCGACCGCCTGGCCGCCGAGCTGTTCGGCCGAGGTGGCGAAGCCGTCGAGGAGAAAGGCGACAATGCCGACGAAGTTCATGAGGATGGCATTGGCCGCCAGCACCGTGTCGCCACCGACCGCGCCCTGTCGCGTGAAGAAGGCGAAGGAGCCGACGAGGGCGGCCGTTCGGATCATGATGTCGCGGTTGATGGCGATGGTGCGGACGATGCGGGCGCGGTCGAGGATGACGCTGAGCGCCACGCCGAAACGTCCGCCGAGGGACGACAGGACGATGACGAGGCCGATCACCGCGCCGCCGTACTCCGACAAGGCATTGGCGGTTGCCGCGCCGCTGATGCCGAGGCCGAGGACGGAGACGAACAGCACGGTCAGCGCCATGTTGGCGACGTTGATGACGACCTGCAGGACGAGGCCCGTCATGGTCCGGGCCTGCCCGAGGAGCCAGCCGAGAATGGCGAAGTTGATGAAGACGGCCGGCGCCGAGAGCAGCCGGATCGACACATAGGTGTCCGCAGCGGCAGTCACGGCCTCCGACGCGCCCATGGCCTTGAAGAACAGCCAGAGCAGTGGCCTCTGCAGGACGATGAGGGCGACGCCGCAGAGGACTCCCAGCAGCAGCGCGCGGGCGATCACCGCGCGCCGCTCGGTATCGTCGGCGCGGCCGAGCGCCTGCGCCGTCAGGCCGATGGTGCCCATCCGCAGGAAGGCGAAGGCCCAGAAGATCACGTCGATGATGACGGCGCCCAGCGCCACGGCGGCGAGTGCCGTCGCATCGCCCAGCCTGCCGATCGCGGTGGCGCTGACGATGCCGAGCAGCGGCGTCGTCACATGCGCGAAGATCATCGGCACGGCGATGGCGAGGACGCGCCGGTGGTTGACGACGGGGGATACGGCGGCGGGAAGGGTGCTTGTCACCCTGCACTTCTAGCCGGCCGCGGACTGAAATCCACCCGCGGGCGGGGCAGGGGAGCCATGGGCCTTCCGACAGGGTCTCACCCCGCGTGTCCGGCCTCCCAGCCGAGCATCGCCTGCTTGCGCGTCAGGCCCCAGTGGTAGCCGGTGAGCGCACCCGAGCGGCCGAGCACACGGTGGCACGGCACGACGAAGGAGATCGGGTTCTTGCCAACCGCCGCGCCCACCGCGCGGGCCGCGGTCGGCTTGCCGATATGGCTGGCGATGGTCGAATAGGTCGTCGCCTTGCCCATGGGGATGCGGAGCAGCGTCTCCCACACCCGCACCTCGAAATCGGTGCCGATCAGGCAGACGCGCAGCGGCCGGTCGCCGGCCCAGGCCTTCGGATCGAAGACGCGCTCCGCGAGGGGAGCGGTCGCGGCCGCATCCTCGACGAAGGCGGCCTTCGGCCAGCGTCCCTTCATGTCGGCCAGCGCCGAGGGCTCGCCGCCGCCATCGCAGAAGCCGAGGCCGGCAAGGCCGCGGTCGGTCGCCACCACGATGGCCAGCCCGAAGGGCGAGGGGTGGAAGCCGTAGCGCATGGTCAGCCCCTCGCCGCCCGACTTGAACTCGCCGGGCGACATGGCCTCGTGGGTGACGAAGAGGTCGTGCAGTCGCCCCGGCCCGGAGTAGCCGACCTCGTAGGCCGTATCGAGCACGGTCGCCTCGTCGCGCAGCAGGGCGCGGGCGGCGTCGAGCGTGATGGCCTGTAGGAAATCCTTCGGGGTCAGACCCGCCCAGCGGCGGAACAGGTGGTGCAGGTGCCCCGGCGACAGGCCGACATGGCCGGCCATCTCCTCCACCGTCGGCTGGCGGCGCCAGTGGTCGGTGATGAAGGCGAGGGTGCGGCGGACGATTTCGTAGTCGTCGGCGGCTTCCGCGAGACGGATCGGCGTGCCGTGCTGTTCGAGTTGGACGACGTTCAGCATGAGGAGGCTCCCGGTCGGTGACATGGATGCAATGTGGCGCGCCGCCGGGCTCGCAGCCACCCGATTCCTGCGGGTCTTCGGCCTATTCCCTGATGTCCGCGACCCGCCCGCCGCTGATCCGCACGAGCTCGGCGAAGCCGGTGCGGAAGACAGCATTGGGTGCGCCCGCCGCTGCCCAGATCGGGTCGAGGGCGGCGAGGTCCTGGTCGATCAGCACCGTCGGCGCCGTCAGGTGTCCCACCGGCGAGACGCCGCCGATGGCGAAGCCGGTCACCTGACGCACCCACGCCGCGTCGGGGCGCTGTACGGGCGAGGAGACTTCGGCCTCCACCTTGGCGGCGTCGATCCGATTGGCGCCGGAGGCGACCACCAGGACAGGCGTGTCGCCGGCGCGGAACAGGATGGACTTGGCGATCTGCGTCACCTCGCAGCCGACGGCCGCGGCGGCTTCCACGGCCGTTCGCGTGCTGTCTGGAAAGGTGACGATGTCGTCGGGGTGCCCCTTTGATCTCAGCGCCTCCCTGACGCGGTCGACCGATCCGGCCATGCTTGCCTGCCTGTTGCTGTTGGAGAACGTCAATCGAACCGAGAGCGCGTCGGGCCGCGCCGCGCCTCGTCGAGAGCGAGCCGGAGGGCCTTGCCGAACCCGTCGCGCTCGACGGGCGGCAGGAAGGTCGCGATGTCGAGGCGCCGCCGGCCCTCGTCGAGCGTCAGGGCGACGACGTGACCGTCCTCCTCGTCGCGCGTCTGGTTCAGCCGCGTCCAGGCGGGATTGAATCGCCACTCGCGCGCGCGTCCGTGCCAGCTCACCTTGCGGATGCGGATCTCCTGCGGCGTGATGACCACCTCCTCGAAGGCGCGCGCATGCCGGTAGTTGGCACGGAAGGCGAGGAAGATGATCAGCACGTCGAGCCCCAGGAAGGGCAGCACCGGCCAGGCGCCGACCGCAGCGAAGACGACAGCCCCGACGAGATTGACGGCGCCGACCGCCGCCATGACGGCGATGAAGCCGGGCCAGCCCATGGAGCGGTGTGGCGTCAGGATGGCGGCGAACAGAGGCGCATCAGCGGAGCCGTCCGCATCGCCTGCCGTGATCGTCCCGGAGATGTTGCCGTGGTTCATGGCCTGCGACTATACGACGGTCATGCGCGCGCCGACCACTCCCAGAAAGCCGACCCGCAAGGGCGCCTCGCCGACCCGGCGCCCGGCCAAGGCCATCGCCAACACCGTGGCGGCCAGGGTTGCCGCGAAACGACGCAAACGCGATGGGCTCACCCCTCAGGAGGTCGCGGCGATCTTCTTCCGCTTCCATGAGGTCGAGCCCGAGCCGAAGGGCGAGCTCGAGAGCGTCAACGCCTTCACGCTGCTGGTCGCCGTGGTGCTTTCGGCGCAGGCAACCGACGTCGGCGTCAACAAGGCGACGCGGTCGCTGTTCCAGGTCGCCGACACGCCGCGGAAGATGGTGGCGCTCGGCGAGGAGAAGCTGATCGGCTACATCAAGACGATCGGTCTCTTCCGCAACAAGGCAAAGAACGTCATCGCCCTGTCGCAGCGGCTGATCGAGGAGCACGGCGGCGAGGTGCCGGCGGACCGCGAGGCCCTCGAGAAGCTGCCGGGCGTCGGCCGCAAGACCGCCAACGTGGTGCTGAACATGGCCTTCGGCATTCCGACGATCGCCGTGGACACCCACCTGTTCCGGGTCGCCAACCGCACGGGCCTCGCCGTCGGCAAGACGCCTCTCGCCGTCGAGCTCGGGCTCGAGAGGGTTGTACCGGACACCTACCGTCTCCACGCCCACCACTGGCTCATCCTGCACGGACGCTACGTCTGCAAGGCGGCGAAGCCCGACTGCCCGCGCTGCCTGATCGCCGACATCTGCCGTTTCGAGCAGAAGACGCTGGCCTGAGCGAGAGGCGCGGGCCAGCGGCGCGGCCCTGCGTCGCGCCTGCTTTCCCTCGGCGCGTCTTCGCGTAAGATCGCGCCATCAGGCGATCCGAGATGGACAAGCATTCGGATCCAGGGAGGAACCGATGAAGACAACAATCGCAATCACCCGCCGCACCGCCATGGCAGGCGCCGCCGCGACTCTCGCCGCCCCTGGCATCGTCAGGGCGCAAGCACAGACGCTGAAGATTGGCTCGCTGCTGCCACGCTCGGGCTTCTTCGCCCAGGCCGGCCAGTCGATGCATCGCGGCGTCCTCGCTGCGCCGGAACTGCTCGCCCAGCTCGGCTACAAGGTCGAGATCGTCCACATCGACACCGAGTCGAACGCCGACGTCGCCCGCACCCAGGCCGAGCGCGCCATCAATGACGGCTGCCACGTCCTCACCGGCGCCTTCGATTCCGGCCACACCCTCGCCATCGCCCAGGTGACCGAGCAGCGGCAGGTGCCCTTCGTGGTCAATGTCGCGGCCGCCCCGCAGATCACCGAGCAGGGCTACAAATTCCTCGTCCGCAACTTCCAGACCGGCGGCCAGCTCGTGACGAACGGCCTGCGTCTCATCAAGGACGTGATGGACGCCAAGAACATCAAGTTCGAGAAGGCCGTGTTCCTGCACGCCAACGACACCTTCGGCACGGCCCAGCGCGGCGCCATGGACGCCATCTGGCCGCGCGTGAACCTGCCGATCGAGCTGGTCGAGAAGATCGCCTACGATCCGCGCGCCCAGGATCTCTCGGTGGAGGTCACCAAGATCCGCTCCATCAATCCCGACCTCGTCATGTGCGTCACCCGCGCCTCCGACGCCATCAAGATGGTGCGCGACATGGTGCGCCAGCGCTTCCAGCCGAAGGCGATCATCTCGCCCGGCTCGCCCGGCTTCTACGACGAGGAGTTCTACCAGGCGCTCGGTCCGCTGGCCGATTTCGTCATGTTCGGCCTGCCCTGGGCCAACCCCAAGTCCAACATGACCCAGGCCTTCGAGAGGGCCTTCGCCAAGGCCAACCCGAACAACCGCTTCGCCGTCGACAGCTTCAACGCCGGCTTCGCCTTCGAAGGCCTGCTGATTGCCGCCGACGCCTTCAAGCGGGCGGGAACCACCAACGGTCCCCAGCTCATGGAGGCGGTGCGCGCCACCAGTCTGGCCGAGCACATCATGATCGGCGGCCCGATCACCTTCGACGCCAAGGGCCAGAACCCCAACATCGGTTCGGCCCTGGTGCAGAACCTGAAGCGTGTCCCCACGGTCGTCCTGCCGAAGGACGTCGCGGTCGCCGAGCCGGTGCTGCCCTTCCCGGCCTGGCAGGGCCGGAGCTGAGCCTGCGCCGCAGGGTCCTGCGGGGGGCCGCGGCCGTCGGTTGCGGTCTCCTGCTCGCCGCCTGCTCCAACGAGGACCGCGCCCGTCGCAAGCTGAACGACACCGGCCATGCCGAGGTGCGCATCCTCGGCGTCGCGTGGTTCCGGTGCGGGCCCGGCAAGGATGCGACGCGGTTCGAGGCGCGGGATGCGGCCGGACGCCGGGTCGCCGGGGTCGTTTGCTCGGACTGGCTGAAGGGTGATGTGATCGAGATGGATCGCTGACCCGCGGCCTGCGGCATCGGGGCGCCACGGGCATGCCGTGACGGCTGTTGCCCCGGCAGCGGCGACGGTTTAACAGCCCCTGTCACACCGTATCGGGACCCCCGCTGCACAGATGCTCTGGTCGCTCTATGCCAATGTTCTCGTCCAGGGTGTCCTGACAGGCCTCGTCTATGGCCTCATGGCGCTGGGCCTCTCGGTCATCTTCGGCGTCGTCCGGGTGGTCAACTTCGCCCATGGCGAGTTCGCGGTGGTCGCGATGTACGCCGCCTTCGTGCTGTTCCGCTCCTTCGGCCTCGACCCCTTCGTGTCGATGCTGCCGATCGCGATGGCCTTCTTCGTCATCGGCTACGGGCTGCAGCGGACGCTCATCAATCCCTTCGTGTCGCGCCCGGAGCATGAGCAGTTCATCCTGCTGGTGGGCCTCGCCATCATCATGGTCAACGGCACGCTGATGATCTTCGGCCCTGATGCCCGCAGCGCCAACCTTGCCTATTCCTTCGACAGCTGGGAGATCGGCGCCATCATCGTCGACAAGGTGCGTGTCTATGCAGCCGTGGCGGCGCTCGCCGTGGCAGCTCTGCTCTTCGCCTTCTTCCGCTTCACCGACACCGGCGTCGCCATCCGCGCCTGCGCCGACAACCTCGTGGGCGCCGCGGTGGTCGGTCTCGACGTGAAGAAACTCTACGCGCTCACCTTCGGCCTCGGGCTTGCCTGCGTCGGTGCAGCCGGAGCCCTGATGGTGACGCTGACGGACGCAACGCCGATGATCGCGCCCGCCTTCACCCTTCTCGCCTTCACCATCGTCATCATCGGCGGCATGGGATCGATGACCGGCGCCATCGTCGGCGGCCTGCTCATCGGCGTCGCCGAGGCCATGGCTTCGGTGCTGATCGCTCCCTCGATGAAGACCATGGCCTCCTTCGCGCTCCTCGTGCTCGTCCTCGCGCTCAGGCCGCAGGGCCTCATGGGGAGGCGGGCATGAACCCCTTCGCCATCCTCGCGAGGCTTGTGGACGAGGCGCCGCGCCGCGCGCTTCTCTTGCTCGCGGGCTTCGTCGGCGTGCTGCTGGTGGCGCCCGCCGTGCTCGACCGCTACCTGCTCTCGGTCTTCTTCCTGATCTTCTGGTTCGCCACCGTCGGCCAGGCCTGGAACATCATGATGGGCTTCTGCGGCCAGCTCTCGCTCGGCCACGCCCTCTATGTCGGCCTCGGCGGCTATGTCGGCGCGCTGCTCTGGGTGAAATTCGGCATCTCGCCCGCCATCGCCATCCTGCCTGCCATACTTGTCGCCATGGCCTTCGGCGCCGTCATCGGCTGGCTCGGCTTCCGCTTCGGCATCGAGGGCGTCTATTTCGCGCTGCTCACCATCGCCTTCGCCGAGGTTGCCCGCATCGGCTTCGACAACTGGTCCTTCGTCGGCGGCGCGGCGGGCTTCTTCATCCCCGTCTCGCCGGTCGCCAGCCCGGTGAACCTGCGCGGCGGGCCGATGCTGTTCTACTACGTCGCGCTCGCCATGATGGTCGTCGCCTTCATCCTCTGCGCGGCACTGCGGCGCTCCCGCCTTGGCCACGCCTGGCTGGCGGTTCGTGAGGATGCCGAGGCGGCCCGCGCGCTGGGCATCGACGTCTTCCGCGCCAAGATGGCGGCGGTCCTCGTCTCCTCGGCGATGACGGCGGTGGCAGGCGTCGTCTATGCCTTCTACCAGAACAACCTCTTCCCCAGTCAGACCTTCGACATCGCCCGCTCCATCGAGATGATCCTGGCGCCCATCATCGGCGGCCTCGGCACGCTGTTCGGCCCGGTCCTCGGCGCCTTCATCCTCACGCCGCTCGGCCAGACTCTCATCGCCGTGGTCGAGAAGATCGCCGGCCGCGCCATCCCCGGCGTCAACCTCGTCTTCTACGGCGCGGCTCTCATGGTGATCATCTGGGTGTCGCCCAACGGCGTCTGGCCCTGGCTGAAGAAGAAGCTCGGCATTCCGGAGGGGCGCGAATGACGACGCTCCTCGACGTCCGCGGCGTCACCAAGCGCTTCCGCGGCCTGACCGCCGTCGACAACGTCTCGCTGTCCGTGGACGAGGGCGAGGTCTTCGCGGTGATCGGCCCCAACGGCGCCGGCAAGACGACCCTGTTCAACATGATCGCCGGCGAGATGATGCCGGACGCGGGCACCATCACCTTCGCCGGCGAGCGCGCCGACGGCGTGCCGCCGCACGAGCTCTGCCGGCGCGGCCTGGCCCGCACCTTCCAGATCGTCCGGCCCTTCCCGGAACTGACCGTCATGGAGAACGCCACCATCGGCGCCATGATGCGGGCGCCCGACATGGACGCGGCGCGGGCGAAGGCCGGCGAGGTGTTGCGCCAGCTCGATCTCTGGGACCGGCGCGACGCCAGGGCGAAGTCCCTGACCCTGCCCGACCGCAAGCGCCTCGAATGCGCCCGGGCGCTGGCCACGCAGCCGCGGCTTCTCCTGCTCGACGAGGTGATGGCGGGCCTCCGGCCGACCGAGGTCGATCGCATCGTCGCCATCCTCAAGGACATCAACCGGCAGGGCGTCACCATCCTGCTGATCGAGCACGTCATGCGCGCCACCATGGCGCTCGCCGGCCGCATCCACGTCCTCCACCACGGCGCCACCATCGCCGAGGGCTCGCCCGAGGAGGTCACCCGCCACCCGAAGGTGCTCGAGAGCTATCTCGGGGCGGAGGCGCTCTAGATGCTGCTCGTCCACGAAATCGACGTCTTCCACGGCGACGCCCAGGCCCTCGACAAGGTCTCTCTCGAGGTGCCGGAGCGCTCCATCGTCGCCATCGTCGGGGCCAACGGCGCCGGCAAGACCTCGCTCATCCGCACCATCGCCGGCATGCATCGTCCCGCCTCGGGCACCATCCGCTTCAAGGACCGCGACATCACCGGACTGCCGAGCCACGAGGTCTGCGATCTCGGCATCGGCCAGGTCGCCGAGGGCCGGCAGGTCTTCCCCTCGCTGTCGGTGGCGGAGAACCTCGCCATGGGCGCCATGATCCCGCGCGCCCACCGGCACAAGGCGCGCAATCTCGAGCGCGTCTACGCCATGTTCCCGCGCCTTCTTGAACGCTCCGGCCAGGCCGCCGGCACCCTGTCGGGCGGCGAGCAGCAGATGCTCGCCATCGGCCGCTGTCTCATGGGCGAGCCGGAACTCGTCATGTTCGACGAACCCTCGCTCGGCCTCGCCCCGACCGTCGTCCAGGACGTGTTGCGCACCATCCGCGATCTCGCCGAGGGCGGGCTCACCTGCGTCCTCGTCGAGCAGAACGTTGCGGTGTCCCTGAGGCTCGCCAGCCGCGGCTACGTGCTGGAGAACGGCCGCATCACGCTCTCCGGCACCGGCGAGGCGCTGCTCGCCGACGACAGGGTCCGCAAGGCCTATCTCGGCATGTGAGGCCTCACGCCGCGCCGGCCACCGCCGCGCGGGTCTTGTCCAGAACATAGGCCTCGACCGCCGCCTGCTCGTTCGGCAGGCGGGCGATGCGCTCCTCCCGCTCCATCAGGTTGCCGAGCCAGGCGGGCAGGGCAGGGCGCGTGCCGCAGGCCGCTTCCACCGCATCGGGGAACTTGGCGGGATGGGCGGTGGAGAGCACCACGGTCGGCACGGCCGGGTCAGCCGTCACCTTGCGCGCCGCGACGAGCCCGACGGCCGTGTGCGGGTCGAGGAGGTAGCCTGCCTCGCCAAGCGTCGCGCTGATCATGCCTGAGACCTCGGCCTCGTCGGCGCGGGCGGCGGCGAACTCGGCGCGGATGGAGGCCAGCGCCGCTTCGCCGATGGAGAAGCTCTTCGACTGGGCGAGGCCTGCCATCATCCGCCTCACCGCACCGGCATCGCGGCCATGGGCGTCGAACAGCAGGCGCTCGAAATTCGACGAGACCTGGATGTCCATCGACGGCGAGGAGGTCGGCACGACGCCCGTCACCTCGTAGCGGCCGGTGCGGATGGTCCGCTCCAGGATGTCGTTGACGTTGGTGGCGACCACCAGCTCGGAGATCGGCAGGCCCATGCGCTTCGCCACATAGCCGGCGAAGACGTCGCCGAAATTGCCTGTCGGCACCACATAGCGGGCGGCGCGGTGCGGCGCGCCGAGGGCGGCACCGGCGGCGAAGTAATAGACCACCTGCGCGACGATGCGCGCCCAGTTGATGGAATTGACTCCGGACAGGCGCACCCGGTCGCGGAAGGCATGGTTGTTGAACAGGCCCTTCACGATGGCCTGGCAGTCGTCGAAAGTGCCGTCGATGGCGACCGCATGGACGTTCGGCGCATCGACCGTCGTCATCATCCGCCGCTGCACGTCGGAGACGCGCCCGTCGGGAAAGAGGATCACCACGTCGACCTGGTCGAGCCCCTTGAAGGCCTCGATGGCCGCGCCGCCGGTGTCGCCCGAGGTGGCGCCGACGATGGTGGCACGCTGGCCGCGGGCCTTCAGGACATGGTCCATCAGCCGTCCGAGGAGTTGCATGGCGCAGTCCTTGAAGGCGAGTGTTGGCCCGTGGAACAGCTCCAGCACCCATTCGGAGGAGGAGAGCTGCACCAGCGGCGTCACCGCCGGATGGCGGAAGCTCGCATAGGCCTCGTCGATCATGCGGTGCATGTCGGAGGCGGGGATGGCGCCGGCGACGAAGGGCGCCAGCACCCGCCGCGCCACCTCGGCATAGGGCTGCCCGGACAGCGCGCCGATCGCCTCCGGCGTCATGGTCGGCCAGCTCTCGGGCACATAGAGGCCGCCATCGCGGGCGAGCCCGGCGAGCAGGGCATCGGGAAAGTCCAGCACCGGAGCCTCGCCCCGGGTCGAGATGTAGCGCATGACGAGGCCTCCACCGGCCCGAAATCGATCGTTGCGGCGGGATTAGGCCGCTCGGTTGCCCATGGCAAGCCTCGTCGGTGCAGAGCCGCATGCTGGACCGTCCGTCGCCATTCTGTCACAGGCAGGCCGTAGGAGCCTTGCCATGACCATTCGCGCCATTCTCCTCGACAAGGACGGTACCTTCGTCGACTTCGACCGCACCTGGGGCCCCGCGGCCTTTCGTGTGATGCAACGCATGGCCAAGGGCGACCCCATCAAGGTCGAGCGCCTCATGGCCACCTCGCAGTTCGACCAGGCCGCCATGCGCTTCCTGCCGACCTCGCCGCTGGTCGCCGGGTCTTCCGCCGATTACGGCCCGCTCTGGGCGGAAGCGATCGGCGTGCCCTTCTCGAAGGCCGTCACGGACGAGATGGATGTGCTCTTCGTCGAGGAAGGGCTCGCCGGCCTCACCCCCATCGGCGATCCCGCCGGCGCCATCGAAGCCCTGAAGTCCCGCGGCCTCGTGCTCGGTGTCGTCACCAACGATTCCGAGAACGGCGCCCGGAGCCAGACGGCACGCCTCGGCATCGACCACCACTTCGACTTCATCGTCGGCTGGGATTCGGGCCACGGCCGCAAGCCTGCGCCGGGCCAGATCCACGCCTTCCTCGACGCCTGGGAGATGGCGCCGCACGAGGTCGTCATGGTCGGCGACAGCCTGCACGACATGCACGCCGCGCGTGCTGCTGGCGTCATCGCTGTCGGCGTGACCTCCGGCCCGCTGGTGCCGGACCGCTTCCATGAGCACGCCGACGTCGTGCTGCCCTCGTTCATGGACCTCGCCGACTGGCTCGACACGCGCGGCTGAGGAGGCTCAGCGCAGCGAGGCGGCGAAGGCCTCGCCGTCCCGGACACCGAGTTCGTAGGCCGCGCGGATCGCCTCGGCGTCGGTCACCGCGAAGCGGCTGGTGATGATCGGCACAGAAGGGCGCACGACCGTCCGGTTCTCCACCTCCGGCATCGCCCGGCCCGCCCGCGTGGTCAGCACCAGCGTCCGTCCGCCGTCCTTTTCCACGGCGGCGATGCGGTCGACGGGTGGATTGTCGACGAGGCCTCCGTCCAGGGCAGGCCGACCGTTGACCAGGCCCACCGGCATGAACGGCGGCACGGCGGCCGTGCCCATCAGCGCCTCGACCAGCTCTTCACGCGATTCGACGGCGTGGGTCGACACCCAGCTCGGCGTC
The DNA here is from genome assembly GCA_964587395.1 of uncultured Hyphomicrobiales bacterium. Taxonomy (GTDB): domain Bacteria; phylum Pseudomonadota; class Alphaproteobacteria; order Rhizobiales; family Phreatobacteraceae; genus Phreatobacter. The sequence goes on from CAZPMD010000004.1 coordinate 21,879, forward strand.
AGCCCGACATGGCGGCCCGCGCGGGAATGCGCCGCGCCTGCCCAGACCTTCTCCACCTGGTAGGCGCCGATGGCGGCATAGGCCGCGATCAGCGGCGGCATGAAGCGCGGCGGATGCGTCAGCTGAATGAGAATCTCGGGAGCCGCCTTGAGTGCGGCGAGCTCGAGGTCGCCGAAAACGTCGGCGATCAGGTCGCGATAGAGGCCGCCGACGACGAAGGGCGAACGCCCCTTCAGCATCCGGCCCCACTCCACCTCGCGCTCGATGGTGCCGCAGGCGTCGATGACGATGCGGCGCACCCGCTCGCCCTCGCCGATCAGCGAGAAGCAGGCCTGGAAGGCGCCTGCCGAGACGCCGACGACGAAGCGCGGCTTCTGCGGATGCAGGGCGGTGAGGGCGTCCCAGAATCCGCCCTGCCAGTAACAGCGGTTACCGCCGCCGGCGAAGGCGATGGCGTCGAAGGAATGTCGGCTCATGGCGTCAATCTAGGGGAGCCGGGGGTGGTGCGTCGAGACGTCTGCGGAAGCGCTGCAAAGTCAGCCTGTGTGGGGTTGCGCAGGACCGGGACCGCCGCTATACACGCGGCCTGTTCGCGAGGCGGAGTGTAGCGCAGTCTGGTAGCGCACCACGTTCGGGACGTGGGGGTCGCAGGTTCAAATCCTGCCACTCCGACCAGCGAAAACCCCAGTGTTTTCAGTGGTCTCGCGAATGAAGAGGGCGGCCTACGGGTCGCCCTTCTTCGTTTCGTGGACAGTTATCTGGACAGAATGGCGCCATGTTGCCGCCCTGCAGTGAGAGCACGGTCGCCAACCGGGGCATGGTGACACGCCAGTGCTGATGCCCGATGCACCGTCCGAAGCCCGTCGTCCGACTGGCGGAGTTGCGTTTCTCTCCAGTCTCAACTTTTAAGAAACGTCTTCCACCGATCATGTCCCGCATGACCCAGGCCACCTTCGATTTGATCTTCGATGGCTCCGCCGTGAGAGACGGGGAGATCGACGTCACCGAGCTCGCGCCGGCGCTTCTGGCGCTCGGTCAGGCGGTGAAGGCGGCTGGCCGCATTGTCGTCGGGCCGGAGGCGGACCTTTCTCTCAAGGTTAGAGCGCATCACGAAGGATCTTTCCGGGTCCTACTGACGGCTGTGGCGTCCGGTGAGGTCGGTCTACAAGTCCGACGACGGTCAGGCTGCGAAGGCTGTTGTTGAAACCCTGGTCGCAGGGGGCACTGTTGCCGCGGTCGTTGGTGGCGGGGCCATCTGGCTGATCAAGAAACTTCGCGGCAAGAAGATCGAGAAGGAAGAGGTCGTCGGCCCCAACCAGGTCAAGGTCAACGTTGACGGTGTCGAGATCATCGTGTCGATGACCGCGCTGCAGGTCTCACGCGATCCGGCGACGCGGGCCGCCCTCGAGAAGTTGGTCGTCGAGCCACTATCGAAGGATGGGATCGACGAAATCCGACTGGTTACCCCCGAAGGGAGCGTCTCGATCGACAAGAGTGAAGCGGACTATTTTCGGGCGTCCTCCAATGTCGATGACGAGTTCGCGTCCCGCTACCGGAAGGCATTTTCGATCGTCTCGCTGTCTTTCAAGCGGGGGAACAAGTGGCGCCTGCACGACGGGCAGAGCGTCCGGAGCGTGACCGTCCTCGACCAAGAGTTCATGGACAAGATCGACCGGAGTGAGGTCGCCTTCTCGAAAGGTGACATCCTTATTTGCGAAGTCAGCGAGATCGCATCGCGGACAGCCGACGGCATTCGCTCCAACCTGGAGCTCGTGAAAGTGCTCGAGCATCGCCCCAGGGCGGCTCCCCAAACGCTTCCCTTCTAGTCGGAATGGACCCGCGCCCACTGCTCGCGCTCGAACAGGATGAGCGCCCCTCACTGCGGGAACCATGGCTGCCTAACGATCAATGTGTCGCGAACCTGCCGGTCAACTGGGTGTGCTCGACAGAGTCCTCCTGCAACATCGCTTTAAACGGCGCCTACGTTGGAAGTCCGCTTGGCGGCCGTAGGGGCGATGCAGTATCCTCACGCTCCCAAGACAGTTACGTGATAGCGAAATGTCCGACGACTTCAAATTGATCCCCTTTCCTCGCCTGACCGCCCAAGCGTCGGTTGGCAATAGCACGGGGCGACTCTGGGGCGATCTTGACGCTTTGGCTCACGCCGCTGCCAAGGCAGCACAGACCGCGGCGATTTCCGATCTCGATCCCAATGCGAAATTCGAGATGGTTAGCAAGCTGCAGGGCGTCCTCCGCGAGACGTGCGAAGTGTGTCTTTTTCTGGCGGATACGGCCGACGCTCCCGGCGCGATAAGAGATCAGCTCAACGCAATCCTAGCGAGCCTCGGAAAGCGTTGAGGGGCCGGGAGATCGCCCCTCGGCCCCGTCTTGCTTTTCGTGTGGTGCTGCCCGCGCGTGCGGTGGATTTCCTTACGCCGCCCTGACATCAGCCAAGAAGCGGCCGAGTTGGTGGCGCAGCTGTGATGCTTGACCCGCGAGATTGTCAGCAGAGGCCAAGACCTCGTTCGCCGAGGCGCCTGTATCGGCCACTGCCATCGAGACTCCGGAGATGTTTGAGGCGATCTCACTTGCTCCTTGGGACGCCTGCTGCACGTTGCGCGAGATCTCGCCGGTCGCAGCCGTCTGCTCCTCGACTGCTGCGGCGATTTCCGTCGAAACCTGGCTCATCTCGCGGATCGACATCGCGATCCCTTCGATGGACGTGGAGCAGACCTGGGTCGCCTGCTGGATGACGCCGATCTGGTTGGCGATCTCGGTGGTTGCCTTCGCGGTCTGATCGGCGAGGCCCTTGACCTCGGCCGCGACGACAGCGAAGCCCTTGCCCGCCTCCCCGGCCCTCGCCGCTTCGATCGTCGCGTTGAGGGCGAGCAGATTGGTCTGCGCGGCGACACCGCTGATGAGGTCGACAATCTTGCCGATGGCCTGCACCTTGACGGCGAGCTCCTGAACCTGAGATGCAGAACGGTCGGCGCCCTCCACCGCCCGGGACGCCATGGCGGCCGAGTTCTCGACCTGGGTGGCGATCTCGCGGACGGACGACGACATCTCCTCGGTCGCCGACGCGACGGTCTGGATATTGCCGGAGCTCTGTTCGGATGCCGCCGCGACAGCGCCTGACTGGGCGGACGCTTCGTTCGCCGCATGCGTCAGGGTGCCCGCGGCTGCCTTCAGCTGCTCGGCCGAGGACGACACGGACTGGACGATGGCGCCGACCGCGTTTTCGAATTCGTCGGCGAGACGGTTCATCATGGCTTTCTGCTCAGCCTCGGCACGGGCCTTGGCGGCTTCCTGCTCCTGCCGAAGCTGACGCGCCTCGATCCCGTTCGCCTTGAAAGTTTCGAGTGCCTCTGACAGCTCGCCGATCTCGTCCTTCTGCCCTTGGGCTGGAATGGCGACATCATAGTTGCCACCCGCCACTTCCTTCATCGCCGCGGTCATGGCGCGCATCGGACGGACGAGACCCCAGATGACCAAGTAGATCGCGAAGGCAAGCCCCAGGACAATGCCACCTGCCGCTGTCGACGTGGTGATCCACAGGGCAGTTGCTTCCGCCGCAACTGCTTCAGCACCAAGTTTTGCGGCGTCTCGCTCGCCTTCGTCTTCGATGGCCCTCAACGCCGCCTGTGCCTCTGCGATGAGCGGTGCGGCGTCCTTGATTATGCGAGCGGCCTGAATGAGCGATCCGGAACTAACCGCAGTGACTGCCTTGTCATGCTCGGCGCGGTACCGGCGCAGACGGTCCCGGACTGTCTCAATAGCGCGAAGCTCCGCGGCCGATGTGAGATATGGAGCCAACCGCTCGAGCCGACTGTCGAGCGACCGCAAATCCGCTAGCGCTTGAGCCTGATATCGCGCTCGCTCCTCGGTTGGCATCTGATCCGGGAGAAATTCAACATTTCGCGCATAGGCGAGAAGGTTGGCCGTTGCACGACCGGCCTGCAACAGCTGCTGTCCATTCTGCGTCAGACCGCTGGCCCGCAATCCCATCTCCCTGATCTCCCAAAGAGCGGTGGCCGCAACGACGACTAGGACACCGGCGAGCAGCATCACGGTCGAAAGCATTTTCGGGGCAATACGGATATTGTTGAGGACGCGCATGGTTTCTCGCTGGTCTTGATCTGACCGCCATCTATCGGCGACGCGCGGCGCAGCAAAGGACTATATCTGCCAGTGCTTAACGCTTCGTAAGGCCACTCAAGGTCGGGCGAGCTTCCGACGGCTGACACCATCTAACAACCCGTATTCCAAAGTCGTTCTAGGGCTTTAGTCAGCATGCCGAAACCGGAGGAGACCTGCGAATGCCTTTATATTGTTCATTGTCGAGGCGGAGAGCAATTTCACCTAATTCTGCGTCGCCTACCGGGAGCGGTTTACCTCAGGCTCGCAAAGCTTTCAGCGTCGCGGCAAAAGGAGGATGACCGCACAACAGGGCACTTTCCTGCCATACGCGCCGCTACGTTGTTTTCGTCCAGTCGGCCACCATCGCCTTCTCGGCGAGTTCCTGGAAGTAGGGCTCGAGCGCGAACTCGGCATCGAGCGCGTGGTCAGGGTCGGCGGGCGTGGTCTTCGGACGCGGGATGGTCATGCGCCATGAACGCATGAGGCATCGGATCGGATCAACGCCAGAAACGACAAAAGGCCCCGCGCCGGTGAGGGCGCGGGGCTAAGGGGCGAATGCTGGCTCAGCGGCGCGCTGGCGCTGCCTTCTGTGTCTTTCTCCGTGGTGAGCAGGGCAGAGCCAGGCCACGTCCAGAGGGTTCGCGTAATCGTCGTGGTGGGCGTGGGCTCCATGGGCACCGCAGACCAGGCAGGACTGCCGCCGGAGGGCGCCCGATCTCAGCGCATTCTCAACGGCTTTGTGCGCCCTGCGTTTCTCTGGGTTCTCTCGGTTCCATCTTCGCTTTGAAGGACCGGCGTCGTAGCAGCGAAGGCGATCTCGCTGGCATGGTAGGCAGTAGAACTTTTCGCGTGGTTTCCCCCTGTACGACCCATTTCTCCGCCGATGCATGGCGGAGCCGCAGGCGCAGGCTCTTTCCATCTCATATCTCCTGACGAAAAAGCCCCGCCTGGATAGCCAGGCGGGGCCAGTTGGAGAGGAAACCGCCCAAGGAGGGCTACGGGCATCGCAAGCGATACCGCGCCTCCGGCCATTCGCGGCCGAAGCTGCAGTCAGGGTATGATGGCTGGAGCGAAGTCCTGCCTCACAGCCCAGAAACCGTGAGTTCGATAGTAGGCGTACCCAGTGACGACGGTCGGCCCCGGCCCGTTGGCGGAGGGTGATGGGGCGCAGAATTTCCGGTCGACAGCGGTGCCACGCGCCATCTCCCTGAATAGCACCGGCGCCTGGCCGCCTGTCGGGATGGGGATGATGCTGTATCGCCTTCCATCCCGCTCCATCGTCCACGAGAACGACAGCGGCACGGCGTCCCGCGCCTTCATGAACGACCAGTGCCAGCACACCTGCCCCGGCTCTGTCGCCGGGACCGCTTCGGTGGACTGATGCTTCAGGATCGGGAGGGTTCCGCCCTCGATCTCATCTGCGACTGCCAGGACGGCGACCACCATGAACAGGACGACGATGGCGCCGTTGACCTGCCGCAGCAGCCGCCGTCCAGCGCACTTCAGGGCGTGGATCATTCGTTGTCGGCTTTCTTGCGCTTGAGCAGGCGGTGCGCCTGCCAGAGGTCGATCAGGAAGCCGGACACGGCGATGCCGCCGAGGCCGATCAGGAAGCCCGAGAGACCGGCCCGGGACGCCGGGTCGACCACCATCTTGCCGAGAACGGGCTCGAGCACCGGCAGAGCGATCGGGCCGAGGTAGAGGGAGCAGATCGCCCCTACCACGACGCTGATGAAGCCCGAGCGCCAGTCTTCTCGCAGCGATAGCCAGCGCACCACGCCCCCCATTGCCCCTGATACGGCGGCCTGTGCCTTCTCCGTCAGGAGCCAGGCGAAGAAGTCCTGCATGTCCCTGGCCTGCTGGTTGATGCTCATCGCTACCTCCGTTGGTCTGGTGACTGCTGGAGACGTAACGCCGAGGGTCGCGGATTGGATGCCGAAATCAGATCCGACGGCAGAAGGCCGGGCGGTTCTGCTCTGCGGCGCAGATGCGCCGACAGGCCGCCTGGTTTGGCGTTACGGCACAGGCTGAGCGCCGTAGCGTCGAGTAGTCGCCGATCATCTCCGGCCAGACCGCACCCGCCGGAGCGGACGAGATCTCCTCGGCCAGGCGCTGCTGGCGCTCGGCCGGATAGTCCCGCACGGGGACGGTCAGGGTCGGCTGGGTAGAAGCGGGTCGGGTAGTTTCACAACCCGCCGCGCCGAGCGCGATCAGCGAGATCGCTGCGGCTCTGAACAGGATCTGCTGTCGCATCGGTGATGTCCTGTTGAAGGGCTCTGGCCTTGGCCTCGGCTTCCACGTTCGCCTCGGCCCGCCCCTTGTCCTCCTGCGTCTTCGCGGCCCGCCGGTCGCCCAGCAGGTCGCGCAGGAAGGAGGCGATGGCGCCGAGTAGCGCCCCGAGGACGCCGCTAAACATTGGCCTGGGGCGCCGTCAGGACGCCGATCTTGGCCTCGATCTTCTCGCGGAGCGCGCCGGGGCTCAGGCCGAAGTGGCTCACCGCGTCCGGCGCTGCCTGCAGGACGTAGGTCACCGCCTTCGCGAGGGCCTCGCTCTTCACGTCGATCTTCAGCCCGGCCATGTGGTCGCCCGCCTTCGCGATGACCAGGCCCGCCGCGTTGGTGATCGCCACCTGGATGGTGTCGCGGTGCTTCGCCTCGAGGTCGATGCCCGTCTTCTCCTTCAGGAGCTTCAGGGCATAGGTGAGCGCGGCCGCGACGAGGAGGCCAATGAGTTCCGTCAGGTAGGGCTTGATGACGCCGAAGATGGAGCCGCCGTCCACGGTCGTCTGAGCATAGGCGGGCGCGCCGAGGAACGCGACGGCGATGAGGACGAGCGCGAGCGCCCGCAGGAACTGCAGGATGGGCATGTGTCACCTGTGGGGTTTGCCGGGGGACCGCCCGGCGGCGGGCTATGCTTCGTTGGTGGAGACGGGGCCAGTCGCAGTCAGGCGAACCACCCGACGCGCCGAGGGCTCTCGGTCTTGGAAGTTCGGCCGGCGCGCGCCGAGGAATGGCTTCTTGGCACGGCGCATGATGTTCACCTGGTCGGACTGGTTGCCGCCCAGCATGTGGTAGTGGGTAGCGTCCTCGCCGACGTAGATCGCGACATGGCCGCCGGTGCCGCGCGGGAACACCAGGATGTCCCCCAGCTCAGGGCTGGCGACAGGTGTGCCGAAGTTCAGCCAGTTGCGGGCCCAGAGCGGGCTGGAGACCAGGGGGTAACCGGCCCGCTTCGCGACGACCGCCGCGAACAGTCCGCACCATGCCGTCGCGTCGTCCGTGTAGGTCGACCCGAGACCCACCTCGCGAGCCCAGGACAGGATCTCCGGGTTCGAGCCGGGGCCAGCCTTCTCGTAGACACCGTGAAGCCTGACGGCCTCGCGCAGCATGGGGAGCGCGCTCGCGTCCGAGAGGAGATAGGCATACTTCGCCGGCAGCGGCTTGACCGGCTTGACCGTCGCGTTCTGCTCCGGACCGAGAGAAGGCCGGGGGGCCGCCAACGCAATCAGGGTCAGGGCGTTCGGCATGCCCGTCTGGGCAAGCCCTCGCGACGCCTGGAACGCTTTCAGCGCGGCGCTGGTCCGTCCGCCGAGCATACCGTCGACCCCATCTTTCTTCGGACCGGTGTTGCCAATGTTGTAGCCGAGCGCGACCAGCGCCCGCTGAATGTCAGCGGTCGTCATGATGATCCTCTCTCTTCTTGAGCTGGCGGCGTTGGTCGATGACCTAGAAGAGGAGCGCGCCGCCGACACCGATGCCGATCAAGACGATCGACACCTGGTCAGCGGTCACCGCCTCGACCTCTTTCGCCGCTTGTCCTTCCCGGCCTTGCTGTCACCGAACGAAACCTTCGTGGTGAACCCGCCCGACTTCGAGAAGGAGTGGTTGATGCTGGTGATCTTGTATTCGCCGTCGACACCCTCCCGGGCGCCCAGCACGACCAGCATCCCCTCGGGGCGGGCATGGCTGTTGCCGAGGATGGTGACGGTGCCGCCACCCTTCTTCCGCTTCGACTTCTTGCGGTCGCTGCCGGCCGCCTGTCTCGCGGTCGCCTGGTTGGCGCTGGCATGTGCCCGGCGGGAGCGCGCCGGAGCGGTCGTGTCTTCAACCTGCACCTGCTCCTCGCGGAAGCTGGCGCTGGTCCGGTCGTAGAAGCGCACGCGGGCCTGCGTGTGCTGGGCCCGCCCCGTGAACGGGTCGATGTCCCAGTTGATGAGGTTCCGGCCGAACTCGGCCGTGACCGTGGGGAGCGTCTTCCCCGACGCGCTCTGGCCGGCACCGGTCTCCACCATGATGGCTTCGTTGTCAGAGACCCGGAATGTGCCGCCGAGCTCGTCGGCCATCCTCTCCATCCAGTGGAGGTAGCTCTCGTTCTGCATGCCCCACCATTCGCGGCGGATGTTCCGCAAGGCCGGGGCGATGCGGATGCCCTGCATGCCGGCGGCGCGGCCCCACTGCTCGGCGACCTCGCCGAAGGTCTTGTCGGACGCGGAGCGCTCGGACGGCTCTTTGGCCTTGGACTTGGTGTCTAGCCCGCGGGCCGTGATCTTCAGCTCGCGGCCGCCGCCCTTCGAGCCGGACGACCGAACCGTGTCGACCTTGCCGCGGAAGCAGAGGCCGACGCCCTCGCCCTCGTGACCGAGGAAGATTTGCACCTTGGCGTCAGGCTCCGGCATATAGGTCGAGCCGTCCGGATCTGCGACGGTGATCGACGCACTGTCGGACTTCTTGCCGTCGCCGTCCGTGACCTCGATCGTCTTCAGCACGGGATCGAAACGGGCCGTGTAGTCCACCCCGTTGACGAGGACCTGGAAGATGGCGCGCGGCTGGATCATGGGTCAGTCCCAGAGCGCGATGGCGCCCTGGTCGGCCACGACGTCCTTCGTCTCAACCGGCATGACCAGGTCGTAGCCGACGGGCAGGAAGATGCCGGCCTGCGCGAGGCCGGGGTTGAGGTCGAGGGTGCGCTCGAACATCCCCGGCTTCAGCCGGCGGTAACGCCGCCAGATGATGGTCGAGATGGTGAGCCCCTGAGCCTCGACGCGGATCGTCTCGGTTGCCATCAGAGGTACTCGTTTGCCGCGTTGAGGATGCTGTCGATGAGGTTGCCGAAGAGGTCGCCGCCAAGGAAAGGCACGTCGCAGCGGTCGAGGTTGAGCGTGAAGGAAATCTCACGCCCCACCCCGCCGGAGCCGATGTGGTTGTGATCCTGCGATACCGACTTGATGATCACCCAGCCGGCGGCATAGCCGGAGCCCAGCATGAGGTGCTGCGGGTCGCCGGAGGCGCGCATCGCCTCCAGCGCAGAGAGCGCCCCGATCCCGCCGGAGAACTCGGGGAACACCTTCCCCTTGATCGTGATCGACCGGTCATCGTCGCCGGTGTGCTCGTAGATCTTCGGGGCGCCCGGGACCGCGTGGCTCGCGAACGACGTCGTCGCCGAGACGGCGAGGCTGTCGTAATTCAATGGCGCGATGTCGAACACCACACCGCCAAGCGCCGCCAGCATCTCTTACCCCGCCGCAAGTTCGCTGTCGGAGAAGGCACCAGCCATGGCCGCCTTCACCTTGTCCGCCAGCTTCTCCAGGATCTCGTCGGCGTTGCCGCCGTGGATGGTCACGCCGCCGAGGTTGGCGACGGCTCTGACGGACCGGCCGCCGAGCCCGCCCAATGCGTGGTTCGGGATGATCGAGCCGTTGGTTCCGGGCGCGAAGATCTCCTCGCCGCTCTCGTTCACGCGATAGAGGCGGCCAGCGGCGACAGGACCGCCAAGCGATCGGCCGGGCGGAGACGCCCCCGCCGCACCCTCGCCACCACCACCGCCACCGCCAGCCGCGCCACGGGCGCTATTTGCGATGGCGCGGCCGAGAGCAGCGCCTGCGGCTGCAGCAGCTCCCTCCGCTGCCGACACGCCCTGCGGCACGGCCTGGCCGAGGCGTTCGGCTGCGCTACGAGCTGCCGGCTCTGCCTGGCTGAGACCGGATGTGACGCCTTGACCGACGGTGGCGCCGAACGACTGGTAGCCGCCGTCACCGCCGGTGCCGAAGCCGCCACCGGTTGAGCCAGACGCCTCGCCCATGGGGCCGAAGCGCGCATCGCGCTCGGCGCGCATGCGGCGGGCCGCCTCGGCTTGAATGCGACGGCCGGAGTTGTGGATCTCGCCGTCTGGAACGCCCTTGTAGTAGTCCGCGAACCGGCCCCCTGCTTCGACCGCTGCGAGGCCGGCTCCTACTACGAAGCCGACGCCGGGGACGAAGCGCATCAAGCCGCTGCGACCGGCACCAGCCGCGGCCGCACCTGCTCCAGAACCGGTCGAGGCCGCGGCGGTAGCCGTGATTGCAGTGGAGGTGCCGCGCCCGAGGAATGCTTGTGCCGCCTTCGCTGAGGCAACGATGGATGCCACACCGGCGGCGACAGCGACCGACAGGGAGCCGATAGCCGCTGCCATCTTCTCGACATCGGTCCAGCCCTTCGCGGATTGGGTGAGACTGCCAATCGACTGGCCGAGGCTGTTGAGCCCGGAGGTGAGGGGGCCCGTGATCGGCTCCATCACCTGCTGAACCAGGTTCCGTGTTTGCTCGATGACTGAGGTGCCGGCCGAGCGGAGATCGGTCTCGGTCAGGCCGGCGGCCGCCGTGTGGCCCGGCGACGACCGGTACATCTCGGCCGCCTTCTCCATCTGACTGGACTGCCCCATCATGATGGAGAAGAACTCGCCGGCCTTGCCGTGGCTGAAGGCGCGGGAGAAGAACTGCATCATCGCCGTGGTCTGTCCCGGCGTCATTTCCTGACCCCACTGGTAGGGCCGCGACGTGCCATCGGGGTTGCGCTCAAGCGCCCCGACCCGCTCGAACTCGCGATTGAGTGCGGGGACCATGTGGCGCTGCGCCCAGCGATGGGGCTCGGTCGCCAGCAGGGCTGGATCGAGGATGCCGCCATTGGCGTCGTTGAGGCCGCTACCGGTTCGGACCTGACGGGCGCGGGCCGTGCCCCTGCCGCCGACCAGCTGCGAGATCAGCGAGTGCCAGGAGGTGCCGACGCTGTTGCCGCCGGCCTGCTGGATCAGGTTCGGCAGGTAGTTGTTCCAGAAGTCGCCGCCGACCAGCTGCTGGGCGGTGCCCTTGGAGCGACGGGCGAAGGTCAGGAACTCGCCGAGCGGCATGTCGCGGCGCTCAACAGCCGCGGCGCGCAGGGCAGCCTGCGATGCCGACCGGAAGAGATCCGTGTTCTCGGTGGCACCGAGAACGTCCATCGCCTTGCCGAACTGCTCCAGATCCCGCTGAGGGTCATGGGTGCCGCGGACGGCGGTCAGCACTGCCGACATCTGCGCGAAGGTCTCGAGCATCTCGAGGGCCTTCGGCACCGAGCCGGTGGAGCTGCGCAGGGACTGACCGAGCTGCATCAGCTGCGGGATGTTCAGGGTGCGATAGCGCTGCGACAGCTCTCCGGAGCGCGCTTCGACCTGGCCAATCTCATCCGGCGACATGCCGGCAAGGCGCATCTGGGTGCGAACGCTCGACGCCTCCGCCGTGGCGTTCATGGCGAAGCGGGCGCCCTGCGAGATGGCCGATGCGCCCGTTCCGACACCCGCAGCCATCGCGATGCCGCTGCCGACCATGCCAGCCCCGCGGAGGAAGGGCATGCGCCCCTCTCGCAGCTCGCGCGAGGCGGAGCGCTGCGCTGCGACAGCCTCGCGAGCGGCCCGCGCCTCCTCACGGCGCGCCTCGCGCGCCACCTGCGCTGCCGTCCGGAAGGCCTGTGCCTTCTCGCGGGCGACCTCCCTGGCCAGGTTGCGATCCTCGGCCGCCGCCTCGCGGGCAAGACGGCGGGCCTCGACGGCATCACGGCGGGCCTGCTGCGCGGTCTCGCGGGCAATCCGGGCCTTCTCCTGCGCCGTCTCTCGCGCCTGCGTCTTCTCGAAGACGGCGCGCTGTTTCGACGCTTCGATGGCCTCGCGGGTGAGGGCGCGCTCCGCGGCGCGGACGTCGTTGATGGCGCCGAGGGCCTGGGCCTTCCAGGCGGCGATCGAGTTCCGGCGCTCGCTGGTCGACGCGCCGGCAAGCTGCTTGTTGAGGGCGTCGAACTCCCGGCGCAGCCGCGCGATCTCCTCGGGGGAGATCCTCATGCGGGACAGCTGCTGGGTGAAGGATGAGCCCCACTTCGCCCCGTCCATCGCCTTGGCGAGGGCCTGCGCCTGGGCAGTCGCATCCTTCAGGCCGCTGGTCAGGGCGTTCAGCTTGGCGCCAGAGCCGAGGCTGTCGGAGGCGTTCTTCACGCTCCGCAGGGCCTCGGCTGCCTTCTTGGCGCCAGGCGTCAGGCTGTCACGAAGTCGAAGCTCGACCTCGCCGATCAGCGTCCTTGCCATGATCTGTTACCGCCTTCTGAACAACCGGGCCACGCTGTTCGCGACCTCGATGCCAACCGCCCGAGCGCGGGCGTGCTCGATGTGCCTGACCTCCTCGAAGAGGATCAGGAGTTCCCGCCAGGGGAGCTTTCGGACTTCTCCGAGGGGGGTGTTGAGGCCTGCTGCGACGCCTGCGACGTAGCCGCGCCAATATCGAGGATCGGCGCGCTTGCCATCCGCAAGCGGTAGGGCAAAAAATCGAGGGCCATCCGATCGACGTTCTGGCGGTCCTCGTCGGTCAGGGCGTACTCGAGCTCCCCGATCGTCAGATCCGAGATCACCTCGCCGCCAGCCGCGGACGGGATGAGCGAGAACATCTTCAGGCCGGGCGGGTCGCCGTTGTCTTCCGCCCCTTCGACGAGCTTGGACGCGGCGTCGATGGCCTCCTCCATGAACTGCCCGACCTCGAATGCGAGCAGATGGCGGACGCGGACCGCGGCGTACTCGACCCCGTCGATCTCGACGAGCGTCTTGAGCGGGATGTCCCGCTGGCCACCGACCAGCGAGACCTTTGCCTTGGAGAGATCCTTGGTGGCCATCAGATGAGGCCCAGATTACGGGCCCGGTCGCCGAGGACCGCAGCGCCGTTGATCCGGACGCCCGCGGGGCCGTTCCAGAAGTTGAAGTAGTAGATCTCCTGCTCATTGATGTGCAGTTCGTAGTGCGTGATCTCGTGGATCTCGTAGTCGGTGTCGACGCCGGCATCCTGCGAGAACTCGCTCATGTCCGCCTTGAGCATGCGGCCCTCAACGACGCAGAGCCCGGGGAGCTCGACGTTCTGGCGCAGGTCGAGGATCGAGCCGCGCATCGTGTATTTGCGCCGGCGCGGCGCGTTGACGCCGATCTGCGTCATGAGATCCGGGGCGAGGCCCTTGATCTTGAACGAGACGGTGAGGGCCTCGAACTGACCCATGCCGATCTTGATGCCCATGGCGCCGCCGCCAGGCTTGTGATCGGTGGAGTTCTCCTGGAGCATCGGCATCTTCACGCTGCTGATGTCCAGGGTATGGGTCTTCGACGGATCGTCGTCGCCGGCGAGCAGGCTCGCGGCCTGCATCAGGAACATCGTCATCCTTCCCTCCTTGGGGATCAGATTGCTGGGTTGAGGGGTGCTTGGCCGTCAGGCGGCGGTCAGCTCTGGACCGTCGCCACGCTGCCGAGCTGGGTGGCGATCTGGTTGGCCATCTGGGTCAGCGCGTCGCGGTAGCGGCGGCTGTTGATGGTCAGCTTGCGGAAGACCGGCGCCTCCTCGGCGCGGAAGTAGACCGTCAGGAAGCCGAGGCGCAGCTCCTCCGGCGAGTTCTTGTCCTTCTCGAACCCGACGCGGAAGTCGATGACGTGGCGGCGGTTCTTGAGGCTCTCCAGGTGCGAGACCATCGTGTTTACGACGGCGCGCACGGTCTGGCTGTCGAGGTTGTAGCGGCCGAGGTAGTGGCGCAGCACCTTCATCTGGCTGAGCTCGATGTAGTCGCGCATGCGCGTGACGTTGTAGAACTGCCAGACCGGGTCCTCGGACAGGGTGTCGGTGCCCCAATAGATGAAGCCCCCGGCGCCGAGGGAGTTCTCGACCCCCACCTCGCCGCGGACGACGAAGCCGCCGTTGGCGACGATCAGATCGCCACCTTCGTTGTTGGGGTTGTCGAGCGCGAAGCGGACGCGCCGGGAGACCCCGACGATCCCATAGATCGGCTGGTTGGCAGCCGAACGGCCGGGGACGCCCGCAAACTCATTGTCGCGGCGCACGAGAACGCCCGCGATGCGCGGCGCCAGATCACGCTGAACAGTCGAGCTGCCCTCCTGCACGAGCGCCTTCTGGGGCGCGCCGGGGATCAGCCGGTCGGACTGATGCGCCTCGCGCCAGTTCAGCCACGCCTGGTAGGAGCTGGCCGGGCCCTGCAGAACAGCATGGCCGCGAAGGGTGTTGAGGACGCCGACGAGGCTGGCCACGATCGGGCTGGCGAGCAGGGCGATCGTGCAGGACGCGGTCGGGAGCACCTTGCCAACGTCGCTGCCGCCGCCGGTGAAGGTCAGCGTGGGGGCGGCCGTGAGGTTCGCGCCGGGCGACGTCATGGTGATGCTGACCACCTTGTCGTCGTCGGCGCCGGTGCCCATCACCGCCGTGAAGGTCGGGAGCACCTTGCCGGGGTCAGAGCCGCCGCCCGATGCCGTGATGGTCGGCGCCTCGGTGAGGTTGGAGCCCTGGGTCAGGAGGGTCACGGCGTTGACGCCGTTGCCGTTCGACCATTCGGTCTTCTCGCAGACGATGATCCGCGGGACTACGCCATGCAGCTCGCCAGCCTCGAGCAGGGCGAAGATGCCCGTGCCCGATCCGGACGAGCCGACCACGTTGGCGACCGTCTCTGCATCGTCCTCGCCCGGCTCGACGCGGACCACGACGATCTTGGCGGCGCCCTGCGAGACGCCGAGCTGGTCGATGACGCCGCGGACCGCATCCGGCAGCCAGCCGCTCGCGCCGAGCGCCGCGACAGCGTCTCCATCCGAGGTGTTGAAGTAGACCGGCTCGTTCAGGGGGAAGGTGCCGGAGTTCGCGCCAGGCGCAGTGCCGACCAGGCCGATGACGCTCATCTCGGCGCCGATCGTCGGCAGGATCTCCACTTCGTCGCGGATGTGCTTGATACCGACAAGATGCTCGGTCATGTGCAGGGTCTCCTCAAAAGAAAACCCGGCTCAAAGGCCGGGCAGTGAATGGTCGGTGGTGGTGTAGGGCGGTGTTCAGAGGGATGCGGCAAACGTCCAGAAGGCGTCGATCTCGTTATCAACCCACGGAGGGCTCATGGCCCCAGCAATTGCCGCGACCATCGGATGAGAACGGCCGAAGGTGGTCGCCCCGGATAGGATCATTTCCGCGTTGAAGCGGGCCACCGGGTCGGGGATCGCACTCACGATGGCGGCGAGTGCGGCGGGAAGCTCGCCGGTCTTCACCGCGGCCAGGGCCTCGGCCATCGTGATAATCTCGTAGGGCGGCAGGGCGAGGGCTTGGAAGAACTGCCGGTCGCTGATGTCCGGCAGGACCGGGGCCGGGGGCTCCGGCTCCGGGGGAGGCGAGAAGGTCTCGCCGTCATACAGGTACCCGAAGGACACCGACTGCTCGCCGACCGGGACGGCCGTCGAGCCATCCGGCGGGGTCCAGTCGCTTTCGGGGTCGAGAACGATGAAGTTCTCGACAATGCCGTCGCGGACAAGGGCGTGGCGCATGGTCTGTCCTCAGTAGATGCGGATGCGGACGCGACCCGCCGCGCCAGCGCCGCCGTTTGCGTTATTGCCCGCGCCGCCACCGCCACCGGGGGCGGAGCCGTTAGACCCGGCGACACCGTTGGAGGCGCCAGCCGCGCCACCTGCGCCGCCGTTCGTCGAGGTCGAGGCCGCGAGAAGGACGTTCGAGCTATTGTATCCCGCCCCCGAACCGCCCGAGTAGACGGTATTGCCGGGGGTGCCATAGCTTGCGCCAAGCGAGAACTGACGGTCGGTGAGACCGAACAGGGAGCGGGCGCCCGCCGCCACTGGCATCGCCCCCGGAGAGAGGCGCCCCGTGCGCTGGTCGATGTCCCGGAGAATGGTCGCCGTTATGCTCCCATCCGACGAGGACGTATTGAGGAAGGTGCTGTTGTTGATGAACGAGGCGGACGGATCAAGGATACAGGACGAGCCGGGCTCAGAGACATACCCCTGCCCATAGGCCGCGACCGGAGCGTTTGCGCCGTTGCGACGGTAATACTGAGCATCGGTGATCGTTTGGAACGCCTCGATCCGGCCACCACGAGCGGTCATCCCGAGGAACGATGTGTTGCCGCCCGGATCGCCCGCCACCGAATTGCCGTTCGATGTCTTGCCCGCACCGCCCGCGCCGATGGTGACGGCGGCCGATGCCGGGAGGGCGACGAACGGAACCCAAAACGCGATGTACTCGCCACCCTCGCCGCCGATGCGGTTCCAGCCGGAGACGTCGCGACCGCCGCCCTGACCCGCGCCCCACATTTCGACGAAGGCCCACGTTCCAGACCCCGGCTTCGTCCAAGTCGCGGACGAGTTGAAGGTCTGATCGTCGAGCGCCGTGCTCTTGAGGGGAGCCGGGTCGAAGGACCCGACATTGCCGGAGTGGATGTACTCTTTCCACGCCTCCCAAATGTACCCGCTGCCGCCGTCATAGCCGCCGCGGAAGTACATGACCCCCACCGAGTAGGAGCCGAGGATTTGGGTCCGGGTGTTGTTGTCGCCGAAGACGAACAGGTTCCAATCGCCGATGGCCGGAGCCCCGGCCGGCATGTTCGTCGGGGTCGCGACGATGCGGTACGAACCCTGCGTCGTGAGCAGGTTAAGGTTCGGGTTCGCGGCCGTCGTGATGCCCCTCAGAATGTACCGCGCATCGCCCCACGTCACGTCGAACGACAGGGTCCGGGACGCCGCGAGAGAGCCGCCACCGGACAGGCCGGTGCCGGCGCTGATGGACGTGGTGGTGTCCGCCTTGCTCGACGGGGTGAAGTTGCCCGCGTGCCACACGCCGTTCGCGCCGACGTACATGGTGTCGGCGCGGAACTGATACCCCTGCGCATAGACCCCGCTGTTGTCATAGGTCCAGAGGACAGGGGCTTCGTTGCTGTCGAGGCCGAAGGCATACCGGAGGACGGCGCCGCCGGCCTTGTAGAACCGCTGGAGAAAGCGCTGCGTCGCATCGGCGCCAACTGCCACGATGCGCTGGTCGCCCGTGAAGGTGTTGGAGAACCCGACCTGCGCAAACGCCGATGCGTGCAGCCCGTCGAGCAGGTCCGCATCAAGACCCGACCCGGCGCCATCGACGCCGGTCAGCTTGGAGAGGACATCGGCCGCCGTATAGGCGGACGAGTTTAGCTTGGTCGCGAGCGCATTGGTGACGGTGGTGGCAAAGTTCGGGTCATCGCCGATCGCCGCAGCGAGCTCATTCAGCGTGTCGAGAGCGCCAGGCGCGCTGTCAAGCATCGCGGCGATGGCGGCGTCGATCGCCGCCTTGACGCCCGCCGGGGTCGTCGCCCGGACCGTGTCCGTGCCCGTCGTCGTCTCGCCCGTGGTCGCAAGCTCAACGATACCGGCTGCTGAGGTCGAGGCGTTCCCGGGGGCCGGGGCAAGGGCGAGGATGGCCTGCTTGGTGCGCAGGGCCGTCATCGCCTTCGTGTTCTCGACCCCAGCCTCCGCCTCCGCCTGAGACGCGGCGGGGACGTCGATCGTGCGGTTGGTGGTCAGGTTGCCGCCGCCGGTCGCGAGACCGGAGCCGGTCACGGTGACGGCCGATGCCGCCTTCGTGTCGAGCGCCGTCTTGATCGACCCGAGGATCGTCTGAACGTCTGTCCCGGTCAGGCCGGAAATCGCCGTCGCCGAGATCATCGTCGCGGTATAGTCGCCCGCGACAGGGTTGACGCCGCCGACGCGGCCGGCGAACGAGGTCAACGACGTGTCGGCCGCCGCGGTGAGGGATCGCCAGACGACGGGGCCAACGCTCGCAACGTAGTCGATGAAGTAGGTGTCGGGAGTGCCGTCGACTTCCTTGAAGCCCCAGTTGCCGACCTGCAGCGGGCTTCCGTCCTGCCGGGTCGTGGGGACGGCCGTCGACAGGAAGGTTCCGAGGAAGCCCTCCATGTAGCCCAGCGCCTGGTCCCGAGCGAGTTCGGTGGCGGTCTGCGCGATCTGCGCCTGGTTGCGCGCGTCGTCGGCGGTCTCCGCCTCAGCATGGGCGGCCGTTGCCCATTCCTCGGCATCGTCCCTGTACCCGAGCGCCGCGTCGCGAGCGGCTTCGGCCTCGTTCTTCCGGGTGAGAGCCTGGCCTGCTGCCGTCTCAGCTGCCGTCTTGAGCGCGTCTACCGCAGGGATCGCGGCCGCGTTGTCGGTCGCCGAGGCGGCCGTGATCGTCCACCCCTCGTGGAAGCCGGAGCCCTCGAACCGGTCGACATTGACCGTGAGTTGCCCGTTGTCGGCGTTGAAGGCGACGAGTGTGCCGAGCATAGCCTGCGTCGGATCGCCGGTCTTGATGATGGCGAGGTAAGCCGAGGGGGCGAACTTCTGGCGGTCAGCCTCGACAACCTCGAACACCTTCACGCCATCGCCGGTCTCGATCTGGCTGTCGGAAGTGGCGGTCAGCAGGGCGCCGAGCGAGGCATAGTCCTCGAACCGGTCGACGACCGGCGCCATGATGCTGTCGAGGCGTGACAGAGCAGCCTGCTGCAACGCGGCGACAGCGGCATCATAGGTGGCGGACTTCCCCTCATTCGCCGCGATGCGGCGATCCATGTCCTGGAAGACGCGGTTGAAGAGGTTCTCGTCAACGTAGTCGCCATTCTTGATGCGGTACTGGTCAAACCGGATCGGCATTGCCGTTTCCCTCGCTTTCGCCGCGCGCCTTCAGATCTCAGGCCGCCGGCGCCTCGGGGTCCGCGACAGCCGACCGGGTCGATACTGCGTCGCCGATGGCGTCCATCACCTTCCGCTTGACCCGGTAGACGGTCCCGTTCGGCCGGAAAGTGACGCGCCCCACGGGGCGCACGGCCGAGACGGTGATGTCGAACAGGTCGTCGGGGTTTTCGATCTTCTTGGGCATGGTGGTGTCTCCCGGTGTGGTGGGCCCCGGTAACCCCGGGGCCTGGCGGCCTTAGAACGCCACGTCGACGCGGCTGGACACGAGGAAGGTGTCGAGCGCCGTCGTGGTGGTGCCGGTCTGCTCGATCTTGTAGGCAGACACCGGCGCCGCGGTGTTGAAGGTGTACTCGCGGATGATCGCCTTCGGATCCTCCGTGGCCCGGGTCTCGGTCACGTCGGGGGTCTCGATCGTGGCGAAACCGGGCGAACCGCAGAGCAGGCGCATCGAGTGGGCATGCCGGGTGGCCTCCCAGTTCTCGAGCCGCACCGTGACCTTGATCTCGGACGTGGGCGCTGCAAGCGTGCGCGGCGTGCTGATGTGCTTGAAGTCCGTCCGAGGGCGGGCGAGCCGCACGCGAGAGCCGGAGACCTGGATGCCAGGCGCCACATCGGTTGTCCCGAGCATGACAGCCCGGAACTGCAGCAGCGGCGGGAGCCCGACGAGCTTCGCAGGCGTGATGCTGTCAATGGTCTCCCACTGACCACCAGACGCCTGGACCTCGAACTTCACGTCACACGACCGCGGAACGACCATGCCCGCCATGATGTCGAGCGACGCGATGCCGCCGGACAGCGACAGGGGCGCGAGCTCGACCGTCGTGCGGACCTGGTTGAAGCGGGCGAACTCAACGGAGAAGACGAGATCCTTGGTCACGTCGCCGTCGAACCAGGCGCCGTCGGTGGAGTAGAACAGGGTGCCCTGCGCGTACTCGCCGCCGGTGGCGGTGGCGACATAGTGATCGGCCGCCGTGATGAGCACGATCGCATACCGCTTGCCTGCCGACAGGAACGTCGGCGCCAGCGGGAACAGGGTCGTACCCTCCGCCGGATAGGTCTTCAGATCGCCGCGGGGGACCGTCACCTGGGCGACGGCGTTCTCGATGTCCGGGGCGCCCTTGTAGGTCTCGCAGAGCGCCATGGTGATCGAGCCCGAGCCGGCGAGCCGGGTGAGGCCGACCTTGACGCCGGTGCACCAGCCGTCCTGCGAGTTCAGGAAGGTCTGCGCGATCGTCTGACCGTTGATGGCGTTCGTGGTGGTGAGGACGTCCCAGTAGGGGTCCTCATAGGTGTCGATCCAATACTGCGTGAGCCTGATCCACGAGTGGTTGCCGCGCAGCTCTTCGGGGTTGGAAACCGTGAAGGTTTCGCCGGCCTTGGTGAAAGTCCCCGAGACCGGGTCATAGGTGCCGCCGACCCACCAGTTCCGGTTGTTGGTGCAGACCGAGAACTCCTGGCCATAGCGGATGCGCTGACGCGACATCGTCTTCTGGACGATCGTCTGGGTCTGGTACTGGTAGGTCGACACCCGGATCTCGCCCGAGTAGGCGCTCACGTTGATGCGCGGCGCCGAGACGAAGGCCGGCAGAAGAATGCCGGACTGAACGACCTGGGCAGGGTCGAGCGGGTTGAACACCGAGATCTGGGTGTCAGCGGCCGCAGCCGGGGAGAAGCGGATGCCCTCCTCGACCTTCGCGAGGAAGTCGAGGTTCGCCGTGTCGCTCTCCGCGGTCGACAGGTAGAAGTCGGCCGCGTAGGAGGCGTAGTCGTCGGGGAGGCCGACAACATCCTTGAGGCGGGCGATGTCCGAAGCCATCTCGATGATCGCCCGCGTCGAGGCCGAGCCGCGCATGCGGTTCGCGAGCGCCGACAGGTCGGTGGCGATCGTCTGGATGCGGGGCTCCGCGCTGTCGCGGAACACCTCGAGGGTGGTGACACGGTTCGCCACGTCGCCGAGCTTCGGCAGGCGGTTCGGCGCGATCATCCGGATCTCTTCGATGCCGGTGGTGCCGAGAACGATGTCGCAGACGGCGAGGTACTGCGAGGCGATCGGCGGACGCTGCGGGTCGGCGCTCTCGATGCCAGAGACCAGGCCGATCTGCGCGACGCGCATCGACCGCATGGCCGTCGACTGCGGCTGGGTGGCGCGCGTCACGACATCGACCAGGAACTGCCGCGGCTGGACGTCCTGGTTCAGGTCATCGACGCCAACGACCGTGACGGTGACGATGCGCTTCGCGGCGAGGGGCAGGTACTCGAAGAGGTTCCTGTCGGCATTGCTCTCGCTGGCGTGCATCTCGCCATTGGCATAGAGGCGGCCGGGCGCGATGCGGACGTTGATCGTATCCAGCGACGTGACCTCGAAGCCGGAGAACTTCATCTCCGCCGTGATCGCGTCACGACCGAAGTGGTCGAAGGTCTCCGCCGCATAGGCCTGAAGGTTGTTGTGGTCGCCGGCAGTCTGCTCCTGGCGCGGCTTGAACTGGACTTGCTTCAGCATGGGTTAACCTCTTACGGGAAGGCCGAGCCGGAAGTGACCGATGAAGATGTCCCCGCCAATGACGGGGACACGATCGACCTCTGTGTCGACGAGGACTGTTTCGTGGGCTGCCGTTGCGACCTCGATGGCATCGAGGACGCGGTGCATGGCGGTCGGTGGGGTCTCGACGAAGAAGCCTCCGACGAAATCGTCGACGGCATCCTCCGGGCGCTTGTCCCTGATGGAGACCAGAAGCTCGGCGGTGTGGGGCGCGATGCCGAACCGGTCATCGTTCATGAACGACGTCGCCGCTCCACCGATGATGTCGCGGTCCCGGTCATGAAGCCGGATGCTGTCGTAGAGGTACTGGTCGGTCAGGTCGGAAACGAAGTGCCAGCCGTCCATGATCGAGTTGCAATAGACCCCATCAAGTGCCAGCCCCTCGACCGCAACACGCTCCGGAATGATGGCGATCGGGGCTAGCCCCTCGGTGGCGGCCCTGAGGCCATCGAGCCCGGTCATCGACGCCGTCAGGATCGAGACGGAGATGACCCGCGCGGCGGTCGAGGGCTCACCGAAGTAATCCTGCTCGATCGGCCCGCCATCGAAGAAGCTCGCACCCCACCCCGTCCCCGGGATCAGGTAGCGCTCCTGCCCGGGCAAGGGCAGGCCAGTCTCAGGGTCGACGATCTGTTCGATGACCAGCGGGATGTCGATGCCGAGGAGGCTGTCGATCAGCCGGGCGCGGCGGCCGAAGAACAGCGCAGCCTCGTTCTCCTGGTAGAAGGCGGGGATCGCGCCACCGGCGTCGCAGTCGAACGATGAGATGTCCTCGCCGTCGAAGCTGCCGCAGAAGGAGCGATGCATGGCGTCCGAACGCTGGGCGCCCTGCAGAATGCGGATCTCCGGCAGGCGCCGCATGAAGTCCAGGCGCTCACTCAGCGACAGCCCGGCAGAGAGGAAGGACCGGGCCGGAGGCACGATCGCTCGCACCACCTCGCCATCCGCGAGGGCGGCGTAGCGCCTGATCCCCTCGAGAGTGCCCTTGAGGCGGTGCATCTCGAGGGACGAGCGGACGACGTCGCGCTTCTTCTCGACCGGCCAGTCCTGCTGCCAAACGTCGACGGACAGCGCCCAGGCCAGATAGGGCAGCAGCGCCTCCGGGCAGCTACCGGGGCGCCATAGGTCCGCAATCGGGACGGGGATTTCGTGGTGCAGCTCCGCAGCCAGCAGCGCCACCTCGAACTTGGTGGCCGATGCCGGCAGGATCTCGGTGGCCGTGTCGATCCACCTTTGCACCTCACCAGGCGCCGGCTGGATCGTCATCAGACGAACTCCGTGGTCAGCGAGACGGTCGCCAGGCGCGCAAGTTCATCTCTCGCCGGCGCGACGTCCGCGACCGGAGCCGTGAGGCGAACCCTCTCGACGCCGGGCACGGTCAGCGCCGCGAAGATCGAGGAGACAGGGATGCGATAGCCCACCCGGAAGCGGGCGCGGGCGAAGGCCCGGAGTGAAGCCTCGGCGTTCGCCCGGATGATCTCAGGATCGGGCCCGCGGAGGATCTCGAGCACCGCCGTGACGTTGTAGGGCACGATGTCGGCGGCGCGGGCCGTAACGGCGACGGTCAGCGGGCGGATGTCGTCGCGAACTAGCCGTTGCCGGACGCGCTCAACGACCTCCTCCGAGGCCTCGCCGGTGGCCCCTGCCTGGACGACAACGTCAACCTGCCCCGGCTCTGGGACAATGAGGCCAACATCGGTGACCGTCGGGTCGGCGGCCATCGCGTGGAAGATGTAGGCGCCGCGGGTGCCCGCCGTGGCGAGGGCTTCCGGGGCAAGCTGGGCGCGAGCGCGGAGCCTCGCATCGCTCTCCATCACTTCCGGCTCGCCGCCGGTCGCGGGGGAGATGACGGCTCGGGATACCCCATAGAGGGCAGCAAGGTGGTCGAGATCGGTGCCGCCGGAGAAGGCGAGCATCACGCTCCTTGCGGCGTCGTTCACGCGGGCCCGGTCAAGCGTGCGCTGGTAGCTGAAGGCCTGGCCCGTCACCACGATGGGGTCGGTCTCGAGGTCGCCGACATCGTAGTTGAACCCGGTAACCGCCGCCGAGGCGATGAAGGCCGCGATGAAGTCCGCGTTGAGCCCCTCGAAGTCGAGCGCCTGCAGAACCTGCGGTGCCGGAAGGCGCGACAGGTCGATCGTGTCGAAGCGGGCCATCAGAGGCTTTCCACGGAGATCTGGTCGTTCAAATCGACGGCCACGCGCCTCTCGCCGAATGGCGTCTTGTCCCCGAGGTGACCTCGGGGTCGGTAGATGCCGCGGACATCGAAGCCCAGGGCGCCCTTCCGCATCTCCTCCGGCGTCGTCTTCCGGAGTGTGATCTGCACGATTGAGAACCTCGGCTCGCGGAAATCAGTGACGATCTTCAGGCAGTTCCAGAACCGGAGGATGTTGGCCTCGGTCATGTTCTCGCCGAGCAGGCGAAGGCCGGGGTTCCCGAAGTCCTCCCGCATCACCCGCTCGCCCAGGAAGGTCGACCAGATGACGCCAAGGCTTTGGACGACATGCCCCCAGCCGTAGAGGGGCGCCCCCGTGAAGCGATTGACGCCTGCGCTGGCCTCCCGATCGCTCACGCTGGATCTCCGGTCTGCCCGCCACCGGGCTCAACGCCCTGGTGCTTGTGGTCTCTGCCGATGTTCTTGCCGTCGTGCGTCACGCTGCCGCCGGTCTGCTGCAGCCCGGCGCCGGCGAAGGTCCAAGTGGTCCCGCCGGCCGTGACCGTCAGCGTGCCGCTCTTGATCGCCATGCGGACGCCGCCGCCGTCGTGGAGAACGTGCTCCCCAGCTACCGTCGACGGGCTCGCCCCGGCCTGATGATGGTTGGACGGCGAGACCTCCGCGCCCTGCCAGTCCCCGTCGGGGTTCTGGAGCATGACGTGTTCGCCGACCGTGTAGGCGTGGCGGGTCTTCGCCCCCGTGCCGTTGCCGCCAGAGACGGGCAGCCAGGGCGTCAGGATGGGTTGGCCATCGTCATCGTTGCCCAGCTTGATCTGGACTTCGTTGCCGCCGGCTCGGATGGCATGAACCGTCCCGCGCCGAAGCATCTGCGACTGGCGCCGCCGCAGCTCGGCCACCTCGTTCGACAGCCGGACGAAGAGGTCGCTCAGGCTCACGGCTGGGCCTTGATCGTGATGACGTTGAGGGGCTCGACAGTGCCGCCCGGGTCGCCGCTGGCGACGTTGACGATCTCGCCGTAGGTGGCGCCGAGGAGCCCCTGCAGCAGCCTCCAATCCGCGACGCCCTCAGGCGCCTCGATCAGCGCCTTCAGCATCTCGGCGATGCCCTCGTAGGCCTCGTCGGCTGCCAGCGCGTCGTAGATCTGCTGCCAGAGGGCATCCATCTCGCTGCCGTAGGCGGGCTCGATGATGGTCTTGCAGGTGTAGGTGAGCTCCGCCATCGGGATGTTCACGCCATTCTGCGCGTCGCCCACCCGAACGAGTATCCGCATGGAGTGGACGTTGGCGTAGGACGTGATCAGCCGGCGGAACAGCTTCCCCCATGCCGTGTCGGACATGGCGAAGACGCGTTCGATCTGACGCTCGGCGAAGTCGAGTGCGACGGCGATGCCCTCACCCCCGACCCTGACCTCGATCGGCGAACCGTCGGCGGCCAGCATGCTCATGTCGAACTCGGCCGGCGCGTAGATCTGGATGGTGACCTCCGCCTCAGCTGGCGCACCGGCGACGTCGCGCCCCTGCACCGAGTTCTTCTTCATCTCGGAGACAAAGACGGCGATGACGGGCGTCCCGGTCGCATTCGGTCCGGCCACCATGTCGAGGGGCTCAACCGGACTGTCGTAGACGTGGGGCCCGGCGATCGTGTTCCCGCGGAGCGTCTTGCAGATGGCCGTCCGCAGGGCGAAGGAGACGACACCCATCATTTCACCCAGGACAGCTTGAAGACGACGCGGCCCATCCCGTCGGGATCAACCTTCGACACCGACGCAACGGGACTGCCATCGCGGTCGAGCATGCGCAGGTGGTCACCGACGCGCGGCCAGGTGCTAGCCTCGCCGAGCGCATCGACCGTCGCCGAGACGTGGACGTCCTCGGCGTTGACCGTCGCTTCGGCGCCGTTGTAGCGGCTCGACGAGCGGGTCGTCGCGAGCACCGGCTTGATGTCGACGACGGCCGTGATGGTCCGCGCCGCCCGCGAGGTGTCCGCCGCAACGGTGGGGCCGCGGAGGCGCGGCTCGATCCCCACCCGCTCAGCGTTCAGGCGGTCGACCGAAGCCGAGATCCGCTTCTCCAGCTGAGCGAATGGGGTCAGAGCCATGGCCGGCTACCGTCAGGTGCGGCGGGCCGAGCGCAGCACGCGCGGGCGGTTGCAGTAGTGGATGACGTTCATCTGGTATTCCAGATTGACGCCCTTGCCGTTCGGCATCTCCCACTGCTTGGCGTACATGCGCTGACCCATCGTGTTGACGGTCTCGATGTAGTCGGCGGGGGCGTAGACCGAGCGGAAGAGGCCGGGCACGCCCTGCGGGACGAAGTAGCACTTGTTCGTGTCGATGCCGACGCTGAGGCCGCCCCGGTAGTTGATGAAGCGGATGTTGGCGAACTCGATCTCACCCCAGATCCCGGCGGTGCGGGAGGCCGGCGCGTTGACCGTCGTCTTCTGCAGGGTCTTCACGCCCTCCGTCTGCAGGAAGATGTCGTAGACTTCCTTGTGCTCGACGATGTCCTGGAAGAACGCATCGCCGCAGAGCGCGATGATCCCGGTGAAGGGCAGACCGTCGAGGCTCTCGGCCGTCTGGCGCCAGATGGTGTCGCACTTCTTGCGAAGCGCGGCCTTGGCCGGCGAGGCGTTGTCGAGGTCGAAGTCCACCTCGGCCGGCGCAGCCTCCCCCATCTCCGTGTAGAAGTTGAAGAGGGTCGAGCCGTCCTTGTCGAGCAGCTTGCCCTGCGTGATGACGGCGAGGCGGTGATACTCCTCGGTGATCGCGAAGGACTGGCTGTGGTCGGCCGCGCGGCGGGCGATCTTGCCCTGCAGCGTCTCGATGGCGCGCTCCTGGCCGAAGGCGCGAACGCCCTGGACCTCATCGGCGTAGATGGCGTCGTCCCGCTGGAAGTGCGGAACCGTCAGCTTCCGCATGGAGCGGCGGCCGCGGGCCGTCATGTCGCCGACACCGCCACGCGGGGAGGACGGGACGATAGAGATGACCTGGTCGGCGTCCTTCTCGATCGCGAAATCGAGGGTGTCGATGGCGTCGTCCATGAAGAGGCCGAGGCTGCCCACGAAACCGGGGGCGTACTTGATCTCGCGCATCGCGTCCGTCAGCGACAGGACGGAGAAGGCGTCGTTCTTGAAGATGTCCAGCATCGCGCTGCTCCAATAGAAAACCCCGGCTCGATGGCCGGGGCTGTGAAGAGGCGCCGCGCGAGGCGGCGGGGTTCAGGGGAGGGTGGCGGCGGCGAGGATCAGCGGCAGATGATGCCGACGTCCTTGAGGGCCGCCTTCTTGGCGTTCTTCTTGGTGTTGTCGTCGACCGAGGAGTGGAACTCGAGCTCGGCGCCGTTCACCTCCGCATCGCGGGTGATGGCCGCCACCTTCATGGCGGCATCGGTGGCATCAACCTCGTAGATGTTGATCGCAGCGGGGATGTCGGAGCCGTCCGTCGCCGTGTTCGCGGCGGGAACATAGGTGCCGGCGCCTGCGTCGACCGTGATGAGGAAGTAGTCGCCGGCGACCGCGGGCGTACCGCCAGCGGTGATGGTGAAGCCGATGTCGTCCGAGTAGGCCGCGCCGGTGGAGCCGGACTTGATCTTGAACCCATCGGGGTCGATCACATCGAACTTCGTCGCTGCGGTGAACTCGACCCGGTAGACGCCGGTCTTCGCCTTCGACGTCACCGTCACGGCGGAGATGGTCGGATTGCCGGTGCCAACGACCGCAGCGGCCGAGGCGGCGCCGAGGCGAAGAAGGCCGAGGACGGTGCCGGCCTTCACGATGCCAGAGCCCGAAGCGATGGTGATGTTGTCGCGCGAACGCGAACGGTTGGCCTCGCTGACGATGAACTCGCCCGGATGCCGGCCCTCGGTGAGAACGGTCATGGTAGATCTCCTGGGAAGTGGGTTGAAGCGGCGCTTCGGTTAGCGGGCCGGCTCGAAGCGCCGGTTGGCTTCTGCCACCGCCTTGCTCCAGCCCGACTTGGCGGCGGACGGGGTGGACGGGGCCGGGACGCCGAGGCCGAGGGTGCCGGCTTCGGTCTTCTGCTGGGCGTAGGCTTCCGCCGTGGCAGCGGCGGCCTTCGGCGACGCGGCCAGGATCGCCTTGGCGGCGTCCACGCTCATGTCGGTGTCGAAGGCGAGATGGTTGGCGAGCGTCTCGCGGCCGGCGGCCTCCTCGCAGGTCGTGATGGCCTTGATGCGGGCCTTCTGGTCAACGGGGGCGGCCTCAGCGGTGGGCGCCGGAGCGGCCGGGGCGGTGGTGGCAGGAGCCGGGGAGGCTGGCGCCGCCGCAGCGGGGGCTTCGGTCGATGCGCCGGTGCCGCCGACGTTGATGGTGACCATCGGGGTGGCCGCGAGGGCGGCGCCTTCGTTCTCGGTCGACATTCGTGTGCGCCCTCCTTGGGGCTTGGCTTGAGTGAACTGGACCTTTCGGCCCTTCTGGAGGGCCGACATGGTCTCCTCAAAGGAGGCCATGCCGTCCGCGAGGCCGAGGCTGACCGCCTCCTGACCCATGAAGACGCGAGCCTCCGTCGCGCGGGCTGCCCTCTTGGTCAGCTTCGCGCCGCGGCCGGCGGCCACGGTGTCGAGGAAGAGGCCGTAGATGTTCTCGACGTGCGCCTGCAGGTCGCTCCGCACGCCGTCCGGCAGCGGGCCGAACGGGTTGCCGTCGACCTTGTGCGCACCGGCATGGATCAGGGTCGGCTTCATGCCGGCCTTCGCCAGCTGGTCCGAGCGGTCCATGTGCAGGAGGACGACGCCGATGGAGCCGACGATCGAGGATGGCGAAATGACGATCTGGCTGGCCGATGCGGCGATGCCGTAGGCAGCCGAGGCTGCCAGGTCGTTGACGAAGGCGATGACCATCTTCTTCGCCGCCACGTCGCGGACCTTGGCGGCCAGCGCGAACATGCCGCCGGCCTCTCCGCCGGGCGAGTTGAGGTCGAGCAGGATCGAGGTGACGTCGTCTCGCCCCTCAGCCTCGGTCAGCTGGGTATGGAGACCCTCGTAGGAGATCAGACCCGACGAGGCGCCGACATAGGCGCCGCGGTTGACCAGGGAGCCGTCGATCGTGATGTGAGCCACGCCCTTCGACACGGAGATCGACGGAAGGCGTTCGCCCGTCCAGCGGCGGCTGGCCGCATCGCGGTAGGTCCCTGGCACTGGCCGTCGAGGAGCACGCCCTCCCCATCGGCAGCCCCGGCCTCCAGCACCGGCACGCCGATCCGGCCCGCCAGCACGTCGTAGATGACCATCGCCTTCTCGGGAGAGATCAGGAGCGGCTGGCCGAGGACACGGTCAGCGATCCGCAGGAGAGTGCTCATCAGGTGTCGATCCTTCGGGCGCCGGCCGTGATGGCAAAACGCTTCGGGCGCGTGGAGATGCCCTTGCTCTCGAGGCACTTCGCCTGGGCTTCCAGACGCAGCGTCCTAAGCGCCTTGAACTCGGCGGCGTGGAACCAGACGGCCCGGTCGCGGAACTCGATCTTGGCCTCGCCCCCACCGGCGGAGAGTGAGAGCTCGGCGGCGTAGAGGGCCTTGGCGAGGCCGCAGGGGTCTGCAATCTGGCCGTTTTCGTCGAGAAACGATGCGAAATCGGCCATGTCAGCCACCCTCCGGCATGTAGCCGGGGTCGTCGGTCTTGTCCTCGGCCGTGCCCTGCTCTGCGCGCTTGTAGGACGGGTCCTCGGGGAAGGGGTGCGGATCGGGCAGGCCGAGTTCCTTGGCGTACTCACGCTCGCGGGCGCGGCGCTCCATTTCCGCCTTCCAGTCCGTGCCGTACTCCTCGCAGACGGTCTCCAGCGAGGAGACACCCATCTGGATGAGGGTCTGGTTGGCGCGGGCGGTCTTGAGATCGTCGGCCTGCGGCTTCGGCGGGCCGGTCCATGAGGCGCGGCAGGCGGCGCGGCGGTTGCCGAGGAACGCCGAGAGCCCACCAGGGAACTCCAGCTGGCCGGACCCGATCATGTCCTCGAGCCAGACCTCGTAGACCTGCTGCGAGAGCGTGGCCGGGATGTTGGCCCGGCGGGTGAGGACGATGCCCCACATCTCGGCTGTGGCCATGCGGACCGACGAATAGGTCGCGTTGCGATAGTCGCCGGTGGCGGCCTCATAGGTCACGCCGGCACACCGGGCGACCTCGCGGCAGAGCCACTGCATGAACTGGTCGTGCTGCGCCGACGGGTGCTTCGAGGAGTGGAACTCGAGCGTGTCGTTCGGGAACAGGTGGGCGATGCGGCCGTGCGACGAGAGGTCGACCTTGGCGGTGTCGTACCAGTCGGCCTTGCTGCCAGCGAAGGCGCTGAGGCTGAGAGCCCCCTGGTCCTTCTGGTCGCCCTCGGTCATCAGACCCTCGAAGGCCGCAAGGCCCTGGAACTCGGTCTTGATGGTCGCGGCGAAGATGGTCTGGATCAGCGCCGCGGTGAGGGTCGCGTCGCAGAACTGGTCGATCTGGCGAACGACCTTCAGCACGGGGGCCAACGGCGAGATCCCGCGGGTGGTCTGGATGCCGGGCGCGAAGACGTGGGCCACCTGCTGGCGGCCGTCCCTGTCATAGCGCGGCAGGACGAGATCGCCGAGCTGCCCGTCGGGCCAGCGGCGGAGGAAGTGATAGGCTTGCGCCGCGCCGAAGCCATCGACCTGCACGCCCTGGATCAAGCGCTGGCCGTCCGACTTCATCGCGAGCCGCGAGGGCGGCATCATCAGAACCTTCGTGAACGAGCCACCACGCCGGCGGAGCATCGGCATCAGCGCCACGGCCTCGCCGAACGACAGCCACGAGGCGTAGGAGAGCTGCTGCATCTGGTGGAACGTCATGCGCCCAGAGGCGTCGCATTCCTCCGGAGAGGTCGCCCAGGCCATCCAGGCGGTCTCGACGCGCTCCGCCCAGTCGTTGCCCTGCTTCTCCGTCCAGCCAAGGCCGTAGCTGTCGGGCCGGCAGGAGAGGGCGAGGCCCTTGCCCACCACCGACGCGGTCGAGGTCTCGACCGTGCCGGCGATGAAGCCGGAGTTCTGAACGCTCTCGACGGCGCGTGCGGCCGCCACCTGCCATGAGGCGCCGATGTCGTCGGACGTTTCCCGCAGCTGCGGACGCCACCCCATCAGGAATGGCGAGCGGTCGTTCCGGAAGTAGCCGCTGCGAGGCTGCGGGCGCGCGGGTGCCGCGGAGCCCGAGAACCTGTCGCGAACTGCCTGGAGGAAGCCCATTCTCACATCCCATGGAGCCGCTTGACGGCTGAAGAGACAGAAGGCTTCACGCGCGGCTGTGCGCCGGCGGTCAGCTCCTCTTCCCGTCGATCGAAGTCGAAGCGGCAAATGTTCCGGATCGCGATGGCGTAGACCGTCGCGTCGAGCGCCTCGGCCGAACGGTTCTCGAAGCGCTTGAACTTCACCGTCACCTTGCCGTTGCGGTACTCGACCACACGGCGCTCGGAGGTGAGCTGCTCGAACCATTCGGCCTCGAGCCCATCCGAGAAGCGGATGGCCCCGGGCGCCTCCTCGCCGTTCGGAGCGATCGGCTCCGTGGCCAGCGAGGTGAGGATCTCGGTTTTCACCTGGTCGACGGCGACCAGGTGGAGGTTCACCCCCGTGCGGCGGTGCTTCTTGTTCTTCGAGGCCTCGATGACGGGGTATGCCCCGCCGCGGCCCTTGATCGCCATCACGCGCCGGTGCTGGCGCGGCTGGCAGAAGTCGTAGACGTACTGGGTCCGATTGCCGTCGCCGCTGTCGATGGCCGCAGCCTCGATCCCGATCTCGTTCCCGAGCGGGTGAACCCAGCGGGTCATCAGCAGGGCGTCGAGCTCGTTCCAGGTGCTCTCCAGCGTGGTGGCACCGTGGATGATCTCGTGGCCGAGGATGAAGCGCTGCGTCCGCGACCAACCGAAGATGGTGATCTCCAGCCGGTCGATCTGAACGTCGACGCCCACCGTGATGTAGAGAACCGCGGCAGGGATGTCTGACCGCCACCGCGAGGCGCCCGGGTCGAACGAGAGGCCGAACGGCTCCCGACGGGCCATGAGCACGCTCTGGTCGACGTGCTCCAGCGCGCTCGACCACGGCCGCCCCAGAACGGTGTTGTAGAACACCTGCAGGGCCGACGGACCCTTGCGCCGAGCCTCCTCGTACTCAGCGGCGAGGATGCTCCATGTCGCCTTGGGCTGCAGCGAGACGAGGGCCGATAGCCGGAAACCGGCGTGTCCCTTCACTTCTGGCCGCAAAGCCCGGCGGCGGCCGTTCTCGACGGCCACAGCCTTGTAACGCTCTTCGATCACACCGCCGCAGCACGGGCAGGCGGCATAGGCGCCCTCCGGCTCGTCTTTCGGCCACTGGATGTGCTCCCACTCCAGCTCGAAGAACTCTTCGCAGGCGGGGCACTGGACCTCGAACACGCCCTGGTCGCTGGACTGCCAGCGCTTCCAGACGATCGAGGTCTCCATCAGCGTCGGCGTGGATCCGATGACGATCTTGCGGTCGGCATAGGACTGCGTGCGCTTCTCTCCGAGCTCGATGGGGTCGCCCTCGGCCGTGATCTCGTAGCCGTCCACCTCGTCGCAGTAGAGCTTGCGGGCGGTGTGGCGGCGCAGGTTGCGCGGCGACCTGGCGGCCAGGCTCTTCAGGGAGCCGCCGCCGACCAGTGCGCGCTGGGTAAGCGTGTTCTTGCCGTCGAAGCGGCCGGTCTTCATCAGACCGTGCAACGCCGGACTGTCCTCAAAGGTCGGGTCGACCTCGTCGGTCATCATGCCGCGGGCGTCGTCGTCGGCTGGTGACAGCAGGATGATGGGGCAGGGGTCGTTCGCCGCGTCGGCGGCGATGGCCGCGACCAGCGAGCGGGTGTAGCCGAGGCGCGCCGCCTTCGGGATGGTGACACGCTCGATGAGCGGATCGCCGATCAGATCCAGCATGATCCGCTGGAACTTCCACGGCCGCCAGCGGCCGGTGATGGCGCTCTGCCCGGCCGGCAGCCGGACGTTCTGCGCAGCCCATTCCGAATAGCTCAGCGTCGGCGGCGGCCGGAGAGCCCGGGCCGCCGAGTTGAGGAGGGTCTGGACCTGCATGGCTTCAGGCGTTCAACCGCTTTGCCCGGCGCTTCGGCTGGGCCGGGACGATTATCTCGCCCTCCGCGACCTGCAGGTCTTCACGCGAAGCTCCGACCACGTCGCCACCCTCGAGGTTCTCGGCCGCCTCGACGAGGACGTCCGTGCAGAGCTGTCGCAGCGTCTGGCCGTCATGGGCCGTCAGGTGCGGGATCAGGGCCCGGGCGCGTGACGGGATCGCCAGCACCGAGCTCTTCACGACCGTCGCGAACCGGCCCCAGGCGGTCTGGGCGTCGCTGACCGAGATCAGGTCGCCCAGCATCTTCTGGTTCTTCAGGTTCTGCTCGATGAGCTGCGCCTCAGCGAGCTTCGCCCGAGCGTCCGCCAGAGAGCCGCCGTGCTTCGACTTCACCTCGCGCAGGCTGTTGATGTAGCGGTGCCGGCTCTCCACAAGCAGGATGCGGCCGCGGCCGTCGCGAATGACGATGCCCTTGGCGATCAGGTCGCGCACGCCCCGCGGGTTCATGTCGATGTCGTGACCGAACTCGGCGACGGTGACCGTCTGGGCTGTGATTTTCGGCCGTGGGGCCATGGATCTCACTTCATGAGCGCGGCGCCGACGTGCTTCATCACGCGCGGCAGCACGTCGCGCTCGGCGAAGGCTCGCATCCTCCCGATGTTCGGGCGGCTCTCCTTCCGAAGCTCGTTCGGCAGGATCGGCCCCCAGATCTTCTGGAGCGGGAAGCGGCTCTTCGATTTGCGCTGGAAGATGGCGCCGCTCCATCGAGCGACGGTGAAGGTCCGGGGCAGCATCTGCCCCTTCCAGTCTCGGTGCGTGGCACCTGCAGATCCACGCGACCAGGATCGGCCTGTGTGTTCGCCGGCGGCAATCGCCTTGTCGGCAATCACCACCATGGCCGACATCGCCGGACCCGGCGCTGCCTTGACCGACTTGGTCACCGACTTAACCCGGCCGGTGCCCTGGTTCGTGAAGGCGCCGAGGAAGTTCACGGCGTTCCGCTCCTGCAAGCGGATGTGCTCGTTCAATCCTCGAGCCGCCGCCTGCTGGATCGCCTGGCTGTTCGAGAGGCCGTTGATGAGGAAGTCGATGCTGAAGCGCGTCTTGGCTTCGACCTCGACTGCCACCTGGGCCTCCAGCGTCAAGCCCAGCGCCTTGGGCGGCGGGGGGCTTTAGAAAATGAAAACTTGCGTCAGGGGTCGGGGCGACGGCGCCGCCGCCGTGGATTGCCCCCTGTACGGTCCCTACGCCTTCCGGCCGGCGCAGGCTCGCAGTCGTGGCGCGTGGCTGGCCTTGCTCAATACCCCCGCTATAGGGATACCCGCGCAGCGTCTCGCCTGCCTGTGGCGCTCGTGGCGCACCTCTTACCGATGCACCATGGGAAGGGCTTATCGCATCCGATCCGTGATCGGTTCCAGCCCCTCGCCTGTCGTGGTCCTGTGAAGGCCTCTTGCCAGTGTTCGCGATGGAACGGGGCAGGGCGGTGCAAGCTATCGGCGCGACAGGCGAGGTTGAGGCCTACCCCCATGCACCTGGACTATTCGTGCCATGCCCCCCGCGATGACGCGCGCCCATGATCAGGCGAGCGGGGCAAAGGGTTGATCAGGGTTGAGGGTAAAGCGCGCTGTGATCGCTCCACTTTTTCTATGCGTTACGCATAATTTCTCTTGCGTTTCGCATAGGCTTTGATACTCTCAACTCACGGCATTGATGCCGGCACGACAGGACCAAACACCATGAACCCCGCCACGTTGAACCGCCTTATCGGCCTCGCCCTCCGCGCCGTGAAGGCCGATCCCGCCTTCGCTCCCGTTCTGGACGCGCTCAACCATGCGCGTCGCATCCAGAAGGCAGGCTATCCGGACCACACGGTTCGCCTTGCCTGCGGCCGCGCCCTCTGGCTGGCGGAGGGCTGAGCCATGACCACGACAGACACAACGCTTCCCTTCGTTATCGAAGGCGTTGACGAGGACGGCTCCCGCACCGTGTTGCATGAAACCTACTCCGGAGGCGAGGCGCGCCGATGGCTCGCAGACTACACGCGCCGTCTTGACGACGACGGCAAGGCGGGTGGGTGGAGCCTGATCGAGGTTTATGACGTCCGAGGCGAGGACGCGGAACGGGTCGTCTTTTGGGCGATGGATGACGGCGCGTGACGCTCCCGCCCTGCCCCGCATCGCGCGGGGCATTGGGGAGGGCCACAGGCCAGCCACGCGGCGCTGATGCCGCTCTAGAACGGAGGATGAACCATGACGCTCTATCCGAACGACACGCGCCCGAACCTGCCGCGCTCCGAGACGCGCGTGCATCGCGCCCGGAACGACGAGACGCGGCGCTGCATCCGACAGGCGCGGCGCGCCAAGGCGGCCAGCCGCTGGGCATGGATGGCGGACTGATCCGATGACGTTCCTGCACACTCACGACGTCGCAACCGACCAGCGCCGCTATTACCTCGACGGCCGCCGCGTGACGCGCGACCGATACCACGATGCCCATGCGGCCGCGATCCGTGACGGCCGCCTGTCCTGCTCCCATACCGTCAAGCCGTTCGGCTCGACCACGTTCAAGCACTACGCAACCGCCTAGCCCGCCCATTCGGCACTGATGCCGGCTCGATAGGACAACGCCATGCCAGCCCGCCACGAAAGCAACCGCTATGCCTTCCACGTCATGCGCGCCGGCGCGTGCATTGTCCGGAAACGCGATGGCGCATCCGTCTATTTCCAGCCGGGCGACGACGAGGCGCGGGCAATCGAGAATGCCGACCATTGCTTCGCCCATGCGGAGGCATGGGCAGGCGAGAACCGGCAAGTCTTTGACCGCTGGTGCGCCGAATATGACGACGCCATGAGCGCGCATGCAGCGCACATGCGGGCGAACGCCTAACCCTTCCTCCCGTGCGGCACTGATGCCGCGACCACAGGACAACCGACCATACCCCGCATCGTTGCCGATCCGACCTATTCCCGCCCCCGGGCCATCTCGTTTAGCGAGGCCTGCGCGAAATTCGTGCACCGCTTCACGATGGATCACGTCCCAGCATGGGCCAAGGTTCCGCCGGCCGCCCATGGCGGGACCGAAACCCGGTTCTATGCTCCGCAGTACCGCAGCGACCGCGAATGGTTCGAGCGGACCCGCTTTCATGGCGAGCCGGGCCACCTGGGCAAGCCCCATGAATGCACCAGCACCGGCCAGACGTGGCCCCTCGGACAGTGGCTGGACCGACCCTATCAGCGGGGGCAGGCATGAACCGCCGCGCCATCGCCCCCGCGCTCGCGATGCTGGCCCTTTCCAGCGTCGCCCATGCCGACGGTTCGCCCATGACGCGGCGCGACCACCTCACCGACCTGCGCGGCCGCGTCGCGGCGGCCGCCTCATGGATCGGCCCGGAGCCGTGCGGCTCGCTCGAATGCTTCGCCATGCTGGCCCGCTATGGGCTGGATCCGGACCGTTGGGAGCATGACCCGGACCGGCTGGAACGGGATTGCGAGCGGCGCGACGAAGCCGACGCCTGCGACTGGCTCCATGCGGTGTTCATGTCGGACGAGGTGGCGGAGCGGCACGAGGCGCACCGCAACGGATGCCGCGACACGCCGCAGCACGACGATTGCGCCTTGTTCCTTCCGGAATAGGGCGCGCCCCTCCCGCGTCACCGGCAAGGCCTGCGGAGGCCTTCCCCGTGCCGCTGGCACGACACCCGGCACAGATGCCGACAAGAGAGGACACGACGACATGGCCGACCGCATGACGACAACGGTGCACGCCTACAATTTCGATACGTCAACCGACGCCGGGCGCGCGGGGTATGCCGATCTTAAGGCGCGCCTCACAGCCATGGGGCTGGAATGCTTCGAGACGCACGGCGGCGGCTCGCATTACAAGCCGGAGCTGGACGGGCGCGCCGTCGAGCTGGAGACGAAGCACCTTTTCCGCGATCAGTGGAACACCGCCCCCATTGAGGGCGTCAGCGACAAGGGCTTGCGCCTCTTCGACTGGGCGCAGGACGTCAATTCGCCGATCGGCGCGCCCCCGCGCATCAAGCGCGGCCATTGGCTCGAACAGACGCCGGCCATGCGAGAGGCGCGCCGCAACACGATGAAGTGCGGCTATTGCGGCAAGCAAGAGCCCGCCGCGAAGGGGTACGTCTTCTGCCCCCACTGCCTCGATAGCGAATACCTGGGCGAGGGAGATTTGCACCTTACGCGCATGGCATCCGTCGAGGACACCAACAAGCCGCGCGCGCCGCTCACGGAGGCGGAGAAGGGCCACCTGCTGCCGCTCTATCGCGAGGCGCAAATCCACGGCTCTACCGAGCGCGGCAGGGCGCGGATTGCATCCGAGCGCGCCAAGGTCATCGAGAAGCACCGGAAGGTAACCACGGACGCGACGACCGAGCGCGACGCCATGCTGTGGCTGATGGATCGCGGCATCCGGACGGACAATGTCATTTTCTACAGCCACACCGGCCGCTTCTGCTTCGGCTGGCGGAAGCCGGTCGGCGGCGCGGTGCTGGCGGAACTGCTCAACATCATGAGCGAGTTTCCGGCCCCCTACGACATCAAGACCGAAGATGGTCGCACGCTGAGCGGGGAGGGCTGACGCCATGTCTCAACCCCTCTACCTGATCCGAGCGACGCGCCGCTGTGCGACGCATCCGCCCGGCTCCCTGCTTTGGTTCACCGGCCCCCGTTCCAGCATCGCGAGAGGGTGGCGCGCCGTCAGCGGCGCTCATCGGCCGGAACACTACAGCGGGACCGTCTGACCCATGCCCGGCCCCTTCGCCCGCTTCTGCGCGGCCTTGGTTCACGACCTGGCCGCGCTCGTCTCCCTCTCCCTCTTCGTCGGCGCGGTCATCGTCGCCGGCTCTGCCCTCACGCCCTGAAAGGATTGCGAGATGCGACCGACCGTCACCTTCTCCGGTAGCTACGGCTCGTTTGAGGTCGATGCAGAAACGGGCGCTGTCGTCCGTCACTGGCCAGACCGTGACGACCCTTGGAACCCCGCGCCTGATCCGGCGGAGGGTTTCGGATACCGCGACCTTATCCGGGTGGACCTTGCCGAGCGGCGCGCATGGTATGCGGCGCACGGTGTCGACCTTCCCGAGCCGCAGCCGGATGGCGACGTTCTGGACGTCGGCGCATGGTTCGCGACGACAGGGCATTGCGAGCCCGCGACCGATTGGCGGGCGGAACGCATCCTTCCCAGCTATGCCGCCGCCGTGCTGTCTCCCGAGGCGGCGCAGGCCCTGTGCGATCTCCCCGACGATGCTGCGGCCTTCGCCCATCACGTCCGCCGCGTAGGCTACGCCTCGCAGGATCTGAACGAGGCGGCCGCCGCAATGGCTCGCCTGCTGCCTGACGCCATGCGGGAGCGGCTTTCGTTCGAGGCGGTGGCGGAGCGGCTGGCCGGCATTCGTGACCGCCTCGCGTCGTTCCTGCTCGACTGCGGCGGCGACGAGTGGGGCGACTTCCCCGAGATTGACGCCGCCCGCCTCGATATGGACCGCCGCAGCCGTGGCGAGCCGGCAGAGCTGGCCGCCTAGTTCTCTCAACACCATGCGTCACGGATGACGCCACGAAAGGACAGACCATGACCGCACAGCACACCCCCGGCCCCTACCGCGCCGAGGCCATCAACAGCCCCCTCAGCACCCGGACCGGCTTCCGCATCCGTCGCGACGATGGCGGCGGCACCGATCCCGTGCTCGCGATCCTCTACGACACGCCGGACGGCGAGGTCAGCGCCGAAGAGGCGCAGGCGAATGCCGACCTGTTCGCCGCAGCGCCCGACCTCGCCGCCTTCGCCCGGCAGATGGCGCGGCTGGTCACGCCGCGCGATGCCGATCAGGTCGCGGAATACTGCCGCGAGCATGGGCGCGACCCGGCGACCATGACGGAGGACGACCTGGAGGACATGGAGAGCGATCTGGACGGCGACCGCTGCCACGAGGACGCGCTGGGCTCCTACAAGCTGATCCGGATGGCCCGCGCCATCGTCTCGCGGCTGGACGGCCAGAAGGGGGAGGGCTGACAATGGCAAACCGACGCATCTACTCAGCCGACGTCAAGGTCTGGGCGACCCTCTACGTCATCGCCAAGAACGAGAAGGAAGCCCGGCGCATGATGCGCGGGCAGCTTGGATGCTTCATCGAGGCCGGGACAACCGACGACTTCGACGGCCGCGACTTCGATGACCCGGACCTTCCGGACGTCCATTTCAGCCCGTCAATGACGGTTGAGCCGCGCCAGCGGCTTAGCGTCAGCCTGGCCGAGGAATGCGACGTCGAGGACAGCGACGAGGGGGAGGGCTGACCATGGCGTGGTTCCTCAACCGCTACCATTGCGACGCCTGCGACACGTCATGGCAGGACGAATGGTCATGCTGCTGTGATGACGAGTGTCCGGAGTGCGGCGACGACCTGTCGCCCGAGGACAGCGACGATCTGACCGTCATCGTTGAAGGGTGTGAGGTGGGCGTCTCGCCGGCCAGCGCCGAGGACGACGCCGACTATGACTGGCGCACCTTCGCCAGCCCCGAGAAGGCGGAGCGGTTCGCCGCCCGCGTTCGCCGCCTGATGGCCGCCGACAAGCTGCCGTCGTTCAACGCCTTCGCCTTCCTCACGCAGCCCACCGCCTGACAACCCAACGCGCCACTGATGGCGACCTGAAAGGATACGACATGCCGAAATTTTATGTGCTGGAGCAGATCCGCTGCGCCGTGACCTTCGTCCGGCAGATCGAGGCCGCGGACGAGGAAGACGCGCTGGAAATGGACTGCCATGTGTCCGGCGAGGCCGTCGGCTTCCATCTCGGCGACACCATGGGCGACACCATGGAATTTTTCGCCCTGCCTGCCGACCCGGCCAACCTGCCGCAACCGTTCCACCCGGAGGCGCCCGCGCCCGATGGCTATACGCTGATGCACCCGCACGACCCTTATGACGCGGCGATGTCGCTGATCTTCAACCACACCGCCGGCGAGGACATGCCGTGGCAGGTCCAGGTCATGTGCAACGGCTCGCTTCACGCGGCGGACTATTTCGCCACCGAGGCGGATGCGCTGCGCTGGGCTGCTCGCGAGGCAACGACCATTGCCGCCGTGAAGCTCCATGAGGAAGCCGAGCGCGAAGATGCGCCCGCCGATCCGGTCAAGGCGGACATGCTGGCGGCTCTGCGCGACGCCCTCGAAGACCAGGAGGCCTTGATGCGCGACGCCGCGCACGTTCACGGCTCCGCCGACGCGGCACAAGCCAGGTGGCCCGCTCTCGCCGGCCGGATCGCCGCGTCTCGCGCTGCCATCGCCCGCGCCGAAGGGAGGGCGTGACGATGGTTGGCATAGATCCGAATAAGCCCGGCGTCGTGTCTTGCTTGGCCCAACCCCTGCCCCGCAAGGGCTACCGCATCCTGCTCAAGGTCGGCGGCGAGGTGATCCTCACCGAGGATTACCCGAAGGCCAGCCAGCGCACCGCGATCACTATTTCCCACGCTTTCATGGCCGGTGGCGCGGCCGTGGCCCGCCATCTCGCCAAGGCCGAAGACACCACCACCTAACCCACCACCGGCGCCGATGCCGACACGACAGGAGACAGAGAACATGCCCCGCTATCCCCGCACCCGATGGGCGAACACCCCCGCGCATACCTTGATCATCGAGGGCCACGGCTACAAGGCCACGGCCACCTGGACGGGCGGCAACGTCCCCTCTGGCCAGCCCAAGTTCCGCGCCACCTTGGAGGCTGACGGCTACGCCAAGCAGTGGTCGTGGTTCGGTCCGTCGCCGATGTTCTACATCGACGACGCCAACGCGGTGGCGGAGTGCTGCCTCGCCCTGTTCGGCATCGGGCGCGGCGACGTCGATCCCGAGTTCTTCATCATCAAGAAGGGCGACGACGCCTTCCACGACAAGCGCTGGATCAGGGAGTGGAACGCGGATCGCGAGCGCCTCGACATGGACCGCGAGACGTTCGAGCGCCGCCGCGATGCGGCGCGAAAGCGGAGGGCCTGACCATGCCGAAGACCATCACCATCAACGGCCAGCCGTTCCGCTGGACGCGCGCCGTCTTCCGCAATCGCAGCGAGGCCCGGGCCACGCTCGGCCCCATGTTCAGGGCCGGCATCGTCGGCTTCTGGGGAATGCGCCGCACCCATCGCGGCGTTCGCATCTACATGCGGGAGGGTATCTGACCATGGCGACGAAGCCGCTCCCGGTCATCTTCCGCCGCCACCGTGGCGAGCTGTGCGCCTACCTCCCCACGCTGGCGTGGACGAGGCAGGGCGACATCACCTCCTATGCGCCCGTCGGCCAGCATGGCGGCGCGTGCCGAACCTGGCTCCAGAAGGGCAGGCCGGCGACGCCCGAGGAATATGCCGACCTGCTCGCCGAGTTGCGCGGCATCTATGCCAGCCCGCGCGATCCGGAGGACGAGAGGTTTGACCTCGTTCCGGTCCAGCGATGTCCGCCGCGCGGCTCCGCCCGCTGGCATTGGGAGGGGCCGCTTTGATCCTCCTCGCCGTTCTCTACCTCGTGCGCCGCTACCGGCAGCGCGCTCTCACCACCACCCGGCACTGACGCCGACAGGAAAGGAACGACCTATGCCCACAACCGACGCCATGTCTCCCACCCAGAAGGCACAACTCGCTTGCACCTTGCTCCGCAACGCCCGCGACCTGCTCAAAGGCGCCGGTGCCACCAAGGCCGTCGCCAAGGTGCGCCTGGCCCTGTCATCCGCCGAGGGCGCGGTGCGCCATGCCGGCCTCCGCCAGATGCGGGAGGGTTGATCCATGATCCGCAAGTTCCTCGACATCTCGACCGGCCATCTGTCGCCGGCCACGCATCGCTGGATGCGCGAACAAGGCCGCATCGCCGCGAACATGGTCACGGCTTCCGACCCGTCGCCCGCCTTCTGCATGGGGCCGACACCCTACGGCTGGTTCTGCTGGGCCGGCATGGAAGATGACGCCGACAACCTGCGAGCCCTCCCAGAAGACCTTCAAGCCTGCATCCGCGAGGCCAAGCGGCAGGGCTGCGACTACATCCACTTCGACGCAGATGCCGACACCGTCGACCATCTGCCGGTCTTCGACCACGGCGAGAAGGTGGAGGGCTGAGACATGGCGAAGAAGCGCAAGGAGTTCACCTTCCTCGTCACCGTGACAGCCCCGGCGAAGCTGGAGACGTGGCACTACCCGAACCCTCTCCGCAATGTCAGGGCTGCCGAGGTCGCTCGCGAGATCCGGACGCTCATCAGCAACCAGTCCATGTATTCGATGGACGAGGGCGACGTGAAGGTGCGCCGCATCCGTCTCGCCAAGGCGGAGGGCTGAGACATGGGAGAGCAGAACAAACGCCTCATCGTGTCCGGCGCGCTGGGCATAGCCGGCGCCGCGGCGGCCATGGCGGCCTTGAACGCAGAGGGTCGCCACATGCAGGCGCCTCGTAAGAACCACCGCACGGGAAGCCTCAATCGCAAATTCCCCGCCAAGGACGAGCGGAAGGACGCCAGGAAGCGCCAGAAGAAGGCCCGCGCAATCACCCGAAAGAAGGGTTGACCTATGCCATACGAAATCAAGACGCAGTTCCCGACATCGCGTGGGTGGGCCACCAATCTGTGCGGCCCTTTCAACAGCGAGGCCCATGCCAGGGAAAGCGCCGCCGCGATCAAGGAGGCCCTCGCCAGCGTCCCCAAGGTCAGCGTGGCCGTCGTCCCATTGGATCGGGCGGCGACAATGGAGCGGCTTAAGGCTCACGGCTGACGGCCATCGCCCTCATCGACAACCGAACCCGAGGCTGCCATGTCTTCCGCGCAGAAGCGCATCACCCACCTGAACGGAGGCCGTGTGCCCGCCCGATTTGAATACGACGCGATCACTGGCCAGGCGCTGAAGGATCACCTGAAGCGCCTCGGCCTCGACGCCTACGGCTTCGCCCGGCTCACCGGCGCCAACGCGCGCACGGTGCAGCGGTGGCTGGCCGACGAGAAGGACGTGCCCCACTGGGTTCCGCTGCTGCTGACCCTGCTGGAGCTGCCCAAGGCCCTCGGCACGGCCCGCATGGTCACGGCGTCCCTCATCTCCGAGGACCGCCTCAACCCGAAGGCCGGTCGCTATCCGTTCCGCGATCAGCGGGACTTCCCCGACGACGGGCCTGACTGGCTGGAGTGACACGATGGCGCTGCCTGAAGGAACTGAAGAACACCCAGAAGCCAAGGGCCTGTCATACAGCGCGATCGCAGTGATCAAGCGAGCTTGCCGTGCAATGGACGCGCAAGTCGTGGAGGGGCTCGATCTTCTGCATCTCCGCAATTGCAGTCGGCGCACTGCTGCGGAGATCGGTCTATGGGTCGCGCGAGAGCATCCGCGCGGCGAGCTTGCGGGCCTCATTCGCACAATTCGTGAGGGCAAAGATCCGCCCATCTCGGCCGATCCGCGGCTCACCGGAATAGCCTGGTGCGTCGTCACGCTGGACGGCGGGAAGGGCAAACAGGCGACCAACTCTCAACGTGATCGAGCAATTCTGGCGCAGAGGCAAAACGGCGAGCCTATCGGCACAATCGCCCGTCGCTTCGGCATCTGCGAGAGCCGCGCGGCCCAGATCGTTCGGCGCTCGCGCTACTAGATCCAACACGCGGCACTACTGCCGCCACGAAAGGAGACCAGCATGACCACCATCACCCTCGGTATGACCGCGGCGGGAAATCCCGCTTCGCTCCACCTCGACAAGGCCAACCGCCACGGCCTGATCACCGGCGCCACCGGCACTGGCAAGTCCCGCGCCCTCCAGCTTCTGGCAGAGGCATTCTCCGACGCCGGGGTTCCGGTCTTCATGTCCGACATCAAGGGCGACCTGTCCGGCATGGCCTCGCCGGGCGACGAGGACGGCAATGCGGCCCAGCGCGCGGCCGCTCTCGGCCTGCCGTGGTCGGCGCGTTCCTACCCGGTCCGCTTCTGGGATCTGATGGGGCAGACCGGCCTCGCCATGCGGACGTCGATCCACGACATGGGCCGGATGCTGACCACCAACATGCTCGAATGCACCGACGCGCAGGACCGTGCAATCGGCGGCGTGTTCCAGTGGACGAAGGAGATGCGGCAGAGCCGGCCGCCCGTCCTCGACCTGGAGATGCTGGCAACCTACCTGGAGGAGCTGGCCGACCTGGAGGATGCCGACGACCGGCGCTTCGGCGGCGTCACCGCCTCCACCGCCCGCGTCCTCTATGGCAAGATCGAGCGGATCGAGGCGCAGGGCGGCAACGCCCTGTTCGGCGAGCCGGCGCTGGACATCCTCGACCTGCTGGCCACCACCGACGACGGCCGCGGCGTGATCAACATGCTCGACGCCACCGATCTCATGGAACGGCCGCGCCTCTACGGCACCTGGCTGACCTTCCTGCTGATGCGGCTGTTCCGGTCGCTCCCCGAGGTCGGGGATCTCGACAAGCCGAAGATGGTCTTCTTCTTCGACGAGGCGCACCTGCTGTTCAACAACGCCAGCAAGGAGCTGCTCGACGAGATCGAGCGCATGGTCCGCCTGATCCGCTCCCGTGGCGTCGGCGTCTACTTCGTCACCCAGTCGCCGATTGACGTGCCGCCGACCGTCCTGGCCCAGCTCGGCAACCGCATCCAGTTCGCGTTGCGGGCGTTCACGCCGAAGGACATCACCGCCGTCAAAAAGATCGCCGAGACCTATCGCCTCGACCCCACCAAGAAGGCGAAGAAGGCCCGCGACGAGGTGGTGACGGCGATCACCACGATGGGCGTTGGCGAGGCCCTGATCTCGACCCTCCAGCCCGATGGGACGCCCATGCCGGTTGTCCGCGCCAAGGTTGCGCCGCCGCGCTCCAGCATGGGCAAGCTGTCCGAGACCGAGCATCGCGCGATCATCGAGGCTGACCCGCTGCGAGACCGCTACGGCGTGCGCTACGAGGGCGTCATGGCCGAGTGGTCGCTCTGGCAGCGGGTCTACCCGGCCGAGTTCGACTTCTTCCAGCGCAATCGCGAGGCGGAG
Source organism: uncultured Hyphomicrobiales bacterium (assembly GCA_964587395.1). Taxonomy (GTDB): domain Bacteria; phylum Pseudomonadota; class Alphaproteobacteria; order Rhizobiales; family Phreatobacteraceae; genus Phreatobacter. The sequence goes on from CAZPMD010000004.1 coordinate 66,580, forward strand.
GAGCAGGCTGTCGCCGCCGGCAGCGCGTCGCCGCGGATGACGGTCACGGAAACGCTCTGGGAGGCGGCGGCCGCTCGTGTCGACGCCTTGCGGATCAGGCTTGGGGTCTGAATTGTCCAAACGCTCCTTCAAGGCCACGATGAAGCCCATCTACCTGCAAGGCTGGCATCACGCTGAGGGCAACGTCTTCGACGACCACGACGAAGTCTGGATCGTAGATCTGGTGCTCTACGGGCCAGGCGGGAGCTCGCGGGCGTTTTCCGTCAACATCCGCCGGATCGACCACCCATCGAAGAGCGAGATGGAGGCCTGCCTGAATGGGCCGGTCCGGAAGTGCATTGAGGCAGAGCTTGCCACGAACGGGCAGGACACCGTCCACACGCATCCGGATTGGGTGGTGATGGTCTGCTGATCAGCGCCGGGTCTTCTCCAGGACGCTGCGGATCGTCCGATCCTTCGCGCTGATGGCGAGGAACTCACCGACGCCAGTCTCGAGCTGGTAACCGGCCTGCCGCGTCATCGCTGCGACGTCCGCATAGCGCGCATTGGAGAGCAGCACCCGGATCTCCCGCATGCCGGCCTGGCCGACGTCCGGAATGCCGTGCGCCTTAAGCACGGTCACCAGGGCGTTCGTGTTCCGGATGTCGAGCTCGCGCGAGATCTGGTCGTGGGTGTAGCCTTGGCCGCGCAAGAACGCCGCCTGGACGATCTTGTCGGCTGTCAGCGAGCCGGAGCGCGCGGCGATCTCGTCCTGGCTCTTCATCTTCTGGGACATGGCCTCATCCCTCCTACCTGTCGAGCCCGGCGCGCAGGATCGACAGCGCGCCCTTCATATGCGGTTCGAGGCACGCCCTGCCACCCGCCCAGGCAGCGCGCTCGCAGCGCGACAGCTCACGCTCGGCGTCGATCAGGATCTGACGTAGGCGGGCATTCTCGCGGGCCAGCGGCGCGTCGTTGCGGGTCGGGGTTGGAGCGGCGGCGCGGAGACGGACCCTTTTCATCGCGGCACCACCGTTCCGTCGATCTTGCGCTTCCACTTCGACCCCTTCCCGGCCGGCAGTCGATGGCGAGAAGGAGCCTTAGCGCCGAGGTGGCGGGCGTTCCGGCGCTTGGCCTTCGCGATCGCCGGGATGTCCACTTCGGTGGTCTGCGTTCGGTGGCAGAGCACATGGGCCGGCTTGCCATTCACGTCGTCATCATCGCCGCCAAGCTCCAGCGGGATCTCGTGGCTCACCTCCCACTTCTCGCCGGGCGTTATCCGCCCGCCGCAGAGGTGGCACCGGCCGTCGTACTTCAGGAACAGCGCGAGCCGCTCTCGCGTCGACCAGGAGCGGCGCCGGCTCACAGCAACACCGCCTTCCCGTCCCGGTCGAGCCCGGCGACGATCAGCCGGCAGGCCGCCTCGACGTCCTTCTCGAGGTCGTTCTTCTCGATGTGCTCGCGCTCGGCGACCTCGTGCTTCTTCCAGCCGTGATAGGTCGCAGCGACGTAGGACTGCACCATCTGCCGCATCCATACGTCGGGCACGTAGGCGGCGAGCCAGCTGCGGCTCTGGTCCGCCAACGTCTGCTCACGGGCGTCGTGACGGACACGGGCGCGGGCCTTGCGGGGGTACTCCAGCAGATACTCCGGCATGGCGTTGCCGAAGGCCTTGGGCCAGATCCTGCCCTGGCTGTGGATGTCCACCTCGTAGCCGAGGAGGAGACGCTTCTCGACCACCTTCCAGCGGGTGTCGCGGGGGTGGAACGCCGTCGAGCGGGAGAGTGTCGCGGTGCTCATACCGGGATGTCCATGTCGTCTTCGACGTCTGCGGATGTGGAGGCCTGCGCCTCCGGCTCTGGCGTGATCTTGCGGGCGGGAGAGGTGTTGAAGCCGCGCACCGGGCGGCCGGTCAGCCAGACCGATCCGCTGTCGTGGCCGATCAGGTTCAGCTGCTGGAACTTCAGGATGGCGGCGCCGATGGCCCGCTGGACCTTCTTCTCCCGGTCGCCGACAGTGATCTTGTCGTCGTGCGGCGCCTTGCGGGCGTAGAGCTCGCGCCACTGCGCCACGCTGCACACCTTCTGGCCGGGAGGGACCGGCATCCCGGCGTCCGGACTCTGGCCGCGCTTGCGGATCGACTCGTGGAGGCAGGCGAAGAGGAGACGGCTGTTGTCGTTCCGGAACTCGAAGTCGCCCGGCTCAGCAGCCTCGTCGTCGACGACCTTGGCCGGGGCCGCGACCACGCAACTGGTGATCCGGTCGCCGTCCTCGTCGGTGCCGATCTCGACCTGCCGCAGGACGAACTCGATCTTGTGCCGGTTCGCGCCCTCCTTGACCTTGTCGGCCCGGACCTGGCGGATCTGGCGACCGTCGGCGTCCTTCTTGTTCTCGTCGATCTGGCAGGTCAACACGCTATCGACGTCGCCGAACAGCGAGGTGTGGCCGCGCAGCTTGTCCCCCTGCGCGTTCATGTGATGGACGACGAGGACCGCCGTCTTGACCTTCTCCACGATCATCTTCAGCCGGTCGTGGATCTTGCTCATATCCACGCCCTTGATCTCGTCGGCACCGCGCGTCGCCGCAGAGAAGGTGTCGAGCACCACCATCTCGACCTTCAGGCCGACAGCCTCCTCGTATGCGAGGATCTCGGTGACGAGCTTCTGAACCTGCTCTTCGTCCCGGTAGAAGTTCGGGCTCTTGGTGATCACCAGGAAGGGGAGGTCGGCGTCGTAGCCGATCTCGTGGTGGAGGGCGTAGGCGGGCAGGCGCAGGTTTGTGACGCCCTGGCTGCTCTCGGCAGCGATGTAGGCCACCGCGCCGCGCCGCACGACGCGGTTGAACCAGGGAACGCCCCGGGCGATGGCGAGGGCGAGATCGCTGACAAGGAAGCTTTTACCGGACTGCGATGGGCCGGCGAGGAACGAGACCTCCCGGCGGGCAATCAAGCCCTTCACCAGCCATTCGTAGGTCGGTTTCGTCTTACCCAGATCCTGCCAGCGGATGCCGCCGAAGCTCGACTTGAAGGCCGGCTTGATCAGCGCCTTCACCTCGGCCTCGAACTCCTCGAAGGTCTGAATGGGCGGGATCGTGTCGATGTCACCGGCCTCGAACTTCAACCGGAAGTCATCCCAGTCCATGCCCTTCGGAGCCATGTGGACGAAGACCTTCTTGCCCTGAGACCGGTAGCGCCGGCCGGCGGTCAGCAGGTGGGCTTTTGTCTTCGCCTCGTCGCTGTCGCCGTCGCCGAGGAGGATCACCTCCTGGCAAGCCGAAGGCAGCGGCGCGCCCGGGCTCTTCGGGTCCGGCTCGCCGTTCTGGATCGTTTCCTTCGGCTTGGACGGATGCGGGGGGGGGTGCGGTATGGTGTCAGTGGAGCCACCGGAGAGGTTGCCCATCGAGTAGGCGGCGGCCAGCGATACGTCCTCCGGCCCGACGCCCAGATTGAACCAGCTGATCGCCGTCTCGATACCCTCGGCAATGGCGATGCAGCGGGTGAATGCCCCGATGCGGATGAGGGTGCCACCAGCGACGCCGAAAGCCTTCTTTGCCTTGTTCCGCTTCCAGTCACCAGGCGGCTTCAGCTTCAACCCGGTCTTCGGGTCGATGTAGGTGCGATGAAGCGCGGTGATCTCGCCGTTGGCGGTGTGCATCGGCGCGACCATGCAAGGGAAGCTGCCGAGCGGCACCTCTTCCTTCGCCTCAGCATCGGGGAAGCCCCGGTATTCCAGGGACGGGATGAACCCGAGGGCTTGGAGATGCTCATGGGTTGGCGAGATGCCGCGCTTCCTCAGATAGCCCTCGGTCGGAGATCCCGCCGCAGGCTTGGCCGTCAACCAGACATCACGGGCCCGAAGCTGATAGCGCTCGACCTCGGCGGCCTCCTTCTTGTCGGCCAAACGCTTGTCGTCCTGGCGCTCCTTCCTGCGCTCCTTCACCACTTCCGGATCGAGGCGCTGGCCCTCGCCCCGAGGCGGCGGATCGCCGGTGACCTCCTCGACGGCCGCGATGAAGTTGTAGCCGGTGATGTGCATGACGAGGCCGATGGCATCCTTGCCGCCCTCGGCGCCGCGGCAGTTCCACGCCTTCTTCCGCGCGTTGATCGAGAAGCGGTCAGTGCCGCCGCACTGCGGGCAGGGCCCGACCCACTCCCCGCCGCCGGCCCGCTTCACCTGGGCGCCGAGCCGCTGGGCGTGGGCGAGCATCTCTTCACCTGTCGCATCGCGCGCCCGGTTCACCCACTCGTCGAAGATCGGATCGGGGTCGCGGCTCATTGCGTCATCACCACCGTCACGCGCTCAGCCGCCCGGGTCACCGCCGTGTAGAGGTGGTTCATGCGGGTCTCGCGGAAGATGCTGCTCTCATCGCAGACCAGGACGTTGTCCCACTGGCTTCCCTGCGCCTTGTGGACGGTCAGCGCATACCCGTAGGTGAACTCGTCGTAGGCGCGCCGATCCGACCACTGCAGATCTTCGGCGCCGCCGAGGAAGAACTCCTTCCGCACCCGAACATCCTTCGGGCGTAGGCCGGCGGGGGCATCTTCCGAACGCACCCAGAGGTCGACCGCATCGGGGTCGGGGAGGCGAGACTTCTTCCGCTCGCCTGGCAGCCGAGGCGGAGCCGTGACGACGTCGAACAGCTCACCGTTGAGGATCTTCTTCTCGCGATCGTTGCGCAGGCAGACGAGGCGGTCGCCGAGGACGGGGAGGGGGTCAGTGCGGCCGAGGCGCTGGCGGAACCAGGCGTTGACGTTTTCGCGGGTCTTGTTGCGCCCGACGAGCACCTGATCCGCCGAGAGGAAGTCGTCACGGTCGAGCTGGTCACGGGTGACGACGCGGCTCTGCCCGTAGGAGCCGACATGGATCTTCTGGCCCTGCCGGATCTTGGTGGCGAGGGCGACGATGGGGTTGTCCGCGGCCTGCCGATGGATCTCGGTCAGCATGATGTCGGGGGCGTGCCCCGTGAAGTATCCCTCACCCTTGACCGGTGGCAGCTGCGCGGGGTCGCCGAGCACCAGCACCTTTGTCTTGAAGGATAGGAGGTCGCGCCCGAGATCCTCGCCGATCATCGAGCACTCATCGAGGATCACGAGGCCAGCCGAGGCGACCGGGCTCTCCGGGTTGAGAACGAACTGCGGCTCGTTCACGGAGCCCTCTTCGTCCTCGACCGGGCTATAGATCGCGCCATGGACGGTCGATGCGTCTTTGCAGCCCTTGCGGCGCATGACCAGCGCCGCCTTGCCGGTGAAGGCGCAGAAGACCGTGCCGCCGCTCACGCCGGAGGCCAGTTCCAGCGCCAGCGTGCTCTTCCCGGTGCCGGCGTAGCCGAACAGGCGGAAGACCTGCGGACCGGACGGGTCCTTCATCCAGCGCCGCACGGCCAACAGCGCGTCGTCCTGTTGGGGCGACCACTTCACGGCCAATACTCCTTCAGCCACTGCTGACCGTTCGGTCCCAGGACGAGCGCGTCGCGCCCGCCTTCATCCTTTTCGATCACGACCAGGCCAGCAGCGATCATCCGCTGCGCCTCGGCGCGCCCGATCGAATAGCCGCAGGACATCACGTAGCGCCCATTTGACTTTGGCATCCGCGGCTTGGCCGCCAGCGGCGGCTTCCATTCGATGCCCCACGGCAGCCAACCGGTGGCGAGCATCGTCATCATGGCGACGCGGCGGCGGGTGTGCCGGATCTCAATCATGCCGCCGACCTCGCCCGGACGTCGCCGAACCAAGTCACCCACCACAGCCCGTCCTCATCGAACGGAGCAACGATCCCGCCGCCGTCCGGATGAGGGTCGTGAACAATCTCGCCGTCCGCGATCACAACAGAGTGGCCGTATCCGCGGGGCGACTTGCCACCCAGTAGCCCGCAAACGCCGGGCGATGTGTGCTTGATGGTGATGAGGACGTCGGCGAGCGCTGTCTCGCCGGGGAAGGCGACGTAGATCGGGATGATGCCTATTGAAGCGAGAAACGTTCGCTCCTCCACCTGCGCCTCGGCGGGTGTCCTGAACCCGTTGTGAAAATGAGGAACCGCGTCAATTGCTAGATTTAGTGCCGAGGCGATTGCCGCCCGGTGGCAGTCGCCATACGCGCCATTCTCCGGGTCGTGCCTGATGGTCTGGAAAACGGGCGTCATGCCGCCACCTTCGCCTTGCGGGCGCGCTTGGCCTTCGCCGGCTTCGGAGGGCGGGGCTCGTGGTACTTGCAGCCGACCTGCGTGCCGTAGAAGCCGGCCTTCACCTTGGATCCAGTGCGCCAGCACTTTCTGCACCGGTGCCGCTTGGTCGTGCTCGGGTTCCGCTTCTCCGGGCCGAAGAAGATGCAGGTGCCGCAGGCCGGGCCACCTGGCACGGCGAAGTGGAACATGCCCTTCACCGTCAGGGCCGACTGCGCCTCGAATGCACTGTTCGGCTTCGTCAGGTGCGAAGTGCCGGTCACTGCCATGTCAGGCCTCCGGGTCTAGGATGTTGGCGGCGATCTGCGGGTGGTCGACGACGGCGGTCTTGAGGATGATCCTCACCGCCTTCGTCGTGGTCATGCCGTGCTTCAGGGCGAGGCCACGAATGGCGCCGTAGACGGCAGGGTCGACGCCCACGACCTGCATCGCTGCCGGGCGTCCGCCCTTGTTGCGGTCCGCCGGCACGTCGAAGCCGAGGTAGCGCATCCTCTGAAAGCCCTTGGCGATGCTCTGCGGCCTGATGCCCTCGCGGAGCGCGATCTCCCGCACGCTGAGGCCTTTGCGACGCAGATCAGCTCGGCGACGCCAGAGGTCGGTATCGAAGGGGGTGGTCATGCCACCCCCCGCTTCTGGTAGGCGTCGCTCTTCTTCGGCGCGATCATGGTCCGCACGCGCGACCAGATCGGGATGATCATGTCGATCAGCTTGGCGGCCGAGCGGAGCACCTCGGCGCGGCGCATCTGCTTCGGGTCCGGCCTCGTGGCCCAGGCCGCCTCGACACGGCCCTTCTCGTACTGCTCGATCTCGACCGCCATGTCGGCGAGCGTCGAGGCAGCCTCCTCCAGGGAGACGCCCTTGCCCTTGGCGGGCGGATCTTGGCCGGGCTGGAAGGTCTCGGTCATCAGAACTCGGCCTCCTGCGAGGCGGGCTCTGTCACGCGCTCAAGCCGGGCCGGGATCGGCTGCTTCGCGGCAATCGCCGCATGCAAGTGAGCGACCGGCGGGACGAGGTCGGGCCGCATCTGGTGGCAGGCCCAGTACCAGACGGCGCCGGCATCACTCTCGTCATAGGTCTTCGGGCCCCAGCCGAGGGCCAGGCAGAGCTTCATGGCCGCCGGCTTGGCGTCCTCGCCGCTCATGCGACCGTTGCCGAGGAAGCGCGCACGGACCGTCGAGACGGCGACCTGGTAGTCCTCGCCCTTGGGCGGAACCGGCATGACGCCGCGGGCCTGGGCGATGCCGCCGATGATGCCGATCAGCTGCTGCAGCAGGATGATGGTGCCGATGTTGGACTTGCCGCCGAGCCGCGCGATGCCAGCCTCGATGATGAGGCGGTCGGGCTTGAAGAACATGATCTGCTTGTTCGCCCAGAGCGTCGCGCGGCCCCAGGCCTCGCGCGTCGTGTCGTCCTCGCGCTTCAGGCGCTCGTGCAGGAAGACCGGCCTCTCGCCCGGCTTGCCGAAGCACATCGCCGTCGCGACTGACGATACGTCCAAGGCCATGATGGTCCCGTCGAAGGGCATTCGGCATCTCATCTGAAAAGGGGTGTCGTCTCTCCGACCGTCACGCCTGGGATCTGTCCGGCGTTCGACCTGTCACGCGTCGGGTCGCGCGGTCAGTTCAGGCTGTCGAGCTCGGCGCCGCGCGCCGCCCTGCCGCCCTTCGCCTTGGGCGCGGGCTTCTCCACGACCTCGACGCCATAGCCGGCGACGAACAGCGGGAGATCCGCCTTCACGCACTCGACCATGTTCTCGTAGGCCTCGTCCTGCTCGCCATCGTCGCCGCCGTCGGACAGGTCGAGGATCTTGTTCTCGAGCTGGATGCGCTTGACGATCTTCTTCAGGGCCCGCTTCGGCAGGCCTTCCTTGGCCGCGGCGTCGTAGCAGCCGGCGATCAGCTCCTGCACCTGCTGGCAGCGCCTGGCGTGCTCGCCCTTGTAGCTGGCGATCGTGTCATGGTGCTTCAGAACCTCGCCGCTCCAGCGCTTGATCGCGTCGACGTCGTACCCGTTGGTGCCTTCGGCCATCTCAGTCCTCGTGTGGCTGTGGGCGGCTCTCACCGGCCGCCCGGCGGTCATGCGTTGGCGCGTTTCAGAACCGCGCGAGCCTGCGCGAGCGCAGCTTCAGCCTCGCGAAGAGCGTTGAGATCAGTCGCGAGAGCAGAGCCCCGAGCGATGGCGAGTTCATTGGCAAGCCTCTGGTGTTCTTCGTTGAGGGCGTTGATCAGCGCGGCCCGGAGCCGGGCGTAGACGTGCATGGCGACGGCCTTCAGCCGGCCGCGGTTCAGCTTTTCGAGGGTGCCCGGAGAGATGCCGGCGCGGCGCGCTGCAGCGGCCCGAGCGGCGGCAACGGACAGGCCGCGGTCACGCTCGATCTTTTCGATGCGAGCCGCCGCATAGGTTGCTTCGTCCAGGGCGGCATCGGGACACATCAAATTCGTCCCGATGGCAGGGACGAATTGGCCAGCGGCTATCGCGGATGATCCCGTCCATGACGAACCCGACACAGCCGCCATCAGTCCACCGCCGCTCGCGCAACAGCAGGCTTGGCCTCTCCGAACACATCGGGGCGGATGACATGACGAGAGATGCCCGTCGCCGCCTCAAAGGCGAGAACCTCCTCGGCGGGGACACGGCGGGACAGCCACGAAGAGACAGTGCCCAAGGGCTTGCCGATCATCTCGGCAACCTTCGTCACGCCGCCGACACGCTTGATCTCGGAATGAAGCTCGCTCATGCATCAATCTATGCACAGCGCAGAGATTTACGCAAGACAGAATTTTGCGACATGCAGAGGCGATCTCTGCACCATGCATCTATGGAAACGAGATCTGATCGCCTTCGATGGGCCCGGCTTCAGAAGTATCGCAGCGCGATGAAGGCTGCGGATGCGATGGGCGTCGCCTACGGCACCTACAGCAGCCACGAAAACGGGAACCGCGACTACGGCCAGGACGAGGCCGATCGGTACGGAGCGTTCTTTGGCGTCGATGCCGGCTGGCTGATGACAGGAAAGGGCCAGGCGACGCGCAGGATGGCGCCTATCTTGGGCCAGGCAGGAGCCGGCCCGGATGGTTCGGTTCTGTTCGCTGAGGGTCAGGGCAGTTTCGGCGAAGTCCCCCCGCCGACAGGATCGACACCAAACGTTGTTGCGTTGGAAGTTGTGGGGCACTCGATGCGGGGCATGGCCGAGGACGGGTGGATCATTTTCTACGACGAGGTGCAGGCCCCAAATCCCCAACTGTTCGATGAGCTCTGCGTATGTTGGCTCGAGGACGGGCGGGTGCTGGTGAAGATTTTGCAGCCGGGCCGCGAGGCTGGTCTGTTTGATCTGGAGAGCACGAGCGCCCCGACGCTGCGGGACGTCCCCGTGCGAGAGGCTGCACTCGTCACCAACCTGATGCCGCGGAAATCCGCCCAGAAGTTCGTCCGGCGAAATCCCGCCCATCAGGTTCGCGAGGCGGTCATCGCTCGCTAGAAGCAGGAGGGTGACATGAGGATTTGCCTCGCGGCCGCAGCGATTGCGGTTTTGCTGAACCAGCCCGCCTACGCACAGGGCGGCTGCAGAAGCGTGCCATTCGGCGTAAGCGAAGCCGCGTTTCTCGATGATTACGCCAAGGCCATGGGCCGCACTGGCGCGGGGGATGTGGTGAGAGTTGGGGCAGTCTCTCCGACCCGCACGATGTACGCGCACATGACGCCTTCGAGCCGAAGCAACCAGCTTCATTCGTTCGCCGTCGAGGCAGAAGACGGCATGGTCAAGCAGGCATTCTTCATCCTGATGCCAGGAGCCAGCGACGTGACAAGGGAGAGGCATGCGGCGAGCGTCGTTGCCGCCGCCGTTGTTGCTGGCGCACGGGAGGCAGACGCGAGGACATCCCTCGAGAGACTGTCCGCTCGAGCTGGGGAGCAGCTCGTAGTCGACACATCCGGAGATGCCGTCATCGGGGTTCGGAAGGTTGGTGGCGCCCTGGAGGCGTCGGTAACGCGCAGGCGGTGTTCCTGATCTCTATCAGGTTCTTATCCATGCAGGCTGGAGAGCGAGGGTTCTGACCAAAGACCCCCAAACCCCCTGCGGAAGGACCGCGGAGGCTGGGTGGCTTTGGTCGTGCCATGCAGGCCGGAGCCGCGATGGGACTGACCAGGGGGCCTCTCGGCACTCCCGCCCTCTGTTTCCCCAGTACGCACCGTAGGAGCTTTCGACCCCCGCGCGTTTCGCCCTTGCTGGGAGAGCCGCGCCAGCGCGCAGCCTCTCGGCGATGGCCACGGAACCGTCGAGACGTCATCGTGTTGTGCGGGGAAGTGCGAGCGTTGCTCGCGACCCTGGAATATGGCATGAAAAGCCAGTCTTTCAGGGACTTCCGAAGCTGCACCTTCGGATAACGCCTCGGAGCTTGCCGGCTCCGGGGCGTTTCGTTTATCGGCCAGGACTATGCGATGCGTCAAGATCGTCTGGGAATATCTCTGCAAATCGCATTGACGTAATCTCTGCGCTGTGCATAAGTGTCTCCACCAACGGAGACGCCCATGCCGCCCACCGCCCTCCTGGTCGACACCTGCGACCGCCCCGCCGACAAACCGGTTGACCGCCTTCTCGCCACCTGGGGCGAGGCCCTTTCCAAGCGCACCCCCCGTGACCGACAGATCCTTGCCTCTGCCCGTCAGGGCTGGATCGACGGGGTCAAGGCCGACCTCTACGCAGCGCACGCCCATCGCCGCTCCAAGGCGCTGGATGACCTCGACGCCGCCGGCCTTCGTGGCTCGGACATCCCTGTCGTGCAGGACTGGCTGCAGCGCGTGATCCAGACCGGCGAGGTGCCGGCATGAGCACCCCCACCTTCCTCGTCTTCGACGTCGAGACCAACGATTTGCCGGACTTCAGGCTGCCGGCCGACCACCCGCAGAACGCCTATATCGTCCAGATCGGCGCACTCCTGCTGGATGACGACTTCAACGAACTCGCGGAGCTCGACTGCCTGATCTCCCCCGAGGGCTGGCGCATCGCCCCCGGCGCGCAGAACGCCCACGGTATCAGCCTGGAGCGTTGCCACGCCGAGGGTATCCCGATCTCGGCGGTGATGACGCAGTTCGACACGATGGCAGATGCTGTCGCCGCCAGCGACGGGACGCTGGTCGCCTTCAACATCCGCTTCGACAACAAGCTGGTGCGCGGCGCTCGCCGCCGCCTCGGGCGTCCGGACCGGTTCGGCCAGGTGCGCGAGTTCGACGCGATGCGCGCCTCGCACAACCTCTGCCGCCTGCCGCCGACAGCGCAGATGCTGAAGTACGGCCGGACCGGCTTCAAGACGCCGAAGCTGGAGGAGGCTCACCGCATCCTCTGCGGCAGCGAGATGTCGGGCGCCCACGATGCACTGTCCGACGTGCGCGCCACGGTCAACGTGATGCGGGCCCTGCGCGACAAGCACGGCATCGACATCCGCGGCGAGCGGCCCCACTCTTTTCGGGAAGAGATCTGATGAGCATCATCCAGATCACTTTCGCCGCGCCGGTCGTTGTGGCCTACCTCCTGATCGCGGTGTTCGCCGGCGGAACCCTCGTCCGCCTGTTTCGCGACGTCTACGACCGCGACGGCGTCAACGCGTTCTGGTCGTTCATCCTTCTCCTGATCTCCTGCGCGCTGCTGGCTTCGATCCCTGTCGCGCTGCGGGCGGGCCTGGAGCGGCTGTCATGAGCCCGCTCTCTGATCGCATCCGCGAACTCGACCTGCTCGACCCGAGCATGATCGACGAGAACAACCGGATCATCGCCGCACCCGGCGCCTTCAGGGGCGTCGATATGGCTCGCTACCACAGCGACAGCCTGCCCGGCCCGTCGATCTCCTCCACCGGCCTGCGCCAGATCCGCCAGAGGAGCCCCGCCCACTACTGGTCGAAGTCCTACCTGAACCCGGACCGCGAGCCCGATGGCGACAAGCCTCACTTCAACCTCGGCCAGGCGGCGCACATGCTGTTCCTCGGCGAGGAGGGGTTCGCCCGTTCCTTCACCCTGCGGCCTGACGAGTACCCGGACCGGAAGACCGGCGAGATGAAGCCGTGGAGCAGCAACTCCAACTGGTGCAAGGACTGGCTGGCGGAGGCCGCCGCGAGCGGCCGGCGCGTGCTGACGTCCGAGCAGCTTCGCCAGATCCGCGGCATGTCCAACGCGCTGGCCGAGTGCCCCCTGGTCACCCAGGGCGGCATCCTCAATGGCCTGATCGAGACGTCCCTGTTCTGGCAGGACCGGGAGACTGGCGTCTGGCTGAAGGCTCGCCCTGACGTCATCCCCGTCGACGGCGGCCTGATCTCTGACCTGAAGACCACGGCCGACGCGCACCCGTCGCTGCTGGAGAAGACCCTGCAGGGCTTCGGCTACCACATGCAGCTGGCGCTCGCCGGCATGGGCCTGCGCGAGACGTTGGGCCTGGATCTGCCTGACACCGGCGGCTACGCCTTCGTCTTCATCGAGAGCGAAACGCCGCACGCCATCTCGGTCGTCGAGGTGGATGGCGAGGCGATCTACTGGGCCCGCCGCGAACTGCGCGCTGCGATCCGCACCTTCGCCGACTGCCTCGAGAAGGGGCGGTGGCCTGCCTATGGCGATGACGTCCGCGTCGTCGGCCTGCCCGACTACCACCGCAAGCGCCTCCAGTTCGAGGCCGACGCGGGCCAGCTCCCCGAAGACTACAGCCGAGAGGAAGCCGCATGACCGGCACCGCTATTGCGGAGGCGCAGCCGCGCTCCGTGCTGATGGATATGGCGCATCGCTACGGCATGGAGCCGGCGGCGTTCGAGCGGGTGGTCCGCGCCACCTGCATCAAGCCCGACAATCAGGGCCGGGAGGCGAGCCGCGAGGAGTTCGCTGCCTTCCTGCTTGTCGCCAAGGAGTACGGGCTTAACCCGCTCACCAAGGAGATCTTCGCCTTCCGCGACAAGCGCGGCGGCATCATGCCGCTGGTCAGTGTCGACGGCTGGTCGAACCTGATCAACAGCCATCCGATGTACGACGGGATGGACTTTGAGGACGAGATCAACTCCAGCGGCAAGATCGTCGCGATCTCGTGCCGGATGCACCGCAAGGATCGCAGCCACCCGATCGTCGTGACCGAATACCTGACGGAGTGCGCCCGCGACACCGAGCCGTGGAAGAAGTGGCCGGCGCGGATGCTGCGTCACAAGGCGATGATCCAGGCCGCCCGCTACGCCTTCGGTTTCGCCGGCATCTACGACCCGGATGAGGCTGAGCGCATCGCCTCGACGCGGGACATCTCGCCGCGCCCGTCCACCCTCCAGAGCCGTCTCTCCGGCCCGGTAGGGCAGGGCTTCTCCCGCCAGCACGTCGAAGACGAAATGGGCGATGGAGCCTCTGCCGCGGCCGAGGACGGCGGCGAGGAAGCGCAGGGCGAGGATGACCAGCACAGCGACGGCGGTCATGCCGACAGCCAGGACGGCCAGCCCGACGCTGGGCAGCAGGACGCCGCCGCCGGCGACCCCGACGCGCCGGCCGAGCAGACCAGCGAAGCCTACGAGGCGGGTCGCCAGGCCTGCCGGGAGGGGATGGGCCTGAGCGCCATGCCCGACGACTACGGCCTCGAGGACATCGCCGACTGGAAGGCCGGCTGGAAGGACGAGAAGAGCGCCCAGGGAGGCAACCGCTGATGACCGCCATCATTGCCCACATCGGCCACAACAAGGGCCCCGAGCTGACGATCGAGGAGCGCCTCAAGAGCGACCACGAGGAGATCATCTCCAAGCTGGAAGCTGCCCGAGCCCTCGCCAACGCACTCCCCAAGACGGTGCAGTCCGAGAAAGACGTCGCTGACTTCGTCGAGATCGTCGCCTCGGCCAAGCGCGCCAACCGCGCGCTGGAGGACGCCCGCACCCGCGAGAAGAAGCCTCATCTCGATGCCGGCCGTGCCATCGACGCCTTTTTCAAGGATCTCACCGACATCGCCGGCCGGATCTCGACCACGCTGGAGGGCCGGATCAACGACTTCCAGCGCGAGAAGGCCCGCAAGGAGCGCGAGGCTCGCGAGGCGGAGGCCGCCCGGCAGCGGGAGATCGAGCGCATCGCCCGCGAGGAGGCCGAGCGCAAGCTGCGGGAGGCCGAGGAGGCGGAGCGCGCCAACGCGCCGACCGTGGATCAGGTCGAGCGCCTGACCGATGCGGTCGAGGCCGACCAGGTGGCCACGGTCGCCAGCATGAAGGCGGATATGGCGGAGCACCGGGCCGGCGCCAGCGTCACGGACCTCGGCCGCGTTCGCACCGCCGCCGGTACTGCGTCGGTCCGCTCGGTGTGGGCATTCGAGGTCGAGGACATCTCCAAGGTGCCGCTCGACGTCATCCGGAACTGCATCCCGCGCGCCGACATCGAGAAGGCCATCGGCGCCTTCGTGCGGCTCGGCGGCCGGGATCTCCCGGGCGTCCGGATCTACGAAGACTTCAAGACGACGGTGCGGTGATGGAAGGCACAGCACTGGACCGCATCGCGAACGCCTTGGAGCGCATCGCCGCCGCGCTCGAAACGGGCGGCACCATGAACGTCGGCGAGCAGATCAAGGAAGCGCTCGCCGCCCCCGTGAACAGCTACGGCGAGAGCCTCGTCGACGGCATTCAGAACGCCATCGAGCGCGGCCAGCGCGGCATGTCGACCTACGGCTGATCAGCACCAAGCCTTTGCCGGCCAGTCGCTGCACATGCACGGCCGAACATCTCAACATGGAAGGACAGAACATGACCACCACCCAGGCAGTTTCCAGCGGCAGCGACATCATCGGGCGGGCCGCCGAGATCTCCCGCGCGACCGAGGCGGCGTTCGGCAACTCCACCGCACTCCTCCACAAGAAGCGCTTCCTCATCGAGGCGATCCTCAGGGCCGGCGGCGTGACCGCTGGCGGGGCGGTGACGCCCCAGGTGGTCGTCGCTCTGGACGCCGCCAACGACATTGCCGCTCTTCTGAACGCGCCGATGCCGAGTGATCCGCTCGCGTCCATGATCGCGACTGGCCTCAACGCCTCGCCGCTCTTCGAGCTCTACGAGGGAGCGGCGAAGAAGGTCGCCGACGCCATGGCCATGAAGAAGGCGGAGGAGGAGGCAGCCGCGGCCGCAGCCGCCACCAAGGCGGAGCCGGAGCCCGCGGCGCCCGCCAAGGAGAGTGGCGAAGAGATCGAGCGCCAGATCCATGCGGCCCTCGGCGACGGGGTCGAGCAGCGCGAGGCCGCCCAGTGACCCCGCGCCAGATCGGTGCAGCGGCCGTCATCGCTGGGATCATCACAGCCGGCGCCGCCGGCGCTCGCCTGCCGAGCGATGAGGTGCCTCGGGTGGCACCGACAGCGGGCTGGTCTTGGATCGACCGACCCATGCACGTTCCGCAGCGGTTCGCCAGGGCGGAGCAGCGTCAGGCGGTGGCGCGGATCGTCACCGAGGAGGCGCTGCGGGTCGGCGAGGACCCCGTCCTGGTCAACGCCGTCGTCGCGCAGGAAAGCAGCCACAACCCGCGAGCCGTCGGCCCGATGACGCCATGGGGGCGCGCGTGCGGCCTCGGCCAGTTCCTCGTCTCGACGGCGCGGCAGTTCATCCCCGGCATCACCTGCCGGCAGCTGATGGACCCCCGCGTCAATGCACGGCTGACGGCGATGTACCTCGCCGAGGGCCGGCGGCGCTGCGGCAACGATGTCCAGTGCATTGCCAGGTTCCATCACGGCGGCCCGAACCTGCGCATCCACGGCCGCCGCACCCACGCCTACGGGCAGCAGGTGGCGGCAAGGGTCGCCCGCATGGGCGGCGCCCGGACCGTCCAGTTCGCCAGCCTGCGCCACGCGCAGGGCGATGACAGCCACTTCCGCCGTTGGTGGCTGGAGCGGTGACGATGAAGCACCCATCCCGCACCCTGTCCGCCGAGGACGCCGCGCTCGTGAAGGCCCTGCTCGCCGCGGGCTGGATGCAGTCCGACATCGCGTCGCTGCTGACCGTCAACATCGGCCGCATCGCCGAGATCAACACCGGCGCGCGGTTCGAGGAGGTCGCTGCGGCGGACCTGACCTGCGCGCAGACCGCGCGTCACCTCCAGCAGATCCAGACGGCCTGGCTGCTGCGGATCGGCGGCCTGCTCAACGAAACGATGAAGGTGGCGGCATGACGGGCGCCCTGATCTCCTACCTCGCCTTCGCGATCGTCGTCCTGGCGGCGGCCCAGTTCGAGGCGTCCTACGCGATCGAGCAGAGCGACGCCGCCACCCGCAGGCGCCTGTCCATCTGCGGCCGCATCGTTTCGTTCCTCACCGCCGCGGCGGGGTTCGGCATCGTCTTCATCATCACGGGAGTGGCAGGGTGAACGGGCCGATCGAGATCCAGCCGATTGGGCCGGGTGAGATGCCGACGTGGGTGGCAGATCCCCGGGCCTCGGATCGTCACGCGATGTTCGACAGCCTGCTGTGGCGCGGGCTCATCCTGGGGACCGTCGAGAACTTCGGAGACGGCGGTCTCTTCTACGCCTGGGTCGGGTCTTTCCCTTCCTACACCTCGGGATCTGTCCGCCTTGGCGGCTATCGCTCCCTCGAAGCGGCGCGCGATGCGGTGCGTGCGAACTCGGCCGCGCTCCTCGCCGCCACCGTTCAGGCCGACGCCATCCGGCGCAAGGAGGTCTCGTGACGACAGCAATTGTAGGGAGGACGGGCTCCGGCAAGACCTACGCGGCCAAGGGGATGGTTGAGGGCACGCTGGCCGCTGGCGAGCGCGTGTGCATCATCGACCCGACCGGCGCGTGGTGGGGCTTGCGCGCCCCCGGCGCGGGAGCTGCATTCGACGTCCTGATCTTCGGCGGCGACCACGCCGACGTCCCGCTCGACCCGACCATGGGCGAGAAGCTGGCGGACCTCATCGCCACCGCGGCGGTCCCCCAGTGCGTCATCGACGTCTCGGCCATGTCGGGTGGCCGGCGGACCCATTTCCTCACCGATCTGCTGGAGACGCTGTTCGCGAAGAACAAGGCGCCGCTGCACCTGGTCATGGACGAGGCCGACGTGATGGCCCCCCAGAACCCGATGCCGGACGAGCGCCGCCTGCAGGGCGCGGTTAACCAGATCGTCCGCCGCGGCCGCATCAAGGGCTTCCGCCCCATCATGATCACCCAGCGCCCAGCCGTGCTCGACAAGAGTGTCTTGTCGCAGATCGACACGCTGGTGGCGATGCGCCTGACATCGCCGCAGGACCGCAAGGCCATCGAGACGTGGGTGAAGGGGTCGGCCGACGCCGACCAAGCCGCCCCGGTGCTGGCGTCACTCGCCTCGCTGCCGCGCGGGGAGGGGTGGTTCTGGGCCCCCGCAGACGATGTGCTGGAGCGCCGCCAGTTCCCCAAGATCCGTTCCTTCGACAGCTCGCGCACGCCGGAGCCGGGCGAGCAGCTGGCAGCCGTCACCTCGGCGCCGGCGGGGCTCGACGAGATCCGCAAGCTGCTGACGCCGCCAGAGCCAGCTGTGCTGCCGGCGAAGGGGAAGGGCGCCGCCTCACGCCCGACCAGTGCCGAGGAGATCGCGGCGGCGGAGAAGCGCGGATACGAGCGCGGATACGATGCGGGCCGGGCCTATGCCGCGGATATGATGAAGCGGATCTCCGCGAAGTTCGTCGAGGCCCGCAAGGTCTTCCGCTCGCTGGACGAGATCATCACAGCGGAGGCTGCCGGCACGGCCTTTCACGCCGGCGCGGCAGGCGCACACGAGAAGCCGCAGGCTAAGCCAAGCTCGCCCGCTCCGCAGCCCACCTCTTCTGACGCCATGCCGGTGCCCGCCGCGTCCGGCCTGACCAAGCCGCAGGCCCGCGTCATGGCAGCGCTTGGCTTCTGGACGTCAATCGGCTTCGAGCGGCCGCTGCGCGAGCAAGTCGCGGCCGTGGCCGGCTACTCTCCCGGCAGCGGCGGGTTCAACAACCTGCTCGGCGGCCTTCGGGCGATGGGTGAGATCGACTACCCCGAGCCCGGCCGCGTCCGGATCGCGAACTTCGGGCGCGAGATGGATATGACCCAGGAGCAGGCGGCGGCGTCGCTGCGGCAGGTGCTGTCGAACCCCCAGGCCAAGATCATTGACGCCCTGCTCGGGATCTCGACGCCGACGGTCCCCCGCGCCCAGCTGGCGGACCTGACCGGCTACTCGGCGGGCTCCGGGGGTTTCAACAACCTTCTGGGGTCGCTGCGGACCCTCTGCCTCATCGACTATCCGGCTCCCGGGCAGGTCGCCCTCGAGGACTGGGTCAGGAGGGTCCTGTGAGGCATCTTCCAAGGGACATCTGGCTGCGGGAGAACGCCCGGGCTCGCGCCAACAGGCAGCGCAGGATCGTGGAGATCCTGAGCGGTGGCGGCTTCATCCGCGGCGATGACCTGGCCCGCGCGCTGTCCGTCTCCAAGCGCACCGTCTACCGCGACGTCGAGGAGATGAAGGACGTCGGGGAGCCCATCGGTGGGGCGGCCGGTCTCGGCTACGCACTGATGCCGCGTCGGCGGCGCCAACGGCCAATGACGGAGGCGTCCCATGTCAACGGTTAAGCAGCGGCGAGCCCGCGCGAATGGAGCGCGCCCGATCGACACCCTCTCGCCGCGCCAGCGCCAAGTCCTCGATCTGATGGTCGGGGGCCTCATGAACAAGCAGGTCGCCTACCAGACAGGGCTCACGGAGGGCACAGTTAAGGTTCACGTCTCCGCGATCATGCGGAAGCTCGGCGCCACAACCCGCTCTCAGGCGGTGGCAGCGTCGCTGCGCGCACGCCTTGACGAGCTAGAGGCTGCCGAGACGCTCGAAGCCTACTACGCTCGCCAGATCACATGGTCACGCGAGACGTTCGGCCCAGCGCTCCGCACCAAGGGCGTTCTCGACCACATCCGCAAGGAGTGCGCCGAGGTCGAGGCCAACCCGCACGACCTGTCGGAATGGGTGGACCTGATCATTCTCGCCATGGACGGCTTCTGGCGGCACGGCGGCAAGGCCGAAGACCTGATGCCGGCGTTACTCGCCAAGCAGCGGAAGAACATGGCCCGCACGTGGCCGGACTGGCGAACTATGAGCGAAGACCGCGCCATTGAACACGACCGATCGCAGGACCGCACCACCCTGAAGGGAGAGACGCCGTGAGCGCCAGCGAGAGAATGCGGCTCGACGCCGGCTGGCTGCGGAGCACCTACGAGAACGCGCAGGTCAGCCTCGCAGCCAAAGGCAAGTTCGATCTGATCGAAGGCCCCGGACACTACTTGCCGGCCCACCTGTGGGAGCCGTTGCGTCTCGAATTGCAGCGCCGCTGGCGAGAAGCGACCGGAGAGAAACACGCAATCCTGACCGTGAAGGACCCCACCCCATGACCCAAACCCGAGCCCCGACCGAGGCGGGGGCGGCGCCCGAGCGCTACCGCCAC
>CAZPMD010000005.1:0-48764 GCA_964587395.1 uncultured Hyphomicrobiales bacterium
TTCTCGATCAGCACGCCGGCCTGGAGGCTGTCGAGGCGTCCATTCATGCCGATACGGACGTTGTCGTAGCGATCATCGCCCTTGCCGTGGAAGAGCAGCGAGCGCAACAGCGCAGCCATGTCGTCGTCGTCGGTGAAGACCGCTCCGCCGTCGCCATAGGCACCGAGCGGCTTCGCCGGGAAGAAGCTGGTCGTCGTCGCCATGCCGATGGTGCCGATCTTCCGGCCCTTGTAGGTGCCGCCGAAGGACTGGGCGGCGTCGTCGAGCAGCCAGAGGCCGTTCTCGGCGCAGAAGGGCTCGATGGCGTCGTAGTCGGATGCCTGGCCGAAGAGATCGACGGCAATGACGCCGACGGGGTTGAGCCCTGCCGCCTTCGCCGTGGCGAGGCCCTGGATCAGCGAGGCGCGGTCGATGTTGAAGGTGTCGGCATGGACATCGACGAAGACCGGGCTGGCGCCGAGCCAGGCCACCACCTCGGCTGTTGCGGCGAAGGTGAAGGAGGGGCAGAGGACGGCATCGCCCGGCTTCACGCCCTTCGCCATGAGGATGAGGGCGAGGGCGTCGGTACCGGAAGAGCAGGAGATCGAATGGCGCGCGCCGCAGAACTCCGACAGCGCCTTCTCCAGCGCGAAGACCTCCGGCCCCATGATGTAAGCGCCATGGTTCACGACCTTCAGGACCGCATCATCCACCACCCCGCCGAGGCGCCGACGCTGTGCGCCGAGATCAATGAAGGGGATAGGGGCGAGGGGGGCTGCCTGGTTCACGTCAGTTCACTCTCGGATCGGGCCTGAAGGGCCAAGGCCGTGCGAATCACGAAAACCGACCGGCCGACAATATCAAGAGCAGCCATAGGCATGGCGGCGTCCGAACCGAAATCACTTTCTCTTCCAAACGATGACGATGCGCGGGCGAACGGGCTGCCCGGTAAAGGCCGGTCAAGTACTCGCAGGCGCTCACGGATTTCCGCCGTAAGCGGGTGGCCGGGATGCCGCTCGACAAAGAGTTGGAGCTCCTCGGTCGTCGTGGCGGCCTGGAACTCCTGGCGGATGGCGATGTCGCCGTCCCGGGCGCGCGGCGGATCGGTGCGATCGGGGGTATGAGCGCGGTCGGTCATGGCAACGCCGTCTCGGCGTGCGGGGCTGCGACGCCGATCGCGAGTCTCACAGGCACCGATCGTCGTCGAAGCCAAGCCCAACGCACGCAGGTCGCTGGACTTCGCCCATGATCGACTTTCCTGTGGCCGGCGCTTCCGCATTATCAAGGTGGTTGACGTTGCCCGCAGTTTCTATCCAACCTTGAGTTCGTTCCGGCGGTTAGTTTGGCCTTCTCGGGCGAGTTGAGCGGCGGGGGCAGACGCGGAGCTATTCACGTTGCGTAGCGTCTGATCCCGCTGACCGACGCCGCGAATGCTACTACGCCATGCTCAAGGACCGGCAACTGGCGGTGTAGCCGAAACTAAACAGCGCGCGGCACGACCGGGGCGCTACCGGCCAACATTCGCTGAACGTCCCTTGATGCAGTTTTTTCCGAACCCAGGCAATTGCGGCAAGCTTATGTTGGCGCTCCGCGAGTTTTAATATATATGGTCGAGCTTGTCGACCGCGCCCCTTCTGCACAGAAAGTACCAAATACTTGTCCTGCCCCCCTGAAAAAATGCCTCTAGTTTCAGTCATTGTTCCTCTATTTAATAGGGAAAATCTGATATGCGAAACAATTGATAGCATACTGGCGCAGGACTACAAATTTATTGAGATAATTATTATTGATGACGGATCAACGGATCGCAGTAACTATATTATTCGCAAATACGAAAGCGTATCTCGTATTTTATCGCGAGAGAATCGAGGAGAAGGCTACACGGTCAACCAAGGCTTCAGAGAAGCAACCGGCAAATATGTATGCGTTGTCAACTCTGATGACCCCATCTTGCCAGACTGTATTTCGACGCTCGTAACCGCGCTAGAGTCTAACCCTTTGGCCCTCGCCGCATATGGAGACTGGGCGCGGATCGGGCCAGAGCACGAGTATGTTGGAATCGAAAGGCTTAAGACGTATACAATTCAATCGATGCTGCGTGAAATCAATTTCGGGATTGGCCCGGGAACCTTGATCCGGCGTGAGGCGATACTTACCTATGGCGGAAGGCGTGAAGAATATCGCTATGCAGGAGACATGGAGTTTTTCATGCGCCTCGCGGTGCGGGGTGAACTTCTGTACGTGCCAAAACTGCTTGCGACGCATCGCGATCATCTTGACTCTGCCAGCATCAAGACAAAAAAATCGGAAATATTTGTTGAAGTCGTCGATTCCATCACGCGTACTCTTGACGATCCGGCATTGCCTCAGGATCTGAAGGCGCAACGCCATTGGATTCTCTCAAAGCTTTATGGCATTGGTGCCATGCATTACTCCGAGCACTGGAAGCAGCGCCTGCGGAACCGCTGGCGGCAGTTTTGCGAGAAGTGCAGGTATATGGCGCAGCGGGGGGGCGGCCAGCATGATGCCCTGCCTGTTGCCGGGCAGCGTCTGATTCGGCTGCTGCGCCTGCCATTGCGCGGGCTTTGCTGGATTGCGCAGTGGGTTCTTTTCAAGGTCTTCGGCCTTGTGCTGCGCATTGTGGCGCGCATGGCGAAAGTGCCGCAAGCTTTGCCGAGGCCGCAGGCTCCGCTCTTTGCTTTCTCAAGCCGGTTTCTGCCGCCCATGTGGTCCGGTCAAGCGGTGGTCATCCGGCGTCTGCTGTCGGCTATTCCGCCCGAGCACTATCGGTTGATCGGCCATCCGGTTCTTGCAACGCGGTCCGGGGCGGATGATTTTGTCGGTAACGTCGGCGGCCGCTACTTTCCGCTGCCGCCCATCAAGCCGGTCGTACCGCTCTATTTCACGCATCATTACAGCAGACCGTTTGTTGGGCCGCTGCTGCGCTTCTTCGCCCCCGTCATTGCCACGGTCAGCATCTGGCATGGCAGTATTCAACGCGCCCGGCATATCGTGTTCTCTTTCAGGGATCCGGAACACCGCCCGAAGATCATCATCGGCTGTACGGGTGACTATCATGACCCGCTGGCAACGGTGATTGCTGCCAGGATTCTGGGTGTAAAGTCCGCGCTCTATTATTTCGATGATTACCGGGAGCAGTGGTGGGCCGACCGGCACATCATGCCGGCGATTGCGTTCATCGAGCGTTTCATTGTCCCCAGAGCAAGTGTCATGATTGCGCCCAATGAGTTTATGCGGGACAAGCTGGTCAGGAGTTACAAGGCAAGATGCCATGTGATCCGCAATCCGATGCAAAGCTCATCCCTGCCGCCGCTGGTCACCGGGTTTCCCGCTGACGGAAAAACGGTGAAGCTCGTTTTCACGGGTGCGGTATATCACCTCAACTACCCGGTGTTCCGGTCGATCATTGTTGCGCTTGAAATGATCAAGGATTTTGAGGCCGAGCTACATATCTATACGGCCCAGTCGCACGATCAGTTGCGGTCTGAATACATTGATGGGCCGAAGGTTGTCCTTCACCAGCATGCCAAGCCTGAAGAGGTTGTCGCAGCCCAGTCAAACGCCGACATCCTGCTCATACCCTTCAGCATGGATCCGCGGGCAGCAGAACTCGTCAGAACCTCAGCGACTGCAAAGTTGGCGGATTATCTCGCAACCGGGCGGCCAATTCTGGCCATCGCCGGGGAAAAATCATTCCTGTCCTGGTATCTGAAGGAAAATAGCGCCGGTATACTGGTGCATTCTGAAACCCCATTTGAAATTGCAAAGGCCGTTTCATTGATTGCAAAGTCGCCGGAGCTGAGAACCCTGTTGCGCGAGAAGGGGAGGCGGCTGGCCTCGGAGGAGTTCGAGCCGATCCGGCTCAGTCAAAAGCTTTTCACGATTTGCCATCAGGAAAGTGCCGGTTGATGCTGGGTGGTTTTGCTGCGGTTAGTTTGAGGAGGATGCGGATGTTTCTCAGGAGAAACGCGCAACAAGGCGTGGCGCCAGCTTCGTGGAAGCGGACTGTCAGCACCAGATGGCGGCGTCAGTGCTTCGAGTATCATCCGGTTTTCGGCTGGTGGCATATTCCCAATCTCGATGCCCGCCTGATGCTTGGCCAGACCTATCACCGGTTTCAGACCAACAGCATCGGCATGCGGGATGCCCGTGAGTTCACCAGGGAAATTCCTGCGGGAAAGACCCGGATAATCGCACTTGGCGATTCCTATACGGCGGGTGATGGCGTCTCAAATGACCGCCGGGCAACCAGCCTGCTGGAACGCAGGCACCCCGGTCTTGAAATTCTCAATTTTGGCTTCAATGGCAGCGGCACGGACCAGCAGCTCCTGCTCTTTGAAACTCTGGCGAAGAACTATGAAGCAGATGCCTATATCTGGTTCTTCTGCGTGGAAAACATTGCCCGTAACAAATACACCTGTTTTCCGAGCTTCAACTGGCATGAGAACCGGGAAATTCTGAGGCCAAAACCGTTCTTTGAACAGACCGAACAAGGCCTGGAACTCAGGAACGTTCCGGTGCCGACGGAAATGAGGACCGCCGAGACGCGGGGCGATTGGGCGTATGCCTTCCCTTATCTGCAGGAAAATCCGTCCGATCCTTATGCGATCTACAGCAAGGCGGACAGCAGCCACTGGCTTCTGATGAAGGCGATCATCGAACGGTTTCTAGCGCAGGTTGCGCCCAGGCCGGTGTTTCTTGTGCCCCTGCCGATGTATCAGCACTACCTTGGAGAGGCGCCGCCGACTTATCTGGAGCGTTTCAAGGAGCTTCGGGATGACGGAGCCCGCATCCATGTTCTCGATGTACTGCCGGCATTCAAGGCTGAGCATATCGCAAACCGCCAGAACTTCCGTTTCCCGGATGATCCACACTATACGGATTTCGCGCATCAGAGGCTTACGGAGGCCCTTGATTACATGATGACCTGGCTTGAGCCGGACTTGATGAAATCCAGAAAGAGCAGCGGAATGACATCATGACCTGGACCCTTGGGATCTCTGCATTCTATCACGATGCTGCTGCAGCCCTGATCAAGGATGGCGAAATCATCGCGGCCGCTCAGGAGGAGCGGTTCACCCGCATCAAACACGATGCGTCCTTTCCGGTCAGCGCCATTACCTATTGCCTGGAGCAGGGCGGAATCGGCTTTCACCAACTGGATCAGGTGGTCTTTTATGAGAAGCCTCTGCGCAAGCTGGAACGGATGATTGCGTCCTTCCAGTCAGGGGCTGCAGGGGCAAGGCGCTCGTGGCTGAAGGCGGCTCCGGGATGGATCGGCGAGAAGCTGCATATTGGCCAGATCATTGCGGATACGTTTGAGGGCTACCCCCAGCAGCAGATCTATTTTTCCGAACACCATCTTTCGCATGCCGCTTCGGCCTTCTACCCGTCTCCGTTCGAGGAGGCTGCGATTCTGGTCATTGATGGCGTCGGCGAATGGGCGACCGCATCGATCGGCACCGGCAAGCAGCAGCATGTTAGCCTGTGCAAGCAGTTGAATTTTCCCGATTCCCTCGGGCTGCTCTATTCGGCCGTGACGGCCTTCTGCGGGTTCAAGGTGAACTCGGGTGAATACAAGCTGATGGGGCTGGCTCCCTATGGCAAGCCGGTCTATCTCGACAAGATGCTTCAGGAATTGGTCACGCTGGGAGACACCGGAGAGATCGTCATGAAGCTGGATAAGTTTGCTTATGTGGCCGGCGATGAGATGTTCTCGCAGGCATTTGCCAGCCTGTTCGGCGGCCCGGCCCGCACGCCGGAAAGCCCGATCACGCGGCGCGAGATGGACCTTGCAGCCTCCGTGCAGGCACTCACCGAGATTGCCGTCGAGCGGATGGCCCGCTTTGCGCGTGATGTCACGGGCATGCAGAACCTGTGCCTTGCGGGCGGTGTGGCGCTCAATTGCGTTGCCAATGGCAAGCTGCTGAAGTCGGGCCTGTTCGACCGCATCTGGATCCAGCCGGCCGCAGGCGACGCGGGCTGTGCATTGGGCGCCGCATTGGCCTTCCACCATGGTGTTGCCGCCATGCCCCGCAAGATGGCTGACGGGCTGGACCATATGAAGGGTTCCTACCTTGGCCCGAAGTTTTCCAAGGACGAGGTCAAGGCCTATCTGGGCAGCTATGAGATTCCGCATCGGGAGCTGGACGGCAGCGAATGTGCGGACGTGGTCGCATCGGCGCTTGCAGATGAAAAGATCGTCGGCTTTTTCAATGGACGCATGGAGTTTGGTCCGCGTTCGCTTGGTGCGAGGTCGATCCTTGGCAATCCCCTGAGCCCGGAAACGCAGAAGCAGATGAATCTGCAGATCAAATACCGGGAATCCTTCCGCCCCTTTGCGCCTGCCGTCCTGGCAGAGGATGCGGCAGACTATTTTGAAATCGAGGCCGAGAGCCCTTACATGCTGCTAGTTGCGCCGGTGCGCAAGGAGCGGTGCCTTCCCCGTGAAAGCGATGTTCCTGATGAAGATCTGCTGAAGTCGGTCAGCCAGCTGCGCAGTGATATTCCTGCGGTGACCCACTGGGATTACAGTGCCCGCGTGCAGACGGTCCATGCCGAAACGAATCCGCTTTTCCATGAAATCCTCAAGTTATTCAAGGCAAAGACCGGCTGCTCTGTGCTGGTCAACACGTCCTTCAATGTCCGTGGTGAACCCATTGTCTGCACGCCCGATGATGCGTTCCGCTGTTTCGTGAACACGGACATGGATTTCCTGTTCATTGAAGGATTCTGGCTGGATAAGTCTGCGCAACCCGCGCAAAGTGCTGCACATAGAGAAAGATGGCGAAACCGCTTTGATCTGGACTAATGGCGTGGAGTCTCGTAAAGAATGAATATTGTCCAGATTTCAGGCTTTGATACGCTTGGTATTCAGGTAAATGGATACCTTCTTCATGAGTATTATATGTCAAAGGGACATGATTCGATCATGTTCGTGCATGAAAAGCATTCTGATGATCTACGTGTCTTGAGCCCTTTCCCACGCTGGCTGCGGTATCTAAATGTCCGGATGCAGAAGATCGGGGTTGCCTTGTCTCTGTGGTCGGTCTTCCCAATAGAGGGTTACAGGCTTCTGTTCAGCCGCAGGGTGCGCAAGGCGGATATCTTACATCTGCAGCTCACCTACAACGCGCAGTTCTTCAGCCTTTTCATGATTGCTTTCATCAGCTGGCTGAGATGGAACAAGCCGACGCTGGTTGCGATCCATGACATGTTCATGACCACGGGGCACTGCGTCTATTCGATGGGATGCGAGCGCTGGCAGTCCGGCTGCGGCAAATGCCCGAACAAGGAGACGCCATTTCCGGTCCGTCATGACGTCACGCGCCTTGCTTGGCTGATCCGCAGGCTTGTGTTCGGACTGGCCCGCGTTCACCTTATTGTCGGGTCTCCCTGGCAGCAGAGAATGGTCGCACGCAGCCCGATACTGGCGCGCAAGCAATCCCATTACGTCCCTTACGGCGTTGATACATCAAAGTATTACTTGAAGGACAAGCAGGTGTGCCGGAACAGATTTGGTATTCCAGAGGATGCAGACGTTATTTCTTTCCGCTCTGTACCGCATGGAACCAATTTCAAGGGGACGAGTTATATCATCGCGGCATTGAAAGGGTTCGTACCCCGGCGCAAGACCTACCTTCTGACGTTCGAAGGGCAGGGCGGGCTTGATGCCCTCAAGGACAAGTACGAGATTGTTCAACTGCCCTGGACCAACAATGATCAGGAGCTGCTTGCTGACGCCCTGAATGCCGCCGACATTTTCCTCATGCCTTCCGTTCAGGAAGCATTTGGTCTAATGGCGATGGAGGCTCTGGCCTGCGGGACCCCTGTGGTCACCTTCAAGGGCACGGCGCTCGAGGAGACGATTGACGCCCCCAACTGCGGCATTGCCGTTGAGATGCGCGATAGCGATCAGTTGAAGGATGCCATAGAAACGCTGTTCAATGATGACGCTCTTCGCTACAGAATGGCTGAAAATGGCCGCCGCCTTCTGGAGAGAAATCATACCTTGCCGATCTATGCAGGCAAATTTCTAGAGCTTTACCAACGGTTATGCGTGAAGGCTGGTTGATAGCGCCAGTAAAGCGAAAACCCTCGCGCGGTTTTTCTGTCCTTCGTTGAAGGATGACTGAAGTGGACTGCGGTGGGGCAATAAGGGACGAGTTTGAACGAGATGGCCTCCCCACAAGCTTGTATACCTAGACTGCGCCGGTTACCTGCCCCCCTTTTTTGCGGCACCCGAAGGAGCGGCAGAATGCTGGCAGGGACCGAATGAGGGTGATGCACGTTGCAGATGCTTATCCATCTGCGGCTTCGCCGGCGGCCAATTCCTTTATTCATGAGCAGATTCTCCGTTTGAGAGACTTGGGAGTCGAGGTGACGGTTTTTTGCCCGACGCCTTATGTCCCAAGGACCCTGCAGCCGTTTCCCAAATGGGGCACGTTTGCAAGCCTGCCTCTGCGGGAGACGCTGGATGGCATTCCGGTTCTGCGCCCGAGATTCCTGCGCCCGCCCGGGCGCTGGTTCCGCCCATTTGCCGCTCAAAGCATCAATTATTTCTGTTCAGCTGCCTTCAATGAACTGTGCCGGCGGTTTCAGCCTTCCGTGATTCATGCCCACATGACTTTGCCGGTCGGGCTGGCTTCTGTCCGGATGAATGCCGGCCAGCGCCCGCTTGTCCTAACGGTACATGGCCTGGATGTAACGGACTATACCCAGACACAGTCGCTTCTCAGGGAGCAAGCGATCGAATCTCTTTCGAGTTCGGACGCCGTTCTGTGTGTCAGCGAGTATCTGAAGGAAGAAGCAGTCCAGCTTTGCGGATCCGCCACTTCCGCCAAGGCAGTCTATCTCGGTGTGAATCTGGAACGTTTTCAGCGGGATGAGGATGCCCGCATTAGGATCCGCAGGGAATACGGGATTGGTGAAGCCATTCTGATCGGTTATGTCGGCCGCATTGAAGATGAGAAGGGCGTCTTTGATGCGCTTGAACTGGTCGGCCGGGTGCGGGCGGCAGGCATCAACGCCGCCGGACTTTTCATCGGTGACGGGTCGCGTTGCTCGGCCTTGAAGCATAAGGCATGCGCGCTTGGGCTGCGGCAGGCGGTGCATCTTGTTCCCTCCGTTCCGAACTCGGCGGTGCCCGGCTATATGTCTGCCCTGGACATGCTGGTCCTTCCATCAAGGCAGGAAGGCTTCGGCCTGGTGCTGATTGAGGCGCAGGCCTGCGGAACCCCTGTTATTGCCAACCGTATCGGCGGTATTGTCGAGGCGGTGCAATACGGTGCCGGCGGTTTTCTCGTTGAGCCGGATGATCTGGACGCGATGACTGGCCATGCGGTGGCGTTGGCCATGGACAGCGCTGCCCGTGCCGCCATGGGCGCCCGCGCCGCACAATGGGTGCACTCGCGGTTTGACGGGCAGGAACAGGCGGCGCAGGTTTACCGTGTCTATGAAAGGCTTGCGCGGGAGGCGGCCTGCGGCAACGGCAAGAGCGGATCTGGTGAGGAATGAAAGACGCAAAGCCGCTTGTTTCGGTCATCATCCCCGTCTTCAATGGCCAGGCATTCATTGATGAGACTGTGCGCAGCATTGCGCGGCAATCTTATCCGTCTGTGGAACTTGTTGCCGTTAATGACGGTTCGCAGGATGGAACCGCAGACTGCCTGAATGCGCTGGTGCCGGTCCTCGATGCCTGGGAGCCCAGGCGGCAGATTAGGATCATCACCCAGCCCAATTCCGGTGAAGCCGCTGCTGTGAATAGCGGCTGGGCGGCCGCGCAAGGAGAGTTCGTGGCGGTTGTCAGTGCGGATGATCCCCAGCCCGCTGATTGGCTCGCCGGCTGTGTGGCGGCCTTGCAGCAGAATCCGGAGGCCGTCGTCGCTTACCCCGACTGGGTGGTGATAGATCC
This sequence comes from uncultured Hyphomicrobiales bacterium, assembly GCA_964587395.1. GTDB lineage: Bacteria > Pseudomonadota > Alphaproteobacteria > Rhizobiales > Phreatobacteraceae > Phreatobacter. The sequence goes on from CAZPMD010000005.1 coordinate 9,914, forward strand.
GGGCGGCGCGGTTATTCAGGATGTCAGGCTGTCGGGATTTTCTCTTGATGCACTCATCGCAGGCGCCCGTTGCCTTCCGGGGCCGGGGGCTCTCATCCGCAAAAGCCTTGTCCCGGCAGGTCCGCTGCGGCGGCCGGATTTGCGGTTCGGGTCTGATTATGAAACCTGGCTACGCTTATCTTTGGTGGCCCCGTTCGTGCATGTGGACAGTGTGCAGGCGCAATGGCGGGAACATGCTGGCAGCACGTCGGTGCGGGGAGATCACTGCGACAGGGCGAAAGAATACACGCAAATCGTCCGGGACTTTTTCCGGCGGCCGGACTTGCCCGCACGAGTCAGGGCCATGCGGGCTGCTTCACTCGCTTCCGTGCATTTTCTCGCCACCCGCATCACCTGGCGCATCAGCCCCGCAGCTGCCGCGCGCCATCTGCTCGCCTGGGCAGTCTTCCGGTCTGCAGACCTGCTGACAGGGCAGAAGTGGCGGTCGCGGTCCAGTCTTCCGGACGCGCTGGTATCAGGCTGCTGAAAGCTGGACGGCGCATTCGTGGAGAATGTCCACTGTGGCAATGCCCTGTTCCAGTATCGCCCTGTGATCGGCGCTGGCGCCGCTGTGAGCGGCTTTCCGGAACGCGTATAATGCATTATCGAGGGCCGGCTTGCCGGGAAGAGCCAGCGGCCTTGCCGGCTGGCCATTGAGCTGCAGCAACAGTTTGTCCGGCAACAGATCATCATATTCGAGGCGGCCAAGATCCCCTTCGACGGTAAAGTGGCGGCGCTTTGCGGGCCGGATGTTGCTCACCTCAAAGGCGCAATCAGGGTGTTCCTCCCTAAACTGAAGGCTGATGCGCAGGTGCTGGCCAACGCCGTCCCGTGTCTGCTCCTGCCCGAGCACGCATGCGGTTACAGCATGTGGCCTTGCCCCGGTAATGTCCAGGATCATGGCCAGATCATGCGGGCCCCAGTCCCACAGCACACTGGCGTCATGCCGGACCGGCCCCTTGTTGCCGGCATCCCCCCGAATCCGCCTTATGCGGCCGATCTGAGGGAGATGCTCCTTCATGCTTCGGAAGGCATCCGAGAAGAGATGAATATGGTCGATGATTACGGGTCGGCCGGTTTCTGCGGACAGGCGGGCGATCTCTCGGGCCTCCTGCGGCTCCATCGTCATCGGCTTTTCCAGGAAAACGGGTTTGCCGCATGTCAGGGCGTGCCGGGTCATTTCCAGATGCAGGGCAGGCGGCGTTGCGATCAGGACCGCCATGACCTCCGGGTGCTCGATTACTTCGCGCCAGCCGGGTGTGACCAGACAGCAATTCGGCACCAGCGTGCGTGTATCCGGATTGCTGCTTGCCACGGCGCGCAGCGAAAAGCCGTCCAGGCGCTGCACCGTGCTGATGAGGCATTTCCCCCAGCGGCCAGCGCCAAGAACGGCAACGCTCAGATGGTCAGGTCTGGCCACTTCTGTGTCCCGTCTGCAGAAACAATCCGAAGCTCCGGCAGCGCAATAATGAAGCGGCCGCCGCGCTCCAGGTACCAGCGGTGCTTTGCCATGATGGCATCGGCGAAATTCCAAGCAAATATCAGGATGTAATTCGGTGCAAGCTGCTCCAGATCAGTTGGCGGAACGATTGCGATATTGAGTCCTGGAATGTAACGGCCCTGTTTCAGCGGATTGTCATCAACAATGGATGGGACGAGATCAGCATTGACGCCGAAATGATACAGCATGGTCGTCGCCTTTGCCGGCACGCCATAGCCGCATATCGTCTTCCCTTGTGAATTGATGTTGACGAGAAGGTCCTTCAGGTTTCTGGACAGATCCTGAATCTTCTCCGAAAAGCGCGAAAATGTGCCCGGCTCATTGAGGCCGGCCGTCTCTTCAAGCTCGAGCAGGCCTGCCACGGTTTCATCCGGCGGCACGTTGCCCTTGCGCACGAACCCTCTCAGCGCGCCGCCTTGGATGTCATGCCGTTCCACCCGCACCAGCGACATGCCGTGGTTCTGGAAGAAGCTGACGAGCGGCTTGACGTGATGATAGTGAAGGTGCTCGTGATAGATCGTGTCGAAGAGCGTGTTCTGGATGACGTCGAAAAGATAGCCCACTTCAAAGACGAACTCGCCACCGTCATCCAGCAGGTGCTTGACCCCGCGGACAACGGAATCGATGCAGGCAATGTGGGCAAAGCAATGATTGGCGCAGATCAGCCCGGCCTTGCCGTACTCTTCCGCAACTTTTACCGCAGTCTCTTCTTTAAAGAAGGCCGCAAGCGTCCTGACACCGGCGTCATTTGCTTCCTGTACGATGTTGGACGCCGGATCGATGCCGAGAACCTCAAACTCCTGTGCGATGAAGTTCTTCAGAAGGGAGCCGTCGTTCGAGCCAAACTCGACGACAAAGCGGTTTGTGCTGTTCTGATGCCGGCTGGCCAGGGAAGCGGCTTGCGCGACCAGATGATCTAGCATCACCTGCGACGTGCGCGAGGTGTAAAGATAGCTTGAGAACAGCAGGGAGGAATCAACCGTGTGACGCAGCTGAATGTGGGTGCAGCTGTCACACCGGCAGACGGTGAGCGGAATCCTCACAACCGGATCCCCCAGATGGTCTGCGGTGATCAGATTGTTGGCGGGGGGAGTGTCTGTCAGCCGGACAACGTCTGACAACGCAGCTGATCCGCAAAGGCGGCAGTTGTGTTCTTCCCGGAAGATGGCTCCGCTCGTCATCTCAGGTTCCCGGATAGAGGTTGACGCGGACGATGTCGTCTTCGTAAGTCGCTTGGTCACGCTTTTCCGACGTGATGTTGAGGAAGGTGCAGTCCTCAAGGAAAAGCGCGGCATGCTCTACCATTGCAGGGGTATGTACCAGCTGTCCCGGCTTGAGATCGACATAGTCCGGCGCGCCGGTTTCACCAACCGGCCTATGAAAGTAGCGCATCACACCGCTCAAAATATACATATAGTGTGAATCTTTCTTGTGATAGTGATTGGCTCTGGTGCTGTCTTTCTTCGATGTGATGACCTGAACGGCAGCAAAGCCGCCGTCCACCAGAGGCTGAATGACGCCGCGTTCGTCAGAAAAACCTTCAGGAAGCTCGATGACGGGGTAGGTTTCTGTGCTCATGGATGGGTTTCTTTGGATCTCTTCAGATGAAACGGTGAAAGTCTACCGCCTCGATGATTTTGCGTAGTTCTTCATCAAAATTGCGACGCGGCATCCAGCCGAGGGCGTGCAGTGCTGAGCTGTCCAGACTGTAGCGGACATCCTGGCCAACCCTGTCGGCAACGAACTTGTAGGCCCTGTTTTCCTCAATGCCGATGATCGCGGCAATCTTGCGCACCACTTCGATGTTCTGCAGCTCCGTATTGCCGCAGACATTGTAAATACGGTTGGCTTCGCCTTTTTCGATGACAGTGAGGATGGCATCTACGCTATCTTCCGCATGCAGCCAGTTGCGGTAGTAGGTGCCGTTGCCTTGCAGCAGGGCGGGCTTGCCGCGCAGCATCCGTCCTGCCGACTTCGGGATCAGTTTCTCGGGATACTGATGCTTGCCGTAATTGTTGGTCATGCGGATGATGCTGTACCGGATGCCGTATGTGCGGGCCCAACCGTGAACCAGCATGTCGGCCGCCGCCTTTGTCGCTGAATAGGGGTTCGACGGCTTCAGGATATCATCCTCGGAATGCGTTCCCTCCTTGATGTCACCATAGACTTCGTCGGTGCTGATCTGGATGAAGTGGGGGCGGTCATCGGGCGCCTTGGCGCGGGTCAGCTCCAGCAGCCGGTGAGTGCCGATGAAATTGCTGAAGCAAAATTCTCGGCTGCTTGCGATCGAATTATCGACGTGGGATTCAGCCGCAAAATTAACCAGATAGTCACATTCCTGAAGATGATGCAAATTCGATATATCTTGATGTACATGCCTATATTTGTCATAATCAAGGAATTCTAACGCCGCTTTGCGATCGGCGGCGTAATTCATGACATCTATATTCGTTACGTAATGCCCATTTTCAAGCATTCTCTTAATGAAATGCTTCCCAATGAAGCCAGCTCCGCCAGTAACGGTGAAGATGCTACTTCTAATCATGATCTTAAGCGTTCCCGATTTTGGCGTCTGTTTGATGATTTAAGACTTACTAGAGATGACGAAATGTTGAGGTGGTGCCCATTTCGCGGACAGATTGGCGGCGATGCTAAGCTTGGTTCTGCTCTCCGTCACGCCGCCATCTCGATGCCGCCGGAGGCGATATGGGCCTCGGCCGTCGTTTCTCCGCCCAAGGCCGTGTGAGGCCGCGAGCCGTTGAAGTAGGCGATCCAGCGGCCGATGAAGGCGCGCGCCTCGGAGCCGGTCTCGAAGGCCTTGAGGTAGATGCACTCGTATTTGAGCGAACGCCGGAGCCGCTCGATGAAGACGTAGTCGAGCCAGCACCCGTCCATAGAGACGCGTATGCCGACCTCTATCAGCACTTAGGTGAAGGGCGGGCTTAGTGAACTGGCTGCCCTGATCCGTGTCGAAGATCGCCGGTCGTCCGAAGCGCGAAAGCGCCTCCTGCAGCGCCTCGATGCAGAAGTCAGCCTCCATCGTGTTGGATAGGCGCCAGGCCAGATCCCTCCGGCTGAACTAGGCCATGACGGCGCGCAAGCATATCAAGCCGCGCCGCATCGGGATGTAGGGGATGCCGACGCACCACAGCTGGTCGGGGCGGTCGACGATGTGGTCGCGCAGCAGATGGGGTCCGATCCCGTGTTGGGGATGACGCGCCATGTCGTCCTCGGCCGCTGGTAGACGGCCAACAGCCCATTCTGGCCACCAGCCGAGAGTCGTAACAAAGGGTCTCCATGAACTGTTCTTCAATGGCCCGCATCAGTGCGAGGTTCTCCGCGCTCTTGATCCGTGGTTCGCCCTAAAGCCCCCAGCGACTGATGCCGACCCTTGCGCACTGGCGCGTGATCGGCAGCGCCGAGTGGTTGGGCTCGACCATCGCCCGCCTCCGCCCGACGCTCATCGCCCGGTGGCCGGCCGCAAAAAAATTCCGCTCCACGATAAGCTGACCGATTTTGACGCAACTTGGTGGACCTCAACCTAGCGCGCCGCCTCGGCGGCTTCCGCCTTGCCGAATAAGACGCCGGACATGCACTCAATCGCCTGCATCTTCCAAGCGTTGATCATCGCATGGTAGATGCCGTCGTTGACCGCTAGCTGCACGATCGGCTGTCCGCATCGGATCGCATCGAACTCCCTAGTGATCTCAAAATTCAGCCGAGTACCAGTTCCTCTTTCCCGTCATCGGAATAATCCTCGTATCAGTGAGAACCAAGCCTTGCTTCATGTGCGGAGCTGAGAATCCGCCCTTTTTGTTCCATATCCTATCGTCCACGCCAGGTCGAGCTAGTAGGTTAGGGGCTGATCCGAGACCGATCTTTGGACCGCCCGAGGGTGGAGTTTCCGGGTCTTGATCACGGTAGCGGGCTGGGAGCGCCACCGGGATTTTGCAGCGAGGTCGGAGGCTTGTTGCCGATGGCTCCATGCGGCCGATCCTCATTATAGTAGTTGCCTCGATCCTCCAACTTTTCCGCGGCGTCCGCAAGCCTCAGAAACCAATTGGCGTTCAGGCATTCGGCTCGGAGGCGCCCGTGTCCCGATCGCCCGCTTGCGGCCACCAGAGGCGGCGGACCGTCAGGCGTTCCTCTTAGGTTGTGCCGGAACAGCCGCTTGTGGTTGACTTCGAAGCCTTCGCGCCGGAGCAGCACATGCAGACGCCTGTAGCCGAACCGTCGCCGTTCCCTGGCGGTGGCCTTCACGCGCTCGCGCAGCGAGGCGTCATCCCCGCGCGTGGTTTTGTACCTCACGGTCATGCGGCAAAAGCCGGGGGCTTTACACGCCAGTCGTTCGCTCATCCCATGGGCGCCCATGAGGTGGGCGACAGCTCTCCTCTCGGCAGCGGGCGTCACCACTAATGGGATGGTCCGCCCCGTCTTGCCGCCTCATTCTGCTGAGTTCGCAACCGAGGGAGGAGTGCCATCCTTCGCAATATGCCACGTGATGGGCATGTTGATGGCGTCGATATCGGTAAGAATATCTTCCACGTAGTGGGTGTCGACGCGAGTTGTAAGCCGATCCATCGGGTTCGATTTGAACCGCCCCGAGTTTGCTAGCTGTGAAGTTTGAACCGCCCCGAGTTTTCTAGACGCCTTCGGCTTGCGCTTTGTGCTGCCGTTCGAACTCGACGGGCGACAGCATCCCGTTCCGGGCGTGCTTGCGGGTCGGGTTGTAGAACATCTCGATGTAGTCGAACACGTCGGCCCTCGCCTCAGCCCTCGTTCGGTAGACCTTGCGACGGATCCGCTCGCGTTTGAGCAGGTTGAAGAAGCTCTCGGCCACCGCATTGTCATGGCAGTTGCCGCGCCGGCTCATCGAGGGCTCCAGATCGTGGTGCTTGAGGAACGAAGCCCATTCCAGGCTCGTGAACTGGCTGCCTTGGTCCGAATGCACCAGCACACGCTCCTTCGGCTTCCGCCGCCAGACGGCCGCCAGCAGCGCCTGAAGGACGACGTTTGTCGTCTGCCGGGCCTGCATCGACCACCCGACGACGCGGCGCGAGACGAGGTCGAGCACGACCGCCAGGTAGGCGAAGCCCTCGTGAGTGCGGATGTAGGTGATGTCGGTCACCCAGGCCTTGTCCGGCGCCTCCACCTCGAACTGTCGATCGAGCGCGTTTTCGACGATCAGAGACGGTTTGCCGCCATACTGACCGGGCCGGCGCTTGTAGCCGATCTGCGCCCGGATGCCGGCGAGCCGTGATAGACGCGCAACCCGGTTCGGGCAGCAGCTCTCGCCCATATCCGCGAGGTCGTCGTGGAGCTTGCGGTAACCGTAGACCCTTCCGCTGTCCCGCCAGGCCGCGCGGATGAGTTCGATCTGCCTCCGGTCTTCCTGTGCACGTCGGCTGAGCGGGTCCTTGAGCCAGGCGTAGAAGCCGCTCGGCTGGACCGACAGGCAACGGCACATGGCGCGGATCGAAAACAGCAGGCGATGCTCGGCGATGAACGCGTACCTCACCTTGCATCCTTGGCGAAGTACGCGGCCGCTTTTTTTAGGATGTCGCGCTCCTCGGTGACCCGCTGCAGCTCGCGCTTCAGCCGACGCACCTCGGCGGCGTGATCGTCGTCACGGGCCGCCACCGCAGGCTTCGCGTACCGCTTCTTCCACTCGTAGAGCGAGTACTTGCTGATCCCCAGCCGAGCCGCCACCTCTGCAACAGGATAGCCACGCTCCGTGATCTGAAGGACTGCGTCGCGCTTGAAGTCCTCGGTGAAGTTCGCTTTGCCCATCGGGGCCTCCTTGCCTCAAAATTAGGGAAGAAGGCGTCCAGAAATCTAGGGGCGGTTCACCATGAAACTGGCAGTAGGCCAAATTCAGAGTACCTATTGGCGATGGGTAGGGGCGAGATATTAAGGCGCGGCCGAACAAGCATGGATATGGTCAACAGTATTATGAAGGTGAAGATCCGCCTTTCCCGCCAAGCAGACGCGGCCTGTTCATATCGTAAATACGCCTCCGCTCTGCATCGTAGGCGCAATCTATCTGACCGGTTCCGCGTAAGCTGCCAAATGCGCAGGCGAACGAGAGCAGTGGCCTCGGTTATTGTCGCAAATGTGGTATTGTAGCCACGCTCAATACAGACACCTTCGACTTGTTGAATCTTCAATTCAAATCCAGCCAGCCCCAATCGGATAAACCACTCATAGTCTTCAAGTCGCCTAAGGCGTCGATCCAAACCTCCCACCGTACGCAAGACTTCAGATCGATTTAATATGACGCATGAGCCAGGAGAAAACCAACAACCTTGAAAGAAATCCGGCGAGTCAGAAGCTGGGCTCGGATAACGCATTCGCAAAACCGACCCATCATGCGCGAGTTCTTTCCAGCAACAACCATAGATAGTGTAGCCTTTTTTGGAGGACCGCTCCTCTTCCGCTTGGACACACTGCCATCGCTGGTGAACCGTGTTAGGCAACAGAAAGTCATCGCTGTCGAGAAAACTCACCCACTCTGTCCGCGATACCTGTAGCCCTTTGTCGCGAGCCGCTGCCGCTCCGCCATTGGCGTCCAGCCGGACCAACCGGACCCGCCCGGTTTCCGCTGCCGCTGGTGGCAGGGTCAAAGGCTCTGGAGAAGCGTCATCGACGATCACGATCTCCTCGGGCCACAGCACCTGAGCAAAGATGCTCGAAATCGCTCGCTCTAGTTTTTGCTGACGCCCAAAACAAGGTATGATGAAAGTTAGCGGAATAATTCCAGCCATGCGATCGCTTACCTGCTGTCGTCCCGGAACAGATATGTTAGTTAATATTGCGCCTTCGGCAAAATCCAGCTTGAAGTTTGAACTGCCCCTAGGTTGATCTGATCCCACAAAACTGGACCGTTTGAGATTGGAGTTTTCCGCGCCATGAAGCGCTACCCGTTTCTAGGCCAGCCGGAGCTGGAATTTTCCGGGGTTAGGGCTCATGCCGGCGGGGGTGCCGGAGAGCCATTCATCAGCGCGATCGGGGGCTTGTTGCCGATGGCGCTGTGTGGCCGGACGTCGTTGTAGTCTCTACGCCAAGCCTCCATTTTCGAGCGGGCGTCGTCAAGGCTCATGAACCAGTGCGTGTTCAGGCACTCCGCCCGGAATTTGCCATTGAATGACTCGATGAAGCCGTTGTCGGTCGGCTTTCCGGGCCGGGAGAAGTCGAGGATGACACCCTTCTGATAGGCCCACAGATCGAGATCGCGGCTGACGAACTCCGAGCCCTGATCAACCCGGATTGTCGCTGGATAGCCGACGGCAGCGCAGACCCGTTCAAGGGTCAGTACCACGTCCTCGCCCCGGTAGCTGAACCGCGCATCCACCGCCGGCGAGAACCGTGAGAAGGTGTCGACAACCGTCAGCACCCTGATCTTGCGTCCTGTGGCGAGTTGGTCGTGGACAAAGTCCATGGCCCAGGTCTCGTTCGTTCGGGTTGCCACCCGACGGTCGTCCCGCAGCTTCGCCTTCACCCGACGCTTGGGTATCTTGTTGCGCAATTGCAGCCCCAATTCCTTGTAAAGACGATAGATCCGCTTCGGATTGACCGCCCATCCATCTCTGCGCAGCAAGACGTGGACCCGGCGATAGCCGTACCGTACCCGCGTCTCGCAGATCTCCTTGATGCGCTGCTTCAGCTCGGCCTGCGTGCCACGCTTCGACTTGTAGACTTAAAGACCCCGATCGATCCGAAGGGTGGCGCAGGCGCGCCTGGCCGACACCTTCCAATCACTGCGGACCTTGTCCACAAGCTCCCGTTTGCGCGCAGGCCTCAGAGCTTTTTTGCCAGAACGTCCTGAAGCATGGCCTTGTCCAGCGACAGGTCCGCTACGATCCGCTTCAGCTTGGCGTTCTCTTCCTCGAGTTGCCGCAGCCGCTTCATCTCCGACGGCATCAACCCGGCATACTTCTTCCGCCAATTGTAGAAGGTGGCGTCCGAGATCCCCGCCTTCCGGCAGACTTCCGCGATCGGCGCACCGTCCTCCGCCTGCTTCAGCACGAAGGCGATCTGCGCCTCCGTGAACTTCGACATCTTCATGGAACTCTCCTCGTCCCCGACCCGGGGATCATAAGTGGAAAATTCCAGTTCAAACTGGCCTAAAATGCCGGGAGCACGTCAATCTCGATGTAGTCGAACACGTCGGCCCTCGCCTCAGCCCTCGTTCGGTAGACCTTGCGACGGATCCGCTCGCGTTTGAGCAGGTTGAAGAAGCTCTCGGCCACCGCATTGTCATGGCAGTTGCCGCGCCGGCTCATCGAGGGCTCCAGATCGTGGTGCTTGAGGAACGAAGCCCATTCCAGGCTCGTGAACTGGCTGCCTTGGTCCGAATGCACCAGCACACGCTCCTTCGGCTTCCGCCGCCAGACGGCCGCCAGCAGCGCCTGAAGGACGACGTTTGTCGTCTGCCGGGCCTGCATCGACCACCCGACGACGCGGCGCGAGACGAGGTCGAGCACGACCGCCAGGTAGGCGAAGCCCTCGTGAGTGCGGATGTAGGTGATGTCGGTCACCCAGGCCTTGTCCGGGGCGTCCGCGTCGAACGGGTGATGACCGACAACGGCTGGGGCTACATTGCCAGGCTCTTCCGCAAGGCCTTGAGGATGCTCGGCATCCGGCACATCCGCACCCGCCCCTACACTCCGAAGACGAACGGCAAGGCGGAACGCTTCATCCAGACCATGCTGCGGGAATGGGATCGCACCGACGGACCATCGACCTGCCGCGGTGGCTCGCCTGGTTCAACCAGAATCGGCCCCATGCTAGCCTCGCAAGACGAGCGCCGGCTCAAGCCCTCGCCGGAACAACCTGATCTGAAGCCACAGCTAGAAAACTCGTGGCGGTTCAGTCTCCCGCCCGAGGCGAGAGGAGTTCTCGCACCGTCTGCAGCGGTAGCGCGTGCGCAAGTCCTTCACTCGGTGTCGGTTTGACAGGATATCGACAGGGCAGATAGATGCGTCACACTCCTTCCTCCAACGCCTCACCCAAACAGGTTCAATGCCAACCGCAGGACTGAAGCGCTTCCACCGGGCCGTCAGGCTGGCCTTCGTTCTGGGCTGGGCCGATGCCCTGCAGCGCTACGCCCGATCGGTCATCGGCCATTTGTGGATCACCATCCACCTCGTTATCTTCACAGTTCTCATCGGGTTGACCTTCGCGAGTATCTTTGGGCAGGACCCTCGCCAGTATCTGCCCTATTTCGCTGTCAGCTATGTCGGATGGTCCTTCCTGTCCAATATGCTGATCGAGACGACAGGGTCATTGGTCGCGGCCACGGGCAACATTCGGGATCGTGGGCACGACCCCCTCATCTTCGTACTTGTTCCGATGGCGCGCGGTCTCATCACCTTGGCCCACACCATCATCGTGCCGATAATCACGCTGGCGCTATTTTGGCCTGTTTCGCCCATGAATGTCTTGATGGCCCTGCCGGGCGTTATGCTGTTCCTGCTGGTATGTCTGGCGGCCTGCCTACCAGTCGCGGTGGCTGCGACACGCTATCGGGATGTTAGGCTGATACTAGAAGCCCTTCTGCTTAGCATCTTCCTAATGACTCCGATCCTCTGGGAGCCGTCGACGCTGAAGAATCGTCCTGAGTTCATCATCGTGGAGTTGAACCCGATCTATCACCTGATCTCGATCTGGAGGGACCCTCTTCTCCACGGCACGTGGCCCATCCTAAGTTTTGCATGGGTATTGTTCATTCTGGCTGTACTAGTTGCGCTGAACATCCGTGCCCTGCAGAGATTGCAGCGCACAGTCCTCTGGCTGTGAGCCGGGCCATGAATCGCATCATTCTAGACCAGGCCGGGATAGACTTCCCGCTTGCAACCCCCGCCGATCTCTCGCTGAAGCGCAACTTGCTCAAGCTTTTCGGTATCGGCGGCACCGAACTCAAGATCATCCGGGCCGTTCACGACCTCAATTTGGTGGTCCGGGAGGGTGACCGGATCGGCATTTCTGGCCCCAATGGATCGGGAAAGACTACCCTGCTGCGCATGATGGCAGGAATCTACCCGCCGACAACGGGAACCGTGGCCATTCACGGCTCGGTCACGGCAATCCTCTCGACCGGCGCGGGGATAAACCCGGAGTTGTCGGCAGACATGAACATTCGAATCTTGCTGCAGCTCGACGGTGTCGTTGTGACGAATCGCCTCGTGGACGAGATTTGGGACTTCGTCGATATCGACAATGAGTATAGATACGCACCGATACGAACCTTCTCGAGCGGTATGGTCATGCGCACGCTTTTTGCGGTCACCACCGCGGTCCGCCCTGACATCCTGATCCTGGACGAATGGCTTTCGGTGATTGACGCGGCATTCCAAGCCAAAGCACAGGAGCGAATGAAGGCCTTGGCCAATAGCGCCGCCGCACTGGTAGTCGCGTCACACAACCAGACGCTGCTCCACGAGACTTGCCGAGTGATCTTGCACATGGAGCGCGGTCGAATTCTGCGAACTGAGCCTATCGATTAATGCTTCGTGCCGGTGCAGTCAGCGCCGGCGCCTGAACTCTGGTCATCGTAGCTATCTCAAGCATTTGGGTGTTACACTGAGGTATCCGGCAATGCTTACACCTGCGGTGATTGTAGGACAATTCATGTACACTAGTTCTGCGGCCAAATTAACGTGGAGGGCTGAATTCACGGAGACGGCGTCAACTTTGGGAAGCGCCGTCTCGTCTGCGGCCGGTTCAACGAATCGCATAGCGTCAAGCCGAACTCGTCGTTGTCGCTGTCGCTGAGGCCGTTCGGATTATGTAAAAGGAGAGTTCTGCCAATGCTGAGACTGCTCGTTATAGGGGCGACAGGAATGCTCGGACATCAGTGCTGCATCCAGCTTTCCCAGCGCTTTTCCGTGACAGGTACAACCAGAGCTGACCCAGCGGCGCTGGCAGCACTTCCCGCCTTTCACAATGTGCAACTTGTGGGTGGGATCTCCACATCCCGGCTGGTTGCGCTTGAGGCACTGCTTGCGGACCTGCGGCCTGATGCCGTCCTGAACTGCGTTGGTGTCATCAAGCAGCTAGCGTCAGAATCCTCGTCCGAGACGATGATTGCCACCAACGCCCTGTTCCCGCATCAGCTCGCCCGGCTTTGCAGCCTCCATGGCAGCCGTCTCATTCACTTCAGCACCGACTGCGTTTTTTCAGGCCAGACCGGGAACTACCGGGAGAGCGATCTGACGGATGCAAGAGACATCTACGGCCTGTCGAAATTGCTTGGGGAGGTCACCAGCGGCAATGCCTTGACGCTGAGAACGTCCATCATCGGCCTTGAACTGAACCATTTTCTCAGCCTTGCAGAATGGGTCATCTCCAACAAGGGCGGCAAGGTGCGCGGCTTCACGAACGCGATCTTTTCCGGCTTCACGACGCCGGTGCTTGCCCGCCTCGCCGGGGACATCATCACATCACACCCGGATCTGAGCGGCTTGTATCACGCGTCGGCACATCCAATCAGCAAGCATGATCTGGTCAATCTCATTAATGACCAACTGAAGCTCGGTATCGAGATCGAAGCCTATCCGGATTTCAGGTGCGACCGCTCGCTTGACAGCAGCCGGCTGCAGGATGCCGCGGGCTTTCGCGCACCTTCATGGCAGCAGATGATTGCAGAGCTTGGCTCGCAATACGCAATTCGCGAGCAATCGCAGTAAACGCCAGATTTCAGCGATATCAGACGAACACGGGAACGAGAATATGCTCACAGGAAAGAAGATACTTATTACAGGTGGCACCGGATCTCTGGGCAAGGTTCTCATCCGGCGGCTTTTGAGCGGTGAATTCGGCACACCTGACAAGATAATCGTCTTCTCGCGCGATGAAGCCAAGCAGCATAATCTCCGTCTTGAATATCTGCACAAGACGGTTTCGACGGAAGAAATCGTCTACCACAATTTCGAGCGGATACTTGAGTTTGTCATCGGAGATGTCCGGGATTATCCCTCCATCACCAATGTCCTGCGCGATGTGGACATCGTGTTCAACGCCGCCGCAATGAAGCAGGTACCAACCTGCGAGTATTTCCCTTACGAAGCCGTGCGCACCAATATCGACGGCTGCCAGAATATCATCCGCGCAATCCGTGAACTGCGCCTGCCGGTCGAAACTGTCGTCGGCATCTCCACGGACAAGGCCGTCAAGCCCGTGAACGTGATGGGGATGACGAAGTCCCTGCAGGAGCGCCTGTTCCTCAGCGCTAACATCTACGCCCCTCAGACACGCTTCGTCTGCGTCCGCTATGGCAATGTGCTCGCCTCGCGCGGATCTGTCATTCCCCTGTTCCATGACCAGATCAAGAAAGGTGGCCCGGTCACGGTGACCAGCCCGGACATGACCCGCTTCCTCCTCAGCCTTGACGAGGCGGTGGACGTCATCATGGCTGCCGTGCAGGACGGTGATCCGGGCGACACATTCGTGCCGCGCGTTCCCTCCAGCAACATCATGAACCTTGCTCGTGGCCTCATCGAGGACAGGAACATCGAGATCAAGGTGACCGGTATCCGGCCCGGCGAGAAGCTGCATGAAATCCTCATTTCCGAAGAGGAGTCCCTGCGCACGGTTAAGCGCGGCAAATATTACGTCATCCAGTCCATTCTGCCCGAACTGCGCAAAGGCGAGACGGCCGCCCCTTGCCTGACGAAGGAATACAGCTCTGAAGATGATGTCATGACAGAAGATGAAATGCGTCAGCTTCTGATTAACCGCAAGCTTCGCGTCTCTGACATGCTCAACTACGAAGGCGAATTCCTCGCCTAAAGCATCAGGCTTCAATATATTAATGTGTCATGGGGAAATTAACCTGATATGGCCCAGCATCTAGCTGACATGTCGAAGGTGTCGTGCATCCAGTATGCGATGAATAATCCCGGCGAGCGGACGCTGCCCGGGATCACACACTTGATGGCCGAGATTGTCCGTCACTACAGCAGCTATCAGTTCTTCCATGATGCCATCGTCAGCGATCTCAAGCACAACGGGGATCTGAGCAAACGGCAGGTGACGATTGTCCCTTAGCTTTGGAACCGGCCATGGCTGTCTGATCCTCTCGCAGATCCCGAACGCGAAGGTTATCGGTATCGATAACTCAGAAGCCTGCTGCACATACGCAAACCACTATTGCGGCAACAGGAATATCGAATATGTCATTGCCGATGTTCCTGACTATATGCGGAACATGAAGCCCGTCGACTATGTCGTCTCACGCGGCGTCATCGAACACGCCCCGGATGGTATTGAAGAAGCAATCAATGCCAAATGGACCAGTCGCCTGATGTTCGACGTGCCATATTATGAACCGGGCGGCATCAACGAACATCATCTGGTGTCTAATGTCACCGCAGACGCCTTCCAGGAACACTCCAATGTGGAGATCTTCTATGAAGAGGTCGGCGGGGAAATTTACACGGGCGGCCCAAGGCCCGAAAAAACCGAACGTAATCATGTGTGTCTCCC
The DNA here is from genome assembly GCA_964587395.1 of uncultured Hyphomicrobiales bacterium. Taxonomy (GTDB): domain Bacteria; phylum Pseudomonadota; class Alphaproteobacteria; order Rhizobiales; family Phreatobacteraceae; genus Phreatobacter. The sequence goes on from CAZPMD010000005.1 coordinate 24,939, forward strand.
CAAGGGAGACACTGCCCCCTCTCAGCGCTGTTCTGCCCTTGCCGATCGCGCCCTGGAAGACAAGCCGGACCATGGCTGAAATGGCCTCCAGGGTCATTTGGTGGCACAAGCTCATCGACAAGATCCACGTTCCTACAGAATGAACGGAAACATTCATGCCTGAACATGCGTTGAAGACTGTTCTGGACCTGCTCTGGTTTTGCGTGATCGTGCCAACCGGCCTGTTTCGCAGGATCACGGGCCGCGGCTTGAAACAGCAAGGCTGGGTGGATGTCAGCGTATCCACCATCGACCCCGAAACTTTCAGGAGGCAATATTGAGAACCTTGCTGCGGCAGTGCAAACGGCTCCTGATCGTACCGGCCTCCTACCGCTCCTCCATGCTTTATAAGACAAAAGTCATGCGCCTCGGCGACAGGCTGCTGCTGCGTCTGATGACCCGCGCCACCCCCTTGGCCAGAGGCACTGAAGCCTCTGAAGTCGGCGAAAAGGCCTATGTGATGTTCTGATTGCCAGCTGCATACACCCACCTGGGCACAGCAGATCCCTGGCCGGACAGGACAGCCTGGCTGGAATAAATGGAAGCTATGGTTCGGGCGTTGTGCCCTGCCGCATTTTCGGCCATTAGGTACTGTATTTTGATGTTCTCTCAACAAGGGTTTGAGCAGGATGAAAATTGCCACGATCCTCGGAACGCGCCCAGAAATCATCCGCCTGAGCCGGATAATACCTAAGCTGGACGCGATTTCCGAACACGTTCTGATTCACACTGGCCAAAATTACACGCCAAGCCTTAGTGACAACTTTCTCAAGGAGTTTGATATCCGAGAGCCGGACTACTTTCTTGGTGTAAAGGCTGATACCGCAGCCAGCATTATTGCCCAGGTAATTGAGCGGACCGACCGGATTCTTGAGGAGGAGAAGCCGGACCGGATCCTGATCCTGGGGGATACGAACTCGGGCCTTGCGGCTATACCGGCACAGCGGCGCAGCATACCGGTCTTCCACATGGAAGCAGGCAACCGCTGCTATGATGCACGGGTGCCCGAAGAGGGCAACAGACGGATCATCGACCATTCCAGCGAGATCCTGCTGCCTTACACCGAGGGCAGCAGGCGCATTCTCCTGTCTGAAGGCATCCCTTCCGACCGAATTTACGTTACCGGCAATCCGATCAAGGAAGTGCTCGATCACTACCAGAGCGAGATCGCCAGCTCCCAGATCCTCGGCAATCTGGATCTGGGCGCTAAGGACTACATTCTGGCAACCCTGCACAGGGCAGAGAATGTGGATGCCCCGGACCGGCTGGCAACTTTCATCGAAGGTTTCAACAAGGTGGCGGACACATTCGGCAAGCCGGTCGTGGTCAGCACGCATCCGCGCACCCGTGACAAGATGACCCGTTTCGGCATTACCGGAAACAGCAATGTCCGCTTTCTCGAACCCTTCGGCTTCTTTGACTTCGTTCACCTGGAAAAGCAGGCTCTCTGCGTCCTGAGTGACAGCGGCACCGTGCAGGAGGAATGCTGCCTTCTGAACATTCCGACCGTCACGCTGCGGGACACGACCGAGCGCCCGGAAACGATCGACTGCGGAAGCAACATTCTCAGCGGCTGCAATGCAGACCGTATTCTTGAATGTGTGCACGCAGCTCTCGCCTTCCCTCCCAGCTGGATAGCTCCACGTGAATATCTACAATCAAATGTCAGTGACGTTGTAACGCGTATCCTGCTTACACATTTTATGGGCAGGAAAAGTTCCTGACGGAGACTCTTGATGATGAAATCGAGTGAAGCAGAACAGCTTCCAAGTCCAGGCACGGTGACATATTGCGCTGATAATCAGGAAACCGATGCGGCTTTCCAGAAGGCCTTGCACCGCAACCGGGTGGTTCTTGATATCGGCTGCGGACTGAATCCGGTTTCGTTCTTCACTCCTGAAATTCACCTGGCCGTCGAGCCTTGGAAGCAATATCACCCGCTTCTGCAAAATCGCTTTGCCATGACGCCTGGGTTCATCCTTCTAGATTTTCTTGTTCCGGAGGGCCTCAGCGTCATTCCGGACAAATCAGCCGACAGCGTCTTCATGTTTGATGTGATCGAGCATCTGGAAAAAGATCAGGGGCACAGGCTGCTTGCAGAAGCCGAACGGATTGCCAGGGACCAGATCGCCATCTTCACCCCGCTTGGATTTATCGACCAGTCCTATGAGGCCGATGACAAGGATGCCTGGGGCTTTGACAATACAAAACTGCAAACGCACAGATCCGGATGGACGCCGTCCGACTTCAAGCCTGGCTGGCGGTTTTTCGTCAGTGAAACATATCATAGTCATCCCGGACGGGAGCTTTGCTTTGGGGCGTTTTTCGCCCTGAAAACCCTGACAGATGCAATGTTCAGCCCGGTACGGCTGGCCCCAGACCCACTGGAGAGCACCTTTGATTGACGGGCAGAATTCCCATGAAAGCCTTGATCATGAAGATGCCGTCCAGAAGCTGGCCCACATGATCGAACATGGCCCTGCCATGCTCAGCGCCGGTTCTGGCGAGATTGATTTTCGGCTGTTCCATCCGGATGTGCTGGTCGAAGCCAGGATCAGCAACTGGCCGGCCGCTCAACCAGACTTGCGTCAGGCCGGCAAGGCTGCTGCAGATCCCGCAGGCTGTGAACGCAGAACACAACTCGTTCTGCCAGATTCAGATGCACTCTCGGTCTTCGCGGACAAGTCATTCGACATTGCCGTCCTCCCGGCGGGCCTGACGTCACTGGACAAGGCCGAAGGGCAGAAGGTGATCCGGCACCTGCTGCGCATCGCACGCCGTCAGGTTGTCGTGCTATGCGCCCCCTCTTCGGGCTCCGAAGCTGACAATTCTTCTCCGGACATGGAAAATCTCTGGCGTACGGAGGATTTCGACGGCGACTGGATGATTGTCTTTCTGCCGGACCAGGATATTGCAGCGCCTCACAGCCCGCGCCTGTTCTATGCGATCAGGACATTGCCGCGTCCGGCTTTCCGTTACAGGTTCAGCCCGAAAACCCTTGTGATTGCAGAAACCGCCCTGCCTCAGGGGCGGTATGAAACGCGCACGGAAGAAGAGAAGTCACTCGAAGAGTTCCTGTACAGAACGCTTCAGGACGTTGATCCTTCGAGCTTCATGATTTCCGGGACATGGGACTTCCAGCCCTACCCGACCAACCCTCCGATGTATGATCCGGTCACGCTCGCAAAGCACCGCCACCCGGTGAACTATATCTACATGCCGGGGATGCTGAACTGCACCCAGGAAGTCATCGATCAGCAAAATTTCCATTCTACATCAGAAGCTTCGGATATATCTCCGCTTGTCGTGCATCATGCAGAAAACTATTATGAGAACGTGTTCAAGCGGCAGGATATCGACCATATCCTGTACATTGGACGGCGAAACATCGCCCCCTTCTGTCTCATTCATCTAATGGAGAAGTACGGAATAAAAGTCAGAATACTTGACTACGCTGCTGAGCCTGCTGCTGATGGGGCACTTTACACCCGGCATGCCGAGCACTTCGATGTGAGGGAGGCCATTGCCAGAGCAGATCTGTTTGCAGACAACCTGACCACGTTCTGGGACCACAGGAACACGTTCATGAGCCAGCTGCCCCCCGAGGCAGAAGTGGTTGAACCGGCTGCCCTGCTCCCGGAGCCTGTACAGATAGACGTCACCCCCTTTCCATTCCTGAAGAGTTTAGAGCTGACGCAGGGACCGGACGTGGCGCAACTGGATCTGCAGCTGAGCAAATGCAAGCTTGAGGTGGCCCCGGCACCTCACAGCTCTGCCCGGGGGCTGCAGATAAGAGGCAGCTTCACACTGGAAGGAACAGGCACCGAAAAGCTCAAGCTGAAGGCGATCCGTATTGTTTGGGACAGCGAGACCCTGTCCGAGACCAATTATTGGGGGTATTCAAGTACCACATCGACCTACACTTTCTCGCTCAATGCAGGTCTGATCGGCATGGGCCGGCTGTGCGAGCTGACGGCCGTCCTCTATCTGGAGAATCCGGAGCCTGACGGGGCGGACGAAGAGCTCTCCAGAACAGCGTACTTCAGCGTAGGGACCATGAAAATCGAGCGCGTGGCGCCGGCGTGGAGCAGTGCTGACGCACAGGATCCAGCCAGACTGAAGCCGCTCTTGGTTTCCGGCCTTGGCCGCAGTGGCACGACGCTGCTGATGAAGCTTCTGCTGTCTCATCCGAAGATCGCAGGCTGGGGCGTCCATCCATATGAAGGTCAGGCCGCCCAGTACTGGCTAAATGCCGCCCGCATTCTGCTGCAGCCCGGCGATGTCCGGTCCGATGTTCCTGTCACTGCGTTTCAGCAGGCTATGAACAAGATCTACCGCAACCCGTTCCTTTCGCACCCGTTCATGGTGGAGCGGCCGGATCGCAATCTCGTGCTGGAGTGGGCTGACCATGTCCACGTTCAGCAGACAATCGATTTCTTCAAAATGCAGACGGATGAATATTACAATAAAGTCGCCATTCAATCGGGGAAAAATGCCCCCAGTTTCTTTGCCGAAAAGACCCAGCCAAATATGCACTCTGAGGGCTTTTGGGAATTCTATTCTGATGTTCGCGAGATTACAATCGTAAGACATCCTTTTGACGTGCTGTGCTCCGTTAGGGCATTGTTTTCAGAAGTAGCGCTCTACAAAACGGACGAATATATTCATGCGCTTAATCTTGGTTATGAGCGCATGTTGGCGAGGCTTGAGTTGCCTGAACGCCGGAACAAAGTGATTTTGTATGAAGATTTGATCTCTTCGCAGCACGACACGATGGCTCACCTGTTTCGATTTCTGGATGTTGACCAAGTAGATTTTTCGACGTCACTTGAGATAGACGCTAACGCAGATTCGCATATGACCAGCGCGGATCCAGATAGTTCTGTTGGTCGCTGGAAGGATGATCTGTCGCTACAGGATCAAGAGACTGCAAAGGCTGCGTTTTCAGCCTCAGTGAAGAGGCTTGGAAGACTGTCACCAAGATTCGACCCTGGATATGATGTTTGACTTTTGGTTTGTTATTTTGAACCAAACAAGCGGGACCATTCGGAGTTCGGTCGTGTGGACAAACCTGATCCAGCATCGGATCGTTGCGAGTTGCACGAACCCGAGGAAGCTGGACGCGAGCTTGTCGTAGCGGGTCGCTGACGTTGCCCCCAGTTTCTATCCAGCCTTGAGTTCGTCCCGGCGGTTGGTTTGGCCCTCTCGGGCGGGTTGAGCGGCGTGGGCAGACGCGTAGCTATTCACGTTGCGTAGCGTCTGATCCCGCCGCGGATGGAACGTCGCCGCGAAGTCGATCGGCGTCTGCCATCCGAGCTTCGAGTGCGGCCTCGTGGTGTTGTAGTCGAGCTGCCACCGCAAGAGCGCGGCTCTGGCCTGGGCGAGGCGGGAGAACAGCGTCTCGTTCAACAACTCGTCCCGCCATTCTGCATCGGTTTGCCGGGCGCGATGTAGTGCCACTCGACCCTCGCCGCGTCAGCCCAGGCCAGGATGGCGTTGGAGGTCAGCTCGCTGCCATTGTCGCTCACGATCATCTTCGGCCTGCCACGCTCTGCCAGGAGCCTGTCGAGTTCGCGAGCAACCCTCACACCCGACAGCGACGTGTCCGCCACCAGTGCCAGGCACTCGCGGGTGCAGTCGTCGACGATCGCCAGGATCCGGAAGCGCCTGCCGTCCGTCATTTGGTCGGCCACGAAGTCGAGCGACCAGCGCTCGTTGGGGCGCATCGGGATCATCATCGGCGCCCGTGTCCCGATCGCCCTCTTGCGGCCACCCCGGCGGCGGACCGTCAGGCGCTCCTCGCGGTAGAGCCGGAACAGCCGCTTGTGGTTGACCTCGAAGCCTTCGCGCCGGAGCAGCACATGCAGGCGCCTGTAGCCGAACCGTCGCCGTTCCCGGGCGATGGCCTTCATGCGCTCGCGCAGCGAGGCGTCATCCCCGCGCGTGGTTTTGTATCTCATGGTCATGCGGCAGAAGCCGGTGGCTTTACACGCCCGCCGTTCGCTCATCCCATGGGTGTCCATGAGGTGGGCGACAGCTCTCCGCTCGGCAGCGGGCGTCACCACTTCTTTCCCAGAAGGTCCTTCAGCGCGACGTTGTCCAGCATCGCGTCGGCCAGCATGCGCTTCAGCTTGGCATTCTCGTCCTCGAGCGCCTTCAGCCGCTTGGCCTCGGATACGTCCATCCCGCCGAAGCGGGCCTTCCACTTGTAGATGCTTGCATCGCTGACCCCGTGCTTGCGGCAAAGGTCGGAGACCGGGATCCCGGCCTCGTGCTCCTTCAGGATCCCGATGATCTGCTCTTCCGTGAAGCGGCTGCGCCTCATGTTCTGGTCCTCTCGATGGGCCAGAACGAACTTCAAACTGGATTATCTCAGAGGGGCAACGTCACCAAAGATCGGTCTCGGATCAATCAAACCTAGGACTCTCCCTCAAGCCGGAGGAGAAGAGTGTCTCAGGTCATCTGCATGGCTGCAATCATCAGCTACTGGTTATGAGTCCGGACCCTAGGATGACTCGGACAGCTTCCTCGGCCTGTATCCTGTCACTGGCTATATGCACATCCGGTGCCTCCGGGGCTTCGTAGTCCGACGAAACGCCGGTGAAATTGGCCAGACTTCCCGCGGCGGCCCGGGCATAGTGACCCTTGGGATCGCGCGCCATGCAGACCTCGATCGGCGCGTCGACGAAGACCTCGACGAAGCGGTCGGCGCCGATCACCTCCCGCGCCCGCTGGCGCTCGGCGCGGTACGGCGAGATCAGCGAGACCAGCACGATCAGCCCGGCATCGGCCATCAGCGCGGCAACATGGGCTACGCGGCGCATGTTCTCGACGCGGTCGGCGGTGGTGAAGCCGAGGTCGGCATTCAGCCCGTGGCGCAGGTTGTCGCCGTCCAGAACCATGGTGTGGCGGCCGAGAGCGTGCAGCCGGCGGTCCAGCAGGTCGCAGATCGTGCTCTTGCCAGCGCCTGACAGGCCGGTGAACCATACGACGAGCGGCGTCTGGAGCTTGGCCTTGGCGCGGGCCTCAGGCGTCACGGCTATGGCCTGCCAAGGCAGGTCGCCCGTGTGGCGCTCGACCGTGGTGACGGTCCCTGCCGCAACCGTTCGCCGCGATGGCCGGTCGACGAGGATGAAGCGGCCGAGGGCGGGCTCGTCAGGCGCCGCCGTCGCCGGCTGGGCGAAGGACAGCAGCGTGTCGGCGATCTCGTTGAACGCTACCTGTTCGGCTCCGGGAACCGTCAGCGCCGTGTCGAGGTCGACGATCCCCTCGATCCGCGACACACCGGCCACCACTTTCTGCGTGGCGATCTGGCAATCGTAGTCGCGCCCTGCAACCAGCGGCGCCTGATCAAGCCAGACGAGCCGCGCGCGCACCTGCAGCGCCGGCTGCAGGAATTCCGCGGGTCGCACAAGGATGCTGCCCCGGCCGATGTCGATTTCCGGCGTCAGCTCCAAGGCCAGGGCGTCGCCGGCCGCGGCGGAGTTCACCTCGACTCCAGCCTGCCACAGACGGGAGACATGGGCGGGGAGGGCGGGATCGGTGCAAAGCGTGTCGCCGACTGCCAGTCTGCCCGAGGCGAGCGTACCGAGCGAGACGCGCCCGCCGCCCGGCAGGCGGCCCGTCGTCTGTACCGGCAGGCGCGCCGCCTGAGGGCCTTCGCGATCGACATCGCAGGATTCGAGCAGAGCGAGCAGCGTCGGCCCCCGATACCAGGGCATGGCGGCCGAGGGGGTGACGACGTTGTCGCCCGCGCGTGCAGCGACCGGCACGATGCCGGCGACCGAGACGCCGAGGACACGGGCGAGCGCCGTCAGTTCAGCGGCAAGCGCGTCGAAACGGGGCTCGCCGAAGGCCACGGCGTCCATCTTGTTGACGGCGACGATGACGGCGCGGACGCCGAAGAGCGCCGCGATGGTCAGGTGGCGTCGGGTCTGGGCGCGGATACCGTCGATGGCGGAGACGACGAGCACGGCGACGTCCGACTGCGAGGCGGCCGCCGCCTGGTTGCGGGTGTACTGTTCGTGGCCCGGCGCATCGGCGATGAGGAAGGCGCGCCCTGCCGTCGCGAAATAGCGATAGGCGACGTCGATGGTGATGCCCTGCTCGCGCTCGGCCTTCAGCCCGTCGACGACGAAGGCGAAGTCGAGCCCGTCGGTGCTGGTGGTGGCGCGGCGGATTTCCTCGATCTGATCGTCGTAGATGCTGCCGGAATCGTAAAGAAGCCGCCCGATCAGCGTGCTCTTGCCGTCATCAACGGCGCCACAGGTGGTGAAGCGCAGGCGCTTGCGCGCAGAGGCCGGCAGAGGGGCGATCATCAGAAATAGCCCTCGCGCTTCTTGTCCTCCATGCTCGACCCGACATGGTCGATGACGCGGCCGACCCGCTCCGAGCGGCGTGCCGTGGCGAGTTCCTCGATGATCGCGGCGACGGTCGTCGCGGCGGACTCGATGGCGGCGCTCAGCGGATAGCAGCCGAGCGTGCGGAAGCGCACGGTCTCGGTGCGGATCGCCTCGTCCGGCGCCAGCCGGAAACGGGCATCATCGACCATGATCCACTGCCCGCCGCGGCTGACGACGGGTCGCGGCATGGCGAAATAGAGCGGTACGATGTCGATCTTCTCGGCCTCGATGTAGCGCCAGACGTCCATTTCGGTCCAGTTGGACAGGGGAAAGCAGCGCAGGCTGGTGCCCGGTTCGAGGGCGGTGTTGTAGAGGCCGAAGAACTCCGGGCGCTGGTTGCGCGGGTCCCAGACATGGCCCTTCTCGCGCAGGGAGAACACCCGCTCCTTGGCGCGCGAGCGTTCCTCGTCGCGCCGGGCGCCGCCGATGGCGATGTCGAAGCCATGGTGGTCGAGCGCCTCGCGCAGGGCCACGGTCTTCATCGCGGCGGTATAGACCGAAGCGTCATGGTCGAAGGGGTTCATGCCCTCGGCGAGCGCCTGCTCGTTGGTCCAGGTGATCAGCCGCACCGGCTTCTCGGAAGCGATACGGTCACGAAAGGCGATCATTTCCCGGAACTTGTAACGCGTATCGACGTGGAGCAGCGGGAAGGGCAGAGGCGCCGGCGCGAAGGCCTTCAGGGCGAGGTGCAGCAGCACCGAGGAATCCTTGCCGATCGAATAGAGCAAAACGGCGCGGGGCGAGGCTGCAGCTGCCTCGCGAAGGATGCCAATGGCCTCTGCTTCGAGCGACCTGAGGTGTTCGTTCATCCCGGTCATGCCGATAGGCTCGTCGCGGCCCTTGTCGCGTGCCGTCTCACGAAGTCGCCGACCTCAATGCGCCCACCAGCGACCGCTCCAGGGTCGCCGCCACCTGCGCCTGTGACGCCTTCTCGGCGAAGTCGCTCAGCATCTGCGGCGGCAGGCGCGGTGCGAGCGCCGAGACGAGATCGACCAGATCGGAAAGCGCTGCCTCGAAATGCGCCCGCAGTTCCCCGGGCGTCGATTCGGGAAATCGTCCGTAGATCTCGCGCGCGACTTCCACCGCCGATTCGTCGAGGCGTGCTCCGGTCTGGATCACGCTGTTGACGCACAGGCGAACGAAGAAGGGAAGACAGCGTTCGACTTCGTCGGCGACTGATCGCATATCAAACTGCACTTGATTCCGGTCTGGTCGGGCGCTCCGATCCACGCGGAGCAAGATGTGGCGTTGTTGTCTCATCCGGACGGGGCAAAGGCAAGGATGGCCATGACGGGCAGGGGAGGTGGCACGGCCGATGGGCAGCGGGAGGTTGTCGACGTGGCGCGTCCTCTCGTCCTCTGCCTCGTCAATGAAGCCTGGTTCTTCCGGTCGCATTTCCTCCCCTGGGCGCGGCGTGCGCGCACAGAGGGGTTCGACGTGGCGCTGCTGGCCTCGGCGGACGGACAGCCGGCTGCTCTCGCCAGCGAGGGCATCGGATTCGTGCCCAGCCTCGCCGCGCGGGGCGGGCTCCTGCCCAGGGGCCTGTGGCGGGCTGCCCGGCAGGTGAGGGATATCGTCGCCGATCGGCGGCCGGTGATCCTGCACGCCTTCGGGCTGCACGGCATGGCGATCGCCGCGCTGGCGCGCCTGAGGGGCGTTCGGCTGCCGCTGGTCGTCAGCGTCACCGGCCTCGGTTTCCTCGCCGCCAATGGCGGGCTGGCGCGCCTCGCAGGGGGGCTCGTCGCCCATATGCTCCGGATCGTGCTCGACGGAGCCGCGACCCGCTGGCTGACCGAGAACCCCCATGACGGCCCACGCATGGGCTTGAGGCAGGCTGCTGCCGCGGGGCGGGTGACCGTGCTGACCGGCGCGGGCGTGGACGCCGGTGCGTTTGCCGTGCGCCCCCTGCCGGCCCGGCCACCGCTGACGCTGATCCTGGTGGCCCGTATGGTCCGCTCCAAGGGCGTCGACCTCGCTGTCGCGGCCCTCTCCATCGCCCGTGAGGCGGGGATCGACGCGACCCTGACGCTGGTCGGCGATGGCGACCCTGCCAATCCGGGGTCCTATGATGCGAACGAACTCGCCGCCTTTGCAGCCACGCCGGGCGTTCGCGTCCTTGGACGCAGAACGGACATCCCGGACCTCCTCGCGGACCATCACCTGTTTCTCCTTCCCTCGCGCGGCGGCGAAGGTCTGCCGAGGGCGCTGCTCGAGGCGGCAGCGGCGGGGCGCCCGGCCATCGTCACTGCGGTGCCAGGCTGCGGCGACTTTGTTGCCGATGGCGAGACCGGCTTCGTCGTGGAGCCGGAAAGCGCCGCGGCTCTCGCCGACGCCATCGGGCGCGCCGCGAAGGCTGACCTCGCCGCTATGGGCGATGCGGCACGGGCGAAGGTCGAGCGATCCGGAACGGTTGCGATCGTCGGTGGTCAGGTGGTCGCGACCTACCGGGCCCTGCTGGACGCTGACGCGACCCAGGCTGTGGTAACATAGGCTCGAATCCACGCGCCGCGCCGTCATCGGAGCGAGCGGCGGACTTCACCGCAGGGCCCTTCCGGACCGTCGAGCAGAGACGTCCGGCCTTCCGTGAGGACATCGTGCTGAAGGCCAGGAGACATTCTCTCGTCGCGCAGGCGGACCCGCTCGCTGCGGCGCTTGCCTCGTGCCGCGGAGCGCTCCTCGCGACGGGGCTGTTCTCGGGCGTGCTCAATGTCCTGATGCTGGCCGGCGCCATCTACATGCTGCAGGTCTACGACCGGGTGCTGACCAGCCGCAGCCTTCAGACTCTGGTCGGGCTGACGGCCCTTCTGGGCCTCGTCTTTCTCGTCCAGGGCGTTCTCGACGTCATCCGGCAGCGCCTGCTGACGCGGATCGGGGCCTCCATCGACCGCCAGCTCGCGCCGCAGGTCTTCCGGCTCATCGCCTCCATACCGGTACGGGCCGGCACGCAGATCGACGCGCAGCAACCGGCGCGTGATCTCGATTCCGTCCGCGGGTTCATGTCGAGCCTCGGTCCGACGGCCTTTTTCGACCTCCCCTGGCTGCCGGTCTTCCTCATCCTGTGCTTCTTCCTGCACATGTGGATCGGGGTCGCGGTGCTTGCCGCCTGCGGCATCCTCTTCGCCGTGACGCTTCTCACCGAACGGGCGACGAAAGCGCCCATGCTCGGCGTCGCCAGGGCGGCCGCTGGTCGGTCCGTCATCGCCGAGACGTCCCGCAGGAACGCGGAAGCAATCGCGGCGATGGGCATGCAGGAGGCGCTGGCGGCGCGCTACGGTCACGTCAACCGGCAGTTCCTGACGGCCAACGAAGCGGCCACGGATGTCGTCGGGACCTATGCGACCGTGTCCCGCATCTTCCGGATGGCCATGCAATCCGCCATTCTCGGGCTCAGCGCCTGGCTGGTGCTCACCGAGCAGGCGACGCCCGGGGTGATGATCGCTTCCTCGATCCTGATGGGTCGGGCGCTGGCGCCAATCGAGGCGGTCGTGGCGCACTGGAAATCCTAGGTCGCCGCCCGTCAGGGCTGGAACCGCTTGCGGGAGGTCATGCGGCAGCTGCCGGAGCCGGCGGATCGGATGTTCCTGCCGCCACCGAAGCGCATGTTGACGCTGGAGCAGGTGGTGGTCGCCGCGCCCGGTACCGCCAGCCCGATCATCCAGGGCGTGTCCTTTTCGCTGCTCGCGGGCCAGGCGCTGGGGGTCATCGGCCCATCCGCCTCCGGCAAGTCGACCCTGGCGCGCGTCCTCAGCGGAGCCTGGCGCCCCATGCGCGGTTCGGTCAGGCTCGACGGGTCGGAGCTGGAACAGTGGAGCGATACGGCGCGGGGTGCCTTCATCGGCTACCTGCCACAGGACATCGGCCTGTTCGACGGCACCGTGGCCGAGAACATCGCCCGGTTCCGCCCTGACGCGGCTTCCGATGACATTGTCGCCGCAGCGCGGGCGGCGGGAGCCGACGAGATGATCCGCAAGTTGCCGGCCGGCTACGAGACGCGGATCGGCGAGGGCGGCATCACGCTGTCGGGCGGCCAGCGCCAGCGGGTCGCCCTCGCACGCGCTCTCTTCGGCAATCCCTTCCTCGTGATCCTCGACGAGCCCAACGCCAATCTGGATGCGGAAGGCGAGGCCGCCGTGACGCAGGCGATCCGCCACGTGCGCGAACGACAGGGCATCGCCATCGTCATCGCCCACCGGCCGAGCGCCATTGCTGCGGTGGACGTGGTGGGCGTCATGAAGGATGGACGCATGCATGCCTTCGGCCCGCGTGACGAGGTGCTGAAACGCGTCCTCGCGCCGCCACGCGGACAGGCGCCGTCATGACCGCGGGCGCAAGGGATCAGATGGTCGCCAGCGACGACATTGCGGCCCAGCGTTCGGCCATGCGGCGCCTCGTCGTGATGGGCCTCGGGATCATCGTGCTGTTCGTCGGGGGCCTCGGCGGCTGGGCTGCGACCGTGCCGCTCGCCGGTGCCGTGCTGGCGTCCGGGCAGGTCGTGGTCGACACCAATGTCCGTACGGTGCAGCACCCGACCGGCGGCGTGATCGGCGAGATTCGCGTTCGCGAGACGTCCCGTGTCGTGGAGGGCGACCTCTTGATCCGCCTCGACGACACGGTGACACGGGCAAACCTGCAGGTGTTGGTCAAGCAGCTCATCGAGCTTTCCGCCAGGCAGGCCCGGCTCGAGGCGGAGCGGGATGGCCTCCCGGAGATGACCGTTCCCGAAGACCTCAGGGAGCGGATGTCCAGTGTGGACGTGGCAAGGTCATGGAGCGGCGAGACGACTCTCTTCACCGCACGCCGTGCCGCACGCGAGGGACAGCGCCGGCAGCTGCGCGAGCGCATCGACCAGATCCGCGGCGAGATCACCGGCCTCTCGGCGCAGGAGGCCGCGCGGCGCCGGCAGGTGGAGCTTATCGACCGCGAGCTGACCGACATCCGCGATCTCTATCGCCGCAGTCTGGTGCCGCGCACCCGCCTGGTGGAACTGGAGCGGGAGGCCGCGCGCCTGGCCGGTGATATCGGGCAGTTCATGGCGGAGCGCGCCCGCGCCGAGGGCCGGATCACCGAGAACGAGTTGCAGATCATCCAGATCGACCAGGATCTCCGGCGGGAGGTGTCGACGGAACTCCGCGAAGTGCAGGCGCGGATCGGCGAGTTCGTCGAGCGGCGTGTCGCGGCGGAGGATGCCCTGAAGCGGATCGACATCCGTGCGCCCATCTCGGGATCGGTGCACCAACTGGCGCACCATACCATCGGAGGCGTCATTCCGGCCGGGCAGGCCATCATGCAGATCGTGCCTGGCGATGATCTGCTGGTCGTCGAGGTTCGCCTCGCCCCCCAGGACATCGACAAGGTCGCGGTCGGTCAGCAGGCGGCCATCCGCTTCCCCTCGTTCCCTCAAGGGACGACGCCCGAACTTGCCGGAAGCGTGACGCGCATCTCAGCCGATGTCGTCCGCGATCCGCAGACCGGCACGGTATTCTTCACGGCCCGCCTGGCCGTCCGGGAGGGCGAACTGGCGCGGCTCGGCGACAATCGGATTGTCCCGGGGATGCCGGCCGAAGTCTTCGTGCAGACGGGCGAGAGGACGGCACTCGCCTACCTGACCAAGCCCATTCGCGACCAGATCAACAGGGCCTTCCGCGAACGCTAGGAACCGCCTGACCGGTGCATCTCCACGGCGTTTAGGCGAGCGGGCGATCAGACGCTCTTCAGGCGTCCGACGGGCAGGGGAATGATGTTGCCGGGCGCTACCCTCAGGTCCGGCACCAGTTCGCCGATGATCTCGCGACAGCGCTCGTCGTCGCCCTCGAGGGCCGCCGTCTGGAGAAGGGCAAAGACCGGCTGCAACTGGCTCATGGCGGGTGCCTGCGCCTGAGCCGCGACGATGCCGCGGATGCCGATGTTGAACTGCGGCTCGCGATCCTCGAACAGGATTTCGGAAAGGCGCTCGCCGGGGCGCCGGCCCGTATAGATGATGTCGATGCCCTTGCCCGGTTCGAAGCCGGCGAGGCGGATCATCCGCCGGGCCAGGTCGTCGATCCGGACAGGTTGTCCCATGTTGAGAACGAGGATGGCCGCCTGGCTCGCGATCGTCGTCTCTGCCGTCAGGCGTGCCGCCGTCCAGAGAAGGTCGGTCGCCTCGCGCCGGGTCATGAAGTAGCGCACCATGGCCGGATCGGTGACCGTCACCGGGCCGCCGGCCTCGATCTGGGCGCGGAAGCGCGGCACCACGGAGCCGGCTGTCCCCAGCACGTTGCCGAAGCGGACGGCGACAAACCGGGTCCGCGGCCGGGCAGGGGCGTCGACGATATGCGGGGCGTTGTCGAGAGCCTGGACGTACATTTCCGCCAGGCGTTTCGTTGCTCCGAGGATGGAGACCGGCTCGGTCGCCTTGTCGGTGGAGATCAGGACGAAGGCCTTGGCGCCCGCCGCGCCGGCCGCGTCGGCGGTGTTCACCGTGCCGAGGACATTCGTCCTGACGGCGTCCGCCACTTCCCGCTCCAGATGCGGGACGTGCTTCAGCGCGGCGGCATGGAACACCACTTCGGGCCTGAACTCGGCCAGAAGTGACATCACGCGTGCCCTGTCGCGGATATCGCAGAGTCGGCCCTCGACCGGACCGTCACCGGGCCGTCTTTCGAGCGAGGCACGGTCCAGGATGGCGTGGAGCGCCGCTTCCGAGTGGTCCAGAACCAGGACCTCCGCCGCGCCGAACTGGGCGCTGCGGATCGCAAGCTCCGATCCGATCGACCCGCCTCCGCCGGTCACCACCACCCGCTTGCCCCGGACAAAAGCCTTTAAGGGTGCCTCGTCGACATCGACCAGCGGACGGATGAGGAGGTCGTCGTCAATAACCGCGTGCAGGCGCGCAGGCTGGACGAGGCCGGAAGACTTGGCGACGTCGAGACGGATGGTCGGAATGCCGACGCGGCGGAAGGCGCCGACGACGGTTTCCATGAGGGTGGTCGCGTGCAGCGCCTCGGGAGCGATGATGGCCCTCTGGATGGTGATCCCGCGCTCGGCAGCGTCGCGGACGATCGCTTCGATCTGTTCCGTGGTGCCCCAGACCGGGATGCCGCGAACCGCCTGTCCTGCCTCTTCAGGGGCCGACGAGACGATGCCGAAGATTCGGATAGGTCCTGCAACGCCGGCCTCAACGGCACGGATGACCGATTCCGCGTCGGAGGCACGGCCAATAACCAGGGCTGCGAGCGGGTCCCTGTTCTGCACGGTTTGACGACGCCAAGCCTTAAATGCGCGGTATGCTATTCGTGGGGCGCCGAGCATAATCAACTGAACACACCAGTATATCGCTAAGGTGCGCCCTCCGATGATCTTGGAGCTGCCCTCGAGACGCGGTGAGATCGCGTAATCTACGGCCAGCAAAACGAGTGTCAGAATAGAAACGGCTTTGAAAATCCCAAAAAGATCGAAGAGGGATGCAAAGCGCCACCGTGATACATATAGAGAACAAGCGCTGTAGACCAGCACTGCAAATCCGGCAAATGCCAGCGTTCCCACTGCAGGATCAATGCCCCTTACACCTCTCAGGCTTGGCTCGCCCCTTAGGAAAACTGCCAACAACAGAGCAGCGACCGTTACGCCGAAATCATGCGCTATCACGGCCGAGCGCTTGGACCATGCCGCAATCGTTCGAACTCGGGCCTCTTTCGCCACCTGCAATCGCCTTGGATTCCAATGCCAGCATCACCGTTTACAGAAGAGGCAGGAGATTGTCATTTCACGATCTGTACGAATCTAGGTCGAAATATTGATGGGGGTATTCAGGCACCTCAAACCTGTTATCGAGTTCGAGGTGGTCGTAGATATCCAGCGGGTCTGTTGGGCCTCGGCGGACGCTTCAGCGCTGGCCGCATCGGCTGTGTAGTTGCGGCGCTCGTTACATGGTGCAGATGGTCCAGCGCTTGGCTGACAGAGTCGACCTGATCGTCATGACGCCCGTTTGGAAATGCCAGGAGCTCGTCGAGGAGGGGAGCTAGCCAAGTAGCTTCGTCAGGCAGATGGACTTGTCCCGATTCAAAGCGTGCCGCCTGGGCCGCGAATCGCGTCTGCTTGTCAAAGCGCGGCCTTTTCAGGATCGGCCGTAATTCGCCTGTTCGCCTCAGATCCTGCGAAAGCGCTCTGCCGAGTTCACTGTCCTCGATGATCGTAGCGTCAGCGCGCCACTTGCGGTCGAGCGCGATTACCTGACGGCGTAATTGTGGGAACTCGATGCGGTCGCGAAAGAGGTGAAGAAGGTAGTAGTCGCGCTCCTTGGCGCCCCAGACAGTTCCAACAGACCAGTCCGAGTTCTCGCCCAGCGTCGACGCAGTGTCCCAGCTTACGATGATACGTTCGAACGCCTGCGGCGGCTGACCGACGAACCGCAGCCAGCCCCGCTTCACGACATTGCCGTCTGCGGGCGTCGGTTGCTGCTGGTATTGCGCTGAAAATGTCAGGGATCCCTGCACTCGCCGGATCTGTTCGAGAAGCGCAAGCGATTCCCGATTCCCATGAAGTGGCGCGCCCTTGATCCGATTGAAGATGTTGGCGGGATCATCGCTCAGCTGGTAGGCGGCATCATCCGGCGCGATCGCCGGCAGCACCACATGCTCCCAGTCGTCGCGCTCAAGGACGTGGCCTACAAGGTCGTCTTCATGGAGGCGCTGCATGATCAGAATGATCGCGCCATGTTTCTTGTCATTCAGGCGGGTCACCAGCGCGTTGTCGTAAAATTCCTTCGCTTGACGCCGGCCTGCCTCCGAAATCCCCTGGATGGCCTTTTGGGGGTCATCGATGATGATGAGATCAGCGCCGCGTCCGAGGATGCTGCCGCCCATGCCGCTTGCTAAGCGATAGCCGCCCTGCCGGGTCTCGATCTCCATCGTCCGCTGACGACTACCCTTCAGATCGAGGTCGGGAAAAGTGGAGCGATACCAGTCGCTTTGCATCACGGTGCGCGTGTCGATCGAAAGCTTGCGGGCGAGTGCTTCGGCGTATGAGACACATAGGATCTTCGAGGTCGGGTCATGACCCATGGCCCAGGCAGAGAAGGCGATCGATACCTGGATCGATTTCATAGAACGCGGGGGCACGTTGACAATGAGGCGGCGAATGTCGCCGCGCGCCAGGCGCGTCAGCTGCCAGGAAATGTGGTCAATGTGCCAGTTGTGCTGGTAGGGCGTTCCCTGCTCCAGATGCAGAAAGGTTCGACGCGTAAACGCGCTGAGGTCGTGCCTCAGCGCGTTTGCCAGTAGCTTCCTTCGATCAATCATGTGGAGCACTTAGCTTGAGCGGATCTCGATCGTGCCATCCCCCTTCTGGAGGATCGACGTCACCGATTCCGAAATCGCCAGCGCTCCTTGCTTAGAGGGCTGCCTAGGGCGCATCGACGCGAGGACTGCATCGATCACCTCCAGCGGATCGCCGCCAGAGGCGATGCCTTCGGCGATCTCCCGCTCCATCTGGTCCAGCACGTTGCGGTCGATCTGTTCGGCTTCGATTGAGACCAGCTCGTCGGGTTCAATGGTGAACCGGATTTCTCCCGCAAGCGCCGACGTCGGATTGCCGTCAGTCCGGAGGATGCCGCCGAGAGTCGCCAGCACTTCCTCATCAGCGGGCGAGAGATCGTCGATTCGCTCCTTGGCTGATCGGCTCGCCGTCTCTATCCACAGATCGAAGAACATCTTCGTCTGCGCGGGTTTGCCCTGCATCGCATCGTTGCCAAGGCGCATGATGAACGCCTCGCCGATCGGGACCTGCTGCCGCTCGTTCTCAATCATGACAGAGCAGGTCCGGTTAGCGAGAAGGTCAGCCATGGCCTCCCAGGGGTCCTTGGGGCGCTTACGCTTGCCGGATGGGTTCCCGGAAACCCCCTTCTTGAACCGCGTGTCCATCGGCGGCTTGCCCTTGCCGACGCTGTAGAGCGGTACCTTCCTCTTTCGCGGGTTCTGGTCGTTGTCATCGCTCATGATGCTACTCCTACGCGTTAGGTGCCGTCGTGTGGACCGGGCGACGGCGCTCCCGGATCTGCGGGGGCGAAGCTTTAGTTGCTTCATCTTCCGCGGAATTGGCGTTGTTGGGGTGCTCTGGCGAGCCTGTGCGGCGGGCCTCTGGCTCGAGCCGGTCCCCCTTTGCCTTCAGTTCGTTGAAGGTCGCAGCGGTGGCCTCGTGGACCGCATCTTTGCCGGTGTAGGCCTGCCAGCGGGTCACGATCACATCCGCGAACTTCGGATCGAGCTCGATCGCCCGGCAGATGCGCCCGGTCTTCTCGGCTGCGATCAGCGTGCTGCCGCTGCCTGCGAAGGGGTCTAGAACAATCTCGCCGCGGCGCGTCGTGTCGCGGATGGCGTCAGCGATCATCACAACAGGCTTGACCGTCGGATGCTTCCCGAGCATTTTCGCCCGCTCCTGGCTGTTCGACGTCATTCCGGGATAGCTCCACACATTGGTGCGGTTGCGCCCGAAGCGGCCGAGCTGGATGTTGTTCAGGTGCTTTCCTGCTCCTGCCTTGAACACGAAGATCAGTTCGTGCTGGGAGCGATAGAAGGAGCCCATCCCGCCGTTGGTCTTGGCCCAGACGACAAGGTTCAGAAGGTCGGAATAGGCCTTGGTACCGGCGGAAAGGACCTCCTGCATGTGCCGCCAGTCCATGCAGATATAGTTCAGCCCGCCCGCAATCGTGTAGGTGGCGCTGAGCTGCATGAAGGAGTGCAGGAACGCCGTGAACTCCTCGCGGTTCATTTCACCGGAGGCCATGAGGAATTCCTCATGCTTGGCGCTACCGTTGCCGACAATCCCGTTGATCTCGACGTTGTAGGGCGGGTCAGTGAAGACCATACGCGCCTTCTGATCCCCCATCAGAGTGACATAGGAGGTGGCGTCGAGTGCGCTGCCGACGAACAGCTTGTGAGAACCCATCACCCAGACATCACCGGGCTTTGCGACAGGCTGTGCCGGGGGCTCGGGGAGGGGGGCGTCGGTCTCCGCATCCTCGTCGCTGACAGCATCGGTAAGGGCGAAATCGATCTCGATGCTCGAGAAGCCGGTGATCTCCGGCGCGAAGGGGACTTCAACCGCCGTGAGGAACTTGAACTCACGAGCAACGGCAATGGGATCCCACGCCGCATTTTCCGGGATTTTGTTGTCGGCGAGCGCGAACGCCCGCTGGCTGGCCTCATCGAGGTGCGACACGTCGCTGATTGGCACTTCAGTTCGGCCGAGGCGCTTTGCGGCCTCATAGATCGCATGCCCGGCAATGATCTCGCGATCCTTGCCAACCAGGATCTGCCGCAGGAAGCCGAAGCTCTGGATGCTTTCGGCCACCTGGGCGATCTGCTCTTCCGAGTGGATCTTGGCGCGGTGCGGGCTCGGCTTCAGCGTCGCTGTTTCGGCGAAGACAACGGTCAGGCGGAAGTTGTCATGGTGCCCCTTGGAATTGCTGCGCCGCATCGTGGAATGGGGCGGGGGCTCGCCCGATGCAGGCTTAGCATAAAACATCCTCGTCATAGGTTCTCCTTGGGTAAGTGGAGGGCTGCAAGGCCCGCCATTTCTCGAATGAACGGAGTCGTTCATTCAAAAGAAAAAAACCTCACCCGAGGTGCGACGAAGGAAGTCCCTTATGTATCTGCGGGCAGAGTTTGCGCGCGTCAAGGGGGGTAGAAATTTACTTCAAAGCGACTGTCGGCGAAAATCTAAGTAATTGATATCTATTATGTTTGTCAGTTAAGCGAATTGGATTTTGCACCCGGGTTGCAAAATTTGCCGCGCCAAATAACGAAATCCATTTGTGATTTGTCATTCGTGGCTCCGCGAGTCACACTTTTTCTCCTGGGCGCTTGAAGTGCCATCGCCTGACAGCGGCAGGTAACCTCGGGCGACCTGGCACTTTTTCGCTCATCATAGTCCGGTGCTGGGCCTCCGTTTCTGCAAGACGCTTGGACTTGGCGATTGCTCGGAGGTCTGCACCTGTCTTCAACCGATGGCAGGGGGTGCATAGCGCCTGCAGGCGTGCTGGATCGTTGGGGTCGCTGTCCTGATCCCGGAGCGCTAGCGGCGGGTGATGATCGTATTCGGTGAAGCCCGGGCCAAGCAGGCAACCGCATGCCACGCACGACCCCATTTGGCGTTCGACAACTGCCCGCCGAACGTCAGCAGGGATTGCGTGTCGGGTCGCACCGAAAGGGTGGGGCTCACGGCGAACAAACCAGGGCTTGCGTCTCATGGAACCGCTCCTCCGGCTGCCGCGGCCTTAGGCGTCGACATAGGTTGCGACCTTTGGCTATCGGTCGGTCGCTGGCGCTTCATCCCGGGAGCAGGTACGGCCGCAGAGAGTTCTGTTCCTTTCCGTTCGCCGGTGCCCGGTGAGGGTTCTGAGGATATGCTGGCCTGATCGCCCGCCCGCTCGCCATTCTCGTGCTCGAACGAGCCCTGGTGTTCAGCAAGATTGCGCTTGGCGAGGAATGCCTCATTCAACAGGCGGCGGTCTTGGGGCATGAGTTTCGCCATCGCCTTAACCCGCTCGAGCGCCCATGAGCGCAACTCGGCAAGGGAGGAGAGCCCTTCCAGCTCTCCCATGAGCCCGCGGACCATATCCTCGGACGATAGCCCGACCTCTCGCGGGGAAGGGGGTCTCATTACGTGTCCCGCAGCGGAATCGGGTCCGCCGGTGTCAGCTCGATCGCCCTCCCCAGGCCATTCCCGACCGGGACGTCGAGCAACGGCTTCCGAAGCGCGCAATGCTTGCTTCCCTGCAGAATCTGCGGCTTGAGGCGAGGCGTTAGGGGGCCTTGGAAGGCATTCCGCATGAGCGCGGCCGTCGGTGTCGGTCTGCGGGGCGATGCCGATGAGAGAGAACAGCGATTGCCTTCTCGCATAGGTCAGAGCTGCACCAAGATCGCGTGGATCAGACGGTCCGCTGGAAGGCAATGGACCCACGGGGTAGTCGGCCAGGATCCATTCCCCTGACTCGTGGATGATCCGCGTTTCAAGGACCAGAAGACCTGCCTGGCCATCGATCTTGGTTGCCTGGATCAGCGACAGGCCATGGCGGCCAAGGGCCGGCCTGATCAGCGTCAGTCCATCACCGAGGCTTGCGAAGCGATAGGGTTCGATCAACGCAAGGCCTGAGGGCAATTCGCGCCGAATCTGCCCATCGTGACTGGCTTCAGGATTCTTCAGATCAAGCTGTGCCGCGGCCAGGGCCTTGGCGATATGACGGATGCTGTCGGATGAGCGGGCGGACATGGCCTTATGCTCCCGGCAGAATCTCAAACGATACTGCGCCGGTCTTGCTGCGCTTTGCGCGCAGGCCCCGGCCAATCGCTTCGACCGCATCGGCCGGGATCAGCGCCTTCAGGCCTTCCTTGGCCGACACATGATCATCATGCGCTTGCTTCGTGTCCTGGTACCTGGCGGCAAGCACCGTCCATTCGTTGCTGCCGGTCATGTCGACGATCCGGATGATCTCCGATTTCGGCAGGGGAGGTGGAGCGCCAATCGGCCGGGGAGGGGTGCCTGATTTGACGCAATCCCAGAATCGGAGCTCCGCCTCCAGAAGCGCGTCCTGATAGATCGGGTCAGCTTCCGCCGTGATCAGCACCCATTTCCCGCCTCCGGTCAGGATCGACAACCGCGCCATACGCCGGCTCGCCACCGCCATATTGTGCTGGAGTTGAGGCATGTGCTTGGCCGCTGCGGCCTCTTCGGAGAACGACCAGGGCAGCATGAATTTTGCCTCGAAGATCGCCTCCCCCCTGTCCGTCAGGCCGTCCAACGTTGCGGCGAGAAAGTCATGGCGGTGGTGGAACACCCGCGCCTCCATGTCCGAGACCACCTCGCCTGTCTGCCGTTCATACCAATCTGTGTTCAGCTGCTCCGTGGCGCGCCCCAGGGCGACAACCAGGTTGCCTGAATAGTCCTCAGAGGGACGAAGGCCGGACTTGAACTCCCAAAGCTTTCGCAAGGCGACCTCGTCAGATCCCATGATGATCTTGGCGTCCGACCCACCGATGAACTGGCGCCTCAACTCGTCCGAATTGACGTCGAGTGCGACGCGCATCTTTGCAGTATTTGAAGCTGTCTCTTGCATCTTGAAATTCCATTGATGGGTCAACCGATCCGATTTTGGTATCGGCGAGCGCATGCATGCTCGATTGCAACGAGACATCAAGTCCGACGGCGACTTAAATACTGGAAAAACGAGGAAGTTTAGACTTGATTCCGATTCAGACGTGAGCATGGATACTCGTGGTCTGATCAAAGATCAGGGGAGTTGTTTGTGAAGGCACTGGCGTCAGGAGGCTTGCTCGCTGCCCTCGCATCCCTGCCTGCACTTCGGTTCACTCAACGGGCTGTTGCTAGCGCGGCCCGCCCGCGTCGAATGCTGGTCCGCTCCCCCTGGTCCCCTTGCAACCGGGACGACGGCGACCAAGCGCAACAATCACCCGGCAAAGCCTGTTTTCGGGCCGGGTGCGAAAAGCGCGCGTTTCCCTGCAAATTTCCCTGCACCAGGGAAACGCCTCTACCGCCTTAGCCGCCCCCTCGAGCAGGTTGCCAGTCTGATATATCAGGTGTACCTTTCATATCAGGGGAGGAGCTGACGGCATGCTCACCGTCATCGGCGGATCGAGGGACAGGCAGGCGGCGCGTGGCCGGACGGCGGCGGCGTCGATCCACGCGCTCCTGCGCGACGACATCCTGTCGCTGCGCCGCGAGCCCGGCTCCCAGCTCAACGAGAAGGATATCGCCGCCCAGCACGGGGTCAGCCGCACGCCGGTGCGCGAGGCGCTTCTGCGCCTGTCGGACGAGGGCCTGGTCGACGTCATTTCCAAGTCCGGGACTTACGTATCCCGCATCCCGCTCGGCGATCTTCCGGAAGCGATCACGATCCGCCGGGTGCTGGAGCAGCTCGCTGTCCGCGCCGCCGTGGAGCGTGCGACCCAGAGCCAGATCATCGAGCTTAGGGCCATCGTTGCGCGCACCGCCGAGGCGGCCGAGGCTGGCGATACCGAAGCCTTCCACAGGGCCGACGAGGCCTTCCACGAGGCGATCGCCGCCATCGGGCGCCATCCCGGGGTCTGGGCGCTCGTCAGGCACGTGAAGCTGCAGGTCGACCGCTTCCGCCGGCTGACGCTGCCGCTCGAGGGACGCATGGCCCGCGTCGTGGCGGAGCACGACGCCGTGCTCAGGGCCATCGAGCGGCGGGACGCCACCGCCGCCGCCGAGGATCTGGCCCGCATCATGGGCGAGGGCAACTTCCACAAGGCCTCGCGCTTCGGCAAGATTGTCTGGGCGATGCCCGGCGAGCCGCTGCCCGCATCCTCTGCTTCTGCCTCCGCCTCGGGTTCAGCGTCCGCCCTTCCCCCTCCCGTCCTGTCGGTGC
>CAZPMD010000005.1:48774-54754 GCA_964587395.1 uncultured Hyphomicrobiales bacterium
CCGCCATATCGACGGGCTGCAACTCGGGGCCGAAGATCTCAAGCGGTTCAATCCGGACTTCTTCCTCGAGGACACGGGGCGCGCCGACCTGAAGCGCGCCTGACGGCATTCAACCGCGACTGCCAAACAGGGCGGCGCGGCAACAAGCGGCGGGCAAACCGCCCTGCGAGACACATCATCACGGGTAGGGAGGAATCACCCATGACACTGACACGCCGCAACGCCCTGATCGCGGGCGCCGGACTGGCTACAACCGGACTTGCCACTCTCGCGACGCCGCTGCGCGCCCAGGGCGCCAAGCTGAAGTGGGCGCACGTCTACGAGACCGGCGAGCCCTATCACACCGATGCCCTTTGGGCGGCGGCCGAGATCGCCAAGCGCACCAACGGCAAGTTCCAGATCGATGTCTTCCCGGCTTCGCAGCTCGGCAACGAGAACCAGATCAACGAGGGGCTCGCGCTTGGCACGGTCGACCTCATCTACACCGGTGTCGCCTTCGCGGGCTCGATCCACAAGCCGATCGCCATTACCAACGCGCCCTATGTGCTGCGCGACTTCGACCACTGGAAGGCCTATCGCGACTCGCCGCTGTTCCGGCAGATCGCCTCGGGCTACGAGGGCCGTACGCGCCACAAGGTCACGGCTCTGACCTACTACGGCGAGCGGCACGTGACCGCCAACAAGGCGATCAACAGACCTGAGGACATGCGCGGCATGAAACTGCGGGTGCCTCCGGCGCCGCTCTTCCTCATGTTCACGAAGTCGGTCGGTGCCAATGCGACGCCCATCGCCTTCGCGGAAGTCTATCTGGCGCTGCAGCAGGGCACGGTCGACGGGCAGGAAAATCCGCTGCCGACCATCATGGCGAAGAAGTTCTACGAGGTGCAGAGCCATATCATGCTGACCGGCCACATCACCGAGTCGCTGCTCTCCATCGTTGGCAGCCACGTCTGGGGCCGGCTCAACGACGCGGAGAAGAAGATTTTCTCGGACGTGCTGATGGAGGCGGCATCGCGGGCCTCGAACCAGATCCGCGAGAGCGAGCAGAAACTGGCCGATGAGTTCCGCAAGCTCGGCAAGACCGTGATCGTGCCGGATCGCGCCGCCTTCCGTGCCGCCGCCATGCCGCTGCACAATGATGCAGCGTCCGGCGCCGGCTGGTCCAAGGCGGAATACGACGCCCTCCAGGGCCTCGCCCGCTCCAGTTGACGACGGTCACAGTGGCCACGGGACGCCGCCGCACCGGGCGGCGTCCTCACTGCGCCCTGCCAATGCGGCAACTCGCCGCGAGGAAATTCCATGTCACCGAACCCGCCGCCCGCAGCGCAACCGAGTGAGGAGGTCCACCTCATCGTCGCGACCGACGAGGAGGTGAAGATCGAAAAGCATCCGGAGGACTGGATGGCGATCGCCCTCTTCTGGGGCCTCGCCTTCATCGTCTTCCTGCAGTTCTTCACCCGCTACGTTCTCAACAACAGTCTCTCGTGGACGGAGGAGATCGCCCGCTACCTTCTGATGGTGGTGGTCTTCGTCGGCGGCGCCATGGTGGTCCGGCGCAATACCAACATCGCGGTGGAACTGGTGCACAACGTCATGCGCGACAGCGGGTTGAAGCGCCTGCTGATCGGTGCGGTCGAAGTGACCAAGCTCATTTTCCTCGCCCTGCTTGCATGGTTCTCTGTGCTGATCACCGAGCGTATGCACAATCTCTACATGACCGTCTTCGACTGGCCGATGTCGCTGGTCTATGGCGGCATCGCCATCGGCTGTTTCCTCATGGTGTTCCGCCAAGCGCAGATCGTCTGGCGCGGCGCCCGCTCCGGCTTCCGCCGGCCCGATCCCCTCAGCAACGACACCCAGGCGGGCGGCACGCCATGACAATCGTCATCTTCATCTTCTTCGTAGCGCTGCTCGCGGGCATCCCCGTCTTCATCGCGCTGGCCGGATCGGCGCTCTACTACACCCATTTCGTCGCGCTCATCCCCGACTTCGTGGTGCTCCACCGCATGGCGGGCGGGCTCGATTCCTTTCCACTGCTGGCGGTGCCCTTCTTCATCCTCGCCGGCAACCTGATGAACTCTGCCGGCATCACCAACCGCATCTATGACTTTGCGGTGGCTGTCGCGGGCTGGATGCGAGGTGGCCTCGCCCAGGTGAACATCGTCGGATCCGTGATCTTCGCGGGCATGTCGGGCACGGCCATCGCCGATGCGGCAGGCCTCGGCACCATCGAGATCAAGGCGATGAAGGACCACGGCTATTCCACCGAGTTCGCCGTCGGCGTCACCGCTGCGTCCTCGACTCTCGGGCCGATCATCCCCCCGTCGCTGCCCTTCGTCATCTACGGGATGATGGCCAATGTCTCGATCGGCGCGCTGTTCCTCGGCGGCGTCATCCCCGGTCTGTTCATGACAGCCAGCATGATGATCTTCGTATGGTGGTGCGCGCGCCGGTACAACATGGGCCGCGACCAGGTGTTCCGCTGGCGCGTTCTCGGGCAAACCTTCCTCGCGGCGCTGCCCGCCCTGCTCACCCCGATGATCATCATCCTCGGCATGACCTTCGGCTGGTTCACGCCCAC
This sequence comes from uncultured Hyphomicrobiales bacterium, assembly GCA_964587395.1. Lineage (GTDB taxonomy): Bacteria > Pseudomonadota > Alphaproteobacteria > Rhizobiales > Phreatobacteraceae > Phreatobacter. The sequence continues at coordinate 51,356 of CAZPMD010000005.1, forward strand.
CGAGGCGGCGATTGCAGCGTGCACTTGGGCCCTGATCCTCGGTTTCATCCTCTACCGCTCGCTTACGTGGAAGCAACTCTACAAGGTGACGCTGGATACGGTGGAGACCACGGCAAGCGTCCTCCTCATTGTGGCGGCGGCCTCCCTGTTCGGGTGGGTGCTGACGACCACGCGGCTGACCGAACTGGCAGCGGAGGGGCTGCTGTCGATCACGACCAATCCCTATGTCATCCTGGTCCTCGTCAACATCCTGTTGTTGATCGTCGGCTGCTTTCTGGAGCCGATCGCGTCCATCAGCATTCTGGTGCCGGTTCTGATGCCGATCCTGCTGAAGGTCGGCATCGATCCGATCCACTTCGGCGTGATGATGACCTTGAACCTGATGATCGGGCTTCTGCATCCACCACTCGGCATGGTGCTCTTCGTGCTCGCCCGCATCTCCGGCATGACCGTCGAGCGAACGACCGTTGCCATTCTTCCATGGCTGATTCCGCTGTTGTTCTCGCTCGTCGCCATCACGTTCATTCCCGAACTGACGCTCTGGCTTCCGCGTCAGATGGGAATGGTGCGCTAGCCGCCTCGCTTCAATCCGTTGCCATCTGGCCCGTCGCCAACCGCGACGGGCCTTTCCGCGTCGGGGGCTTCGTTCCTCCGCGCTTGACACCGCTCCGCGCCACTAGGTAAGTAACTGGTGAGTGAATTAAGGTTCCGTGAGAGGGCCGGTCGGGAGACGCTCCAATGGTCAGGGTGACGACGGGACGGTGGCGCCGATGAACGCTCCGCGCGTCCGCCTTCACGATGTCGAAGCCTTCGAGCGCTGGACGCCCTTCGTCCGGCCGTTCCGATTTGGGGCGGTCACCGTGGAAGGGGCCTTTCAAGCCTTCGTCCGGGTCGTCGTCGAGGTCGAGGGGCACGGTCGCGCCACCGGCATGGCGGCCGAACTGATGCCGCCGAAGTGGTTCGACAAGCGGTCGGAACGTTCCGCCGACGAGACAGTGCGCGATCTGAAGCGCAGCCTCGGGCAGGCGGTCGCCAATGCCGCTGCCCTGGCTGGCGGCGACACGGCATTCGGCCATCACGCGCATCTCCACGGCCAGCAGTTGGCCTGGGCGCGGGGCGCCGACGTCACGCCGCTCTCCGCGGCGTTCGGCGTGTCGCAGGTCGACAAGGCGGTGCTGGACGGGCTGGCAAAGGCGCTGGGCGCGAGTTTCGTGTCGGTGCTGGCCGGCAATGTCGTCGGCATCGACAACAGGCTGACGCCCGACCTCGATCGGCGCGCCATCGATGTCCGGCTCGCGGCGCTGAGGCCGGTGTCGCACATCGCCATTCGCCACACAGTCGGCCTGACGGACCGGATCGAGGGCGAGGACAGCCTCGCGAGCGAGCTGGACGCGGCGACGCTGCGCTATTTCAAGATCAAGATCGGCGGCGATCCTGCGGCTGACCTGATGCGTCTCAAGGACATCGCCCGCGTCCTCGACGGGCGCCGCATCGACTATCGCGTGACGCTCGACGCCAACGAGCAATATGCGCCCGCGAGCCTCGTCACCCTGTTTGCGCTCGCCGAGGGCGATGCGTCGCTCGGCAACGCCCTGTCGCGCCTGCTTTTCATCGAGCAGCCGCTCGACCGGCGCGTCACCTTCGAGCATGCACTCGACCCGCGCATCGCCGCGCGTGGCGTCATCATCGATGAGGCGGACGACGGCTACGATGCTCTCCCCCGCGCGAAGGCACTTGGCTATCGCGGCGTCTCGTCGAAGTGCTGCAAGGGCTTCTACAAGGCGCTGCTGAACGCTGCGCGTGTCAGCGCGTGGAATGCCGAGAAGGCCGATGGCCCGGCCTATCTCATCTCGGCCGAGGACCTGACCTGCCAGCCGGGCCTTGCCGTGCAGCAGGACACGGCCTTCGTGGCGGCTCTCGGCCTGACCCATGTCGAGCGCAACGGCCATCACTACGTCGATGGCTTCGGCCTCGCACCGGAGACGGAAGCCGAGTCCTTCCGGGCCGCCCATCCCTCGCTCTATGCCCGCTCCGACCGCGTCCGCCTCGGCGTCGCCTCCGGCGATCTCGACCTGTCGTCGCTCTACGGGGCCGGCTTTGCCTCCGGAGCGGAACCCGCCTGGGCCTCTCTCACACCCCTCGAACAGCCTCAGCCACAAGGACAACCCGCATGACCAGGACCCTCGGTGTCGTGATGAACGGCGTGACCGGCCGCATGGGCACCAACCAGCATCTCGTGCGCTCGGTCGCGGCCATTCGCGCGCAGGGGGGCGTGAAGCTCTCCGACGGGACGCGGGTGCAACTCGATCCCATCCTCATCGGGCGGAACGCCGACAAGGTGGCGGCGCTCGCCAGGGCCAATGGCGTGGACCGCTGGGGCACCGATCTCGACGCGGCCATCGCGGACCCGAAGAACCAGATCTTCTTCGACGCGGCGACCACGCAGATGCGCCCGACGCTGCTCGACAAGGCGATCAACGCCGGCAAGCACATCTATTGCGAGAAGCCGATCTCGACCAACCTGCCGGAGGCGCTGCGCATCGTGAAGCTCGCGCGCGAGAAGGGCGTGAAGAACGGCACTGTGCAGGACAAGCTGTTCCTGCCCGGCCTGATGAAGCTCAAGTCGCTGCGCGACAGCGGCTTCTTCGGCAAGATGCTCTCGGTGCGCGGCGAGTTCGGCTACTGGGTCTTCGAGGGGGACTGGCAGGAGGCGCAGCGCCCCTCGTGGAACTACCGCAACGAGGATGGCGGCGGCATGATCCTCGATATGGTGTGCCACTGGCGCTACGTGCTGGACAACCTCTTCGGCGAGGTGAAGTCGGTCTCCTGCCTCGGCGCGACGCACATCCCCGAGCGGTGGGACGAGAACGGCAAGCCCTACAAGGCGACGGCGGACGACGCCGCCTATGCGACATTCCAGCTCGAAGGCGGCGTCATCGCCCACATGAACATGAGCTGGGTGACGCGCGTCTATCGCGACGACCTCGTCACCTTCAATGTCGACGGCACGCTGGGATCGGCGGTCGCCGGCCTGCACGACTGCATGATCCAGCCGCGCAACGCCACGCCGCGCCCGGTGTGGAACCCGGATCAGAAGCAGACCATCGACTTCCGCTCCACCTGGCAGAAGATGCCGGACAATCAGGTCTACGATAACGGCTTCAAGGCCCAGTGGGAGATGTTCATCCGCCACGTGGTGGAGGACACGCCCTATTCGTACACGCTGATGGAGGGGGCCAAGGGCGTCCAGCTCGTCGAGTGCGCGCTGCAGAGCTGGAAGGAGCGCCGCTGGATCGACGTTCCGAAGCTCACGGTGTGAGGACCCAGCTGCGGCCGGATAGTTTCCGGCCGCGAACCCCCGGAAGGAGGAGACCTGCATCAGGCAAGTGCGTCCTTCGA
>CAZPMD010000005.1:54764-55436 GCA_964587395.1 uncultured Hyphomicrobiales bacterium
GGCTTATGGCCCTCGCACCTCAGGATGAGGAGTTTCGGTGCCCGGCATGACGGTATGCCCAGCTGGCGTGCCAGCCACCACCCTCCTCATCCTGAGGTGCGAGGCACGGCGAGCGGCGGACGCGACCCGCGTCCGCGCGATGCCGGGCGAGCCTCGAAGGACGCACTTGCCTGATGCGGGGCGTCCCAGGACAACAGGAGAGCGGACCATGCTCGACAAGCCGAAGACCGCCGCCAGCGTGCGGCTGCCGACCGCGGATCGCCGCATCGAGACCTACCGGCTCTCGATGCCGAAGAACTTTCCGCAGAGGATCACCCGTCCGCTGAACCGTGTGGCTCTGGCGGCGACCCACATGGTCGCCGACTCCTTCGCCGATAACGATCCCTGGCTGACCAACGCCATCGACTGGGACCGGACCATGGCGTACCGCGACTATCTCTGGGGCCTCGGCCTCGGGGTCGCCGAGGCCATGGACACCGCCCAGCGCGGCATGGGGCTCGACTGGGCCGGCGCGCTGGAGCTGATCGGTCGCTCCGTGCGCCAGGCGAAGGCGACGCCGGGGGCCGTCGTGTTCTCCGGCGCCGGCACCGATCATCTCGATCCGGCCGAGGCGCGGTCCGTCGATGATGTCATCCGGGCCTACGAGACGCAGTTCGAGGCGATCGAGGCGCT
>CAZPMD010000005.1:55446-60669 GCA_964587395.1 uncultured Hyphomicrobiales bacterium
GCGGATCATCCTGATGGCGTCCCGGGCGCTGGCCCGCGTCGCGAAGAGCCCCGACGACTACGGGCGCGTCTACGACCGCATCCTGTCGCAGTCGGCACAGCCGGTCATCATCCACTGGCTCGGCGACATGTTCGACCCCGCTCTGGCCGGCTACTGGGGTTCGCCGCAGATCGATGCGGCGATGGACACGGCTGTCGACGTCATCAACCGCAACGCGGCCAAGGTCGACGGCGTGAAGATCTCGCTTCTCGACAAGGACAAGGAGATCGCCATGCGCCGCCGCCTGAACAAGGCGGTGAAGATGTATACGGGCGACGACTTCAACTACGCGGAGCTGATCGCCGGCGACGAGCAGGGCTATTCCCACGCCCTGCTCGGCATCTTCGACGCCATTGCGCCGGCCGCGGCGGGGGCGCTCTCGGCGTTGGCGGACAGCGATCTCGCGACCTTCCACGACATCTTCGCGCCGACGGTGCCGCTGTCACGGCACATCTTCAAGGCGCCGACGCGCTTCTACAAGACGGGCGTCGTCTTCGTCGCCTATCTCAACGGGCACCAGGACCATTTCACCATGGTCGGCGGCCAGGAGAGCACCCGCTCGACCCAGCACCTCGCCGAACTGTTCCGCCTCGCCGACCAGGCCGGCATCCTCCGGGATCCGGAGCAGGCAGCGGCGCGGATGGCGGCGGTGATGGCGACGCGGGGCGTCGGAGCCTGACGCGATGCGCGATTTCTCTGCCGACCATTCGCTCCTCTCCATCAACACCGCGACGGTGAGGAAGCAGGGCGACCTCCTCGCCATCATCAAGGCCTGCGCGCGGCACGGCATCGGTGCCATTTCGCCCTGGCGCGATCAGGTGGCGACGGTCGGGCTCGATGCCGCGGTGAAGGCGGTGAAGGCCCACGGCATGAAGCTCTCCGGCTATTGCCGCGGCGGCATGTTCCCGGCCGATGCGGCGAGGCGGCGGGAGGCGCGCGACGACAACCGCCGGGCCGTCGACGAGGCGGCAGCCCTTGGCGCGGCCTGCCTGGTGCTGGTGGTGGGCGGCCTGCCGCAGTTTTCGCGGCCGGGCTCGGCGGTCTCGCATGACCTCGGTACCGCCCGCGCCCAGGTCGAGGACGGCATCGCCGAACTCCTCGAATACGCCCGGCCTGCGGCCATGCCGCTCGCCATCGAGCCGCTGCATCCGATGTATGCGGCGGACCGGGCCTGCGTGAACACGCTGGAACAGGCGCTCGACATCTGCGACCGGCTCGATCCGGCGCGGTCAGGCGCGCTGGGCGTTGCCGCGGACGTCTATCACATCTGGTGGGACCCGAACCTCTTCCGCGACATCAGGAGGGCCGGGCGTGAGCGGCTGCTGGCCTACCATGTCTGCGACTGGCTGGTGCCGACCCGCGACCTCCTCACCGACCGCGGCATGATGGGTGACGGCGTCATCGAGCTGAGGAAGATCCGCGCCGCGGTGGAGGCGGAGGGCTTTTCGGGATTCTCGGAGGTGGAGATCTTCTCCGAGCTCGACTGGTGGCAGCGCCCGATGGACGAGGTGCTGAAGACCTGCATCGAGAGACACCGTGGCGTCGTTTGAACAGGCGGAGCCGGGGGGCGGCCCGGCTGGCCGTCCGAAGGTTGAATGGCCCCGTGCGCGGCCCTGAGCAACTGTTCTCGCAGGCTCCGGAATCCGCTATCATCCGACCCGAGTGGAGGTCCCGCTGCCATGAGCCTCAACCCGGTCGCCCTCATCGCAACGGTGCTGCTGTTGCTCCCCATGGGCTATTTCCTGGTGGCAGCTCCCGGATTCCTGCTGGCAAGGCTCGACATTCCCCAGGTCACGCTGCTGCTGCGCAGCCTGTTCAGTGGCTATTTTCTCGTCCTGGCGGTCGATGCCGCCCTCGGAACGCTGGCCTTCGCCATTGAGGGGCGCCTGCTTGCCGCGGCAGGGATCGCGACGATCGTCGTCTGTGCGGTGCCGGTGCGCGCCTGGTTCCTGCGGCAGCTCGACGAACAGATGAGAGCACGGGACGCCGGCGATGCCGGCGCCGTCCGCAGGCTCCGGCAGCTCCACTGGCAGGCCATGGGCTACAACGGCGTCCAGCTTGCGCTCCTGGTCGCGGCCATTCCGCAACTGGTGGTCCCGGCCTGACGGCGGGCTGCCGCCTTCAGGCCCGCACGCCCCTGAGCACGAAGTCGACGACATGCGTCCGACGCGCGGCAATGGAGGCGGGGTCCTCCATGTCGGCGTCGAAAATCACCGACAGGGTGTAGATGTTGGAGAAGAAGAAATAGCAGATGCCGATGATGGTGATCCATAACTGCCTGGCGTCGAGCCCGGCGCGGATCGTGCCGTCGGCATGGCCGCGGGCGATGATGCGCGCGATGGCATCGATCACCGGCGAGTTCATGCGGTTCACCTGCGCCGACTTCTTCAGAACCTTGGCGCGCTGGCGGTTCTCGGTCGCCAGGAGGTTGATGAAGGTGCGGTCGCGCACGAAGGAGTCGAAGGTGAACTCGACGAAGCGGGTGAGGGCCTCGACAGGCGCCAGCTGGTCGAGCTCGAGCTTCTGCTCGGCGGAACGAGCCCGCTCGTAGGCGGCCTCCAGAACCGCCAGATAGAGTAGCTCCTTAGACGAAAAATAGTGGTAGATCATGCGCTTGTTGATGCGCGCGCGATCGGCGATGTCGTCGGTCTTCGCCCCCTCGTATCCCTTGTTGGCGAACTCGCGGGTAGCGACGTTCAGGATGCGCGCGCGCGTGCCGGCGCTGTCGCGCTTGCGCACCGTTCGTTCCGCGGGAGCCTTGTCCGTCACATCGTCCCCGTCAGCCATGGGCGCCGCCCCGGCGACTCGCCCCGACGCCGACCATCGCATGCTGCGCCGGGGTCGTCATGACGGCGCGTCCAGCGCCTCCAGGAGGCCCCGCACATAGCCGGCGGCGCGGGCCGCGCAGGCAGGGCCATCGGGATCGTAGATGAAGGGTTCGATGGCGATGTCGCCGGCATAGCCGGCCTCCCGCAGCGCTGCCAGGACGCCGGCGAAGCGGTCCCGGCCCTCGCCGGGGCCGCGGCGGTTGGCGTCGTTGAGCTGGACATGACCGATCAGGCCGGTGGGGACCCAGCGACGGACGAGTTCGGCAACCGGTTCTGCCTCGCGGGCGGAAGCGGCGGAGGTGTCGATCATGGTCCGGAAGGCCGGATGGCCGATCTCCTCGACCATCCGGGCCGCCTCGGCGATGGTCTCGATGAAGATGTTGTCGGGCGGGGCGAGGGGCTCGAGGCAGTAGGTGAGGCCGCGCGCGCCGGCTTCGGGAGCGAGCGACGCGAAGAGGTCGCGCGCCCTCATCCACGCGTCGTCGTGGCTCTGGTCGCCCACCGGACGCCGCTGGGCCGGCGAGCCGTGCACCATGACCCGCGCGCCGAGACCGGCGGCGAGGTCCAGAAGGCCGAGAAGGACGTCGCGGGTTCGAGCGCGGACGGCCGCGTCAGGGCTGGTGACGGACAGGCCTGGCGGTGTCACCAGCAACCAGTGAAGGCCGGTGACGGCGAGCCCGTGGTCCTCGACGGTCCGGCGGGCAGCGGCGATCTCGGCCGCCGACAGCCTGTGCGGTGCCTCGGACAGGGTGAAGGGGGCGATCTCCAGCCCGTCATAGCCGACGGCCTTCGCAAACGCGCATTGCCGGGCGAGGTCGAAGGGCTGGAGCACTTCGTTGCAGAGGGAAAGGCGCATGCGCAGGCTCACAAACGGCGGCGGGGAATGCTCCCTGCACTAGGGCAGTGCGTCCTTCGAGGCTCGCTTTCGCTCGCACCTCAGGATGAGGAGTGTGGCGCATTGCGCCTCGGTGACCGGTTGCACCAGAGTCGCGCTTCTTCGAACGCCGATGCCAGTCACCTGCCGCCTCATCCTGAGGTGCGAGCGAAAGCGAGCCTCGAAGGACGCACTTCGGCGGAGCAAGGCGGTGAAGCAAGGCGCTGGGCTCTCCAGCCCCTCGCCGTCACTGGATCCGGATGTTGGCTTCGCGGATGACGTCGCCCCACTTCTTCACATCGGCCGCGTGGACGGCGCGCAGCGCCTCGGGGGTGCGCTGCGCCTCCACCGGCGCCTCGGCGCCGAGCTGCAGGAAGCGCGCCCGGGCGGCAGGGTCGTCGATCGCCTTGCGAAGCGCGGAATTGAGTGCCGCGATGACGGGGGCGGGCGTGCCCTTCGGCGCGAAGACGGCATTCCAGACCACCATGTCGACGCCCTCCATGCCGGCCTCCTTGGCCGTCGGCACGTTGGGCAGGACGGGCGAGCGGGTGGGCGCGAGCACGGCGAGCGGCGTGATCGTGCCGCCCTGCACCTGGCTCATCAGGCTCGTCACCTGGTCACAGATGTAGCCGACATTGCCGGCGACGAGGTCCTGGATGGCCGGTCCCGTCCCGCGGTAGGGGACGAGGGTGGGGGAGACGCCGAGGCGCTGGTTGAGCAGGGCGCATGCGAGGTGCGAGGTCGAGCCGACGCCGGCATTGCCATTGTTCACGGTCGCCGCATTCGCCTTGAGGTGGGCCGAGAACTCAGCCAGCGTCGTTGCCGGCAGCTTCTTTGCCGAGACCAGCATGATCGGCGCCGATGCGGCGATCCCCACCGGTTCGAAGTCGGTCAGCGGATTGAAGGCGAGGTTGGGATAGAGCGCCGGCGAGAAGCTCATGGTGCTCATCGGACCCATCAGGATGGTGTAGCCGTCGGCCTCGGCACGGGCGACACGCGCCGCGCCGGTGGTGCCGGCTGCTCCCGCGACGTTCTCCACCACCACCTGCTGGCCAAGGGTCTGCGACATGCGCTCGGCGACGAGGCGGGCAACGATATCGGTCGGGCCGCCGGGGGCGAATGGCACCACCATGGTGACGGGGCGCGAGGGATAGGTCTGGCCGCTGGCGGGAATGGCCGCCGCAGCGGCGAGAACGGCGGCGAGCGCGAGCCTCTTGGTGATCACGATGTCCTCCCGGATGTCTGGATGCGTCCGATGCATCTCTTGGCCGGAGAGGTTAGCCGCGGCCCCGGGAAGCGTCAATCAAGTATGTAACCAGTGAGTGACTTCGTTGAGCCGTTCCTCACCACATGGGCCCATTGCCAAGGCATGGCCGCCGTCGTCAGAATAGTACCATGGACCGGTCGCGACGCCTTTCACTCGCCCTCGCCGTCTTCGTCGTCTGGTCGCTCGTGACGATCTATGGGGGGCGTCTGATCTTC
>CAZPMD010000005.1:60679-79852 GCA_964587395.1 uncultured Hyphomicrobiales bacterium
AAAAAAGCGGCCTGATCTTCGGGCAGGGCGTGTCGCTGCTCGACCTCGTCCGCCACGGCATTTCCTACAACATCCTGTTGGCGGCCACTGTTGTCGTCGGGGCCTGCCTGGCATTCGGCTGGCGGGACGTCGGCGTTGCCGCGCCTCGCCCCGGGACGTTGCGGGTTCTGTGGTTCCCCCTGATCTATCTCGGCCTGCTGTTCGGGGTTGCTCTTGCTCTGGGCTTTCCGGCGCAGCTAGTCATGCTGTTCCTCGCGATCAACACGCTCCTCGTCGGGCTTTCCGAGGAACTGATGTTCCGAGGGATCCTGTTTCGCGCCTTCCTGACGAGACTGAGTCTCTGGCCATCCATCATCGCGACGACCGCCATGTTCGGCAGTGTCCACATCCTCAATGGCTTTGGCACAGGGGACTGGTCGGCGGCTGTCGTTCAGGCCGTGGCAGCGGCGCTGTCGGGCATCACTCTGATGGCCATCATGCTCCGGACAGGGTCGATCCTGATCGCCATAGCCTACCATTCAGCCTGGGATTTCGCGACGTTCACAGTCGCGGCGGCGCAGGTCGCAACGCCAGCATCAGGCGCGACCCCGGGGACACTGGCGTCTGTCCTGATGCCGCTGGGCTTTGTCTTGCCGAATGCCCTCTACGGCCTTTATCTGCTCCGCCATGCCGGACGCGATCCGGCGGTGCGCGGCTGACAGGGAGTCAGCGCCCGCCATTGGCCAGTCGCCGTTCCCAGGCATAGGCAGCCTCGACGATTTCTGTGAGGTCGTCGTGTTCCGGCCGCCATCCGAGACGGGTGCGGGCGCGTGTCGCGTCGGCCACCACCGCTGCGGCATCGCCCGGCCGGCGCGGCGCGTAGTCGGCACGGAAGTCGACCTTGGTCACGGCGCGGACGGTGTCGATCACCTCCTTCACCGAATAGCCGTGGCCGTAGCCGCAATTGGCGACCATGCTGTCGCCGCCGGCGCGCAGGTGGGCGAGGGCGGAGAGGTGGGCGCGCACCAGGTCGGTGACGTGGATGTAGTCGCGCAGGCAGGTGCCGTCCGGTGTCGGATAGTCGGTGCCGAAGACGTCCATCTTCTGGCGCAGGCCGAGTGCCGTCTGCACCGCCACCTTGATGAGGTGCGTGGCATTGGGCGTCGACTGGCCGGTGCGGCCCTTCGGATCGGCACCTGCGACGTTGAAGTAGCGCAGCACGACGTAGCGGAGGTCGTGCGCGGCGGCGGCGTCGCGCAGCATCCACTCGGTGATCAGCTTGGACGTGCCGTAGGGGCTTTCCGGCCGGGTCGGAGCTTCCTCGTTCACCGGCATGACCTCGGGCGTGCCGTAGACGGCCGCTGTCGAGGAGAAGATGAAGCGGCGGACGCCGCAGGCGACCGCAGCGGCCATGACGGCCCGTGTCTTCACGGTGTTGGCGAGGTAGTAGCCGAGGGGATCGGACACCGAGTCCGGCACCACGATGCGCGCGGCGAAATGGATCACGGCATCGACGCCGTGGAGGCGCATGATGGTCTCGACCAGAGCCTGGTCGCCCATGTCGCCGACGATCAGCGTGGCGCGCGGGTCCACCGCCCAGGCGAAGCCGGTCGACAGGTTGTCCAGCACGACGACGCTCTCCCCGGCGTCGAGAAGCTCGAGGACCATATGGCTGCCGATGTAGCCGGCGCCGCCGGTGACGAGAACGGTCATGGCATCTCCCCGCTGGCGGCTTCTGGCGCGCCGGATATCCCGGCTCATGGCCTAGCGGAAAGAGGTCAAGAAAGTGCCAAGAGAGCGGCGGGGCGCACTACTCCGCGGCGCTCGCCAGCGGTCGCGCGCGCCCCTCGCGCCCGGCCCGGCCGATCGAGCAGTAGGCGAAGCCGGCGCGGGCGGCCGCTTCGGGTTCGACAAGGTTGCGCAGGTCGACCAGAATTGCCTGCCGCATGATCGTCGCGGCCGCCGCGAGATCGATCGCCGCGAATTCGTCCCATTCGGTGAGGATCACCGCCAGATCCGCTCCCGCGACAGCGGTCATGGCGCTGCCGGCCATGGCCACACCCGGCAGAAGGGGCGCGGCATTGGCCATGCCGGCGGGGTCGTAGGCCACGACGCGTGCGCCCTGCTTCTGCAGTTGCGGCAGGACCACCAGAGCGACCGACGAGCGCATGTCATCCGTGCCGGCCTTGAAGGTCAGGCCCAGCACGGCAACTGTCTTGCCGCCGACGGATCCGCCGGCGGCGCGGACGATCTTGCGGACCATCTCGCCCTTGCGAGCGTCGTTAACGGCGATCGCCGTCTCCACCGAGCGCAGCGGCACGCCGTGATCCTGGGCCGTCTTCATCAGCGCCAGCAGGTCCTTGGGAAAACAGGAGCCGCCGAAACCGGGACCGGGCTTGAGGAAGCGCTCGCCGATGCGCGGATCGAGGCCGATGCCGCGCGCCACGTCCCCGACATCCGCGCCGATCTCCTCGCAGAGATTGGCGATCTCGTTGATGTAGGTGATCTTCAGCGCCAGGAACGAGTTGGCGGCATACTTGATCAGTTCCGCGGCCCGCCGGTTGGTGATGAGAAGCGGTGAGCCGGCATCAGTCAGCGGCCGGTAGATCGATGTCATGATGGCGCCGGCACGTGCGTCTCCGGTGCCGACGACGATGCGATCGGGTCGCATGAAATCGTCGATGGCGACGCCCTCGCGCAGGAACTCGGGATTGGAGACGACCGCGACATCGATGTCGGGCCGCAGCGTACGAACCAGCGCCTCCACCTCGTCGCCGGTACCGACCGGGACGGTCGACTTCACGACGATGGCTGCAAATCCCGACAGGTTGCGCGCCACCTCGGCGGCGGCGGCCATGACCTGGGCCATGTCGGCGTGGCCATCGGAGGGTCGGGGCGGCGTGCCGACGCAGATGAACATGGCGTTCGCGCCGGCGACATTGCCGGCAATGTCGGTGGCAAAGCGCAGGCGGCCGGCGTCCATCTGCTGGCCCACGAGTTCGGCAAGGCCGGGCTCGAAGATCGGCATCCGCCCGGCGAGGAGCCCCTCGATGCGGGCCCGGTCATGATCGACCACCACCACATCGTGGCCGATGCCGGCCAGGCACGCGCCGGTGACGAGGCCGACATAGCCAGCCCCGATGATCGTGGCGCGCTGCGTCCGGTCATCCATGACATCGTCCCGATCTGCCCGGGCCACCGGTCTTGCCGGCTTGTCCCGTGCGATCCAGAGCATCGCAAGGTGACAGAAGGACGACAAGCTGGGGCGGCCCAGCCCGGACCCTACGACACCGGCGGGGGATTGCGGGTCATCATGGTGCGGCGCTGGTGCCAGTAGGGGTAGGCCGGCGGAATGGCGCTGGCCCTGTCGAGAATCGCGACCTGCTCCCGGGTGAGTTTCAGCTCGCAGGCGGCGAGGTTGTCGCGCAGCTGCGCTTCGTTGCGGGCGCCGATGACGATCGAGGAGACGGTCGGCCGCGCCAGCAGCCAGGCGAGGGCCACCTGCGGCATCGACCGGCCGATCTCCTTCGCCACGACCTCAAGGGCGTCGGTGACGCTGTAGAGCCTGTCCTCCGGCACCGGCCAGCTTGCGTCGGTGGCGACACGGCTGCCGGCCTCCGGCGGCCGCCCGCGGCCGATCTTGCCGGTGAGCTTGGCACCCGAGAGCGGCGACCAGACGAGGGTCCCGACATTCTGGTCGAGGCCGAGAGGCATGAGCTCCCATTCGAAGTCGCGCGCCACCAATGTGTAGTAGGCCTGATGGGTGACCGGCCGCGGCAGGCCGTGGCGGTCGGCGAGGGCCAGCATCTTCATCAGGTGCCAGCCCGAATAGTTGGAGACGCCGAAGTAGCGGATCTTGCCGGCGCGGATCAGAGCATCGAGTGCCTGGAGCATTTCCTCGATGGGGGTCAGCGCGTCGAAGGCATGCAGCTGGTAGAGGTCGACATGGTCCGTTCCGAGCCGCTTCAGGCTTGCTTCGCAGGAGTCGATGATCTTCGACCGCGAGGTGCCGATATCATTAGGGCCGGCGCCCATCGGCATGCCTGTCTTGGTGGCGATGAGCAGCTTGTCGCGACGCCCCTTGATCGCCTCGCCGAGGATTTCCTCCGAGAGTCCCGTCGAGTAGCCGTCGGCGGTGTCGAACATCGTGCAGCCCAGCTCAAGGCAGACGTCGACGAGGCGTGTCGCTTCAGCAACGTCCGTCGCGCCCCATTTGCGCAGGAACTCACTGCCGCCGCCGAAGGTCGCGGTGCCGAGCATCAGCGCAGGGATCTTGAGGCCCGAGCCTCCGAGTGTTCGGTATTCCATCGCTTGACCTCCCCGCGGTGATCCGGTGTCGCCTCTGCAGGCGATAGTCGGAAGCGCCGAGAGCCGGCGCAAGCAGGGCCGGAGGAGGGGTGTTATGCGCGCCCGCCGGCGACGAGCTTCGGCTGCAGGATCGGCGCATGGCGCTCACCGAGGCAGCGCATGGCGATGTCGAGGGAGGCAAGACCGTCGGCGCCGCCGGTGACGGGCGCAGTGCCGGTACGGACACTGTCGACGAAGGCCACCAGTTCGGCGCGCAGCGGCTCGGCATAGGCAACGGAGAGGTGGCGCATCGAATAGGAGCCGTCCGGCTTGTAGTCGAAGCACTCGGTGACCTGGCGGGTGATGAGGTCGCCGGTGATGTACTTGTTGCGCGTCGCGACATGAACCGTCCGCGCCTTGAAGGGCGTCAGCCAGTTCGTGTTGATATGGGCGAGAACGCCAGAGGCGGTGCGGAACTGCAGCAGGGCGATGTCCTCGCGCGCCGCATGAATCGAATTGGTCTGCGGCTGGATCTCGGCGATTTCCGAACCGGTGAACCAGCGGATGAGGTCGATGTCGTGCACGGCGAGGTCGATGACGACGCCGATATCGGACATGCGCGGCGGGAAGGGGCCGACGCGGGTGATCTGGATCGACAGGATGTCGTCGCCGGCGATGGCCTGGCGGATCGACTGGACCGCCGGGTTGAAGCGCTCGACATGGCCGATCATCAGCGTCACGCCGGCCTTCTCCGCGGCCTCGATAATGCGGCGGCCTTCCTCGACGGACTGGGCGATGGGCTTTTCCACCAGCACGTGAATGCCCCGGGCGATGGCGGCGAGGGCGATAGGCGTGTGCAGCTGGGTCGGGGCGGCGATGGTGAGGGCATCAATGCCGGCATCCATCAGTTCATCAAGCGAGGCGAAGCCGGCGCAGCCGAGGCGGGAGGTGACGAATTCGACCTGCGCCTCATCGGGGTCTGCGACACCCGCCAGTACGACGCCCGGCAGTTCGGACAGGACGCGGGCGTGGTTCTTGCCCATCACGCCGAGGCCGACCACGCCGATGCGAAGGGGCGTCGTCGTGGAAGGGGACTGGGTCATGGATGCCTCGGACTCTGCTGGAACGACGCTGACGTCGCTTCCCGTGGCCGCACCTATACGATTTCCCCCGGCGTCAGCGCAAACCTGCCGCCATCACGATGGATGACGGCGCGTGACGGCTCCACGCCAATAGGGGCAGCTCGTGGAGCTGCCCCTCGCGTCATGGCCGGAACGCCTCAGCTGCAGACGGTCACCCGACGATAGACGCCATAGGCCGGGTCGAAGCGGCGTATCACGGTGCAGGCGGGGGCGACGGCGGTCCCGACACCGATCACGCCGATGCCGACATGGACATGGCGGCGATGCCAGCCCCAGGGGCGCGGGCCGTGCCAGCGGCCGGGCGTGGCCCAGGCCGGGCGGATGCCAGGCCGGAAGCCATGGCGGAAGGCGCCTCCGCCGTGGAAGCCGCCGCGGAATCCGCCGCCGTGGAAACCGCCCCCGCCGCCACGGAACCCGCGGGCCTCGGCATCGGTGGTGGCGAAGGTGACGGAGCCGGCGAGCGCGAGAGCGGCGACGGCGAGCACTTTGGTGGTCATGCTGGTCATGGAACTCTCCTTCGAGTGTTTCGGAAGCCTGATCGCTTCCCGATGACCGCACCGTGCCAGAGGCCCTTTCCTGCTGATGTGATCGCCATCACGAATTGCGCGATCGTCACAATGGCTGCCGGCGGTTCGCCGCCGCGGCTAGCGCCGCCAGCCGGCGAGGGCCACCGCTGCACCCTGACGGCGGGCAAGGTCCGCCACGTCGGAGGAGACGACGCGCTGCCCGAGCGGGAAAACGGAGGCCGCCGCCAGCTTCAGGTGCGCCCAGCCGAAGGGAATCCCGACGATGGTGATGAAGCAGGCCAGTGCCGCCATCAGGTGGATGATCAGCAGTGCCAGTCCAAGGGGAATGAACCAGATGACGTTGCCGATGAAGCGCAGCACGCCCATGGCGCCGGGCGGCCGGCCGGTGAGCTCGCTCGCCCAGACCACATCGCGGCCGAAGGGCCAGAGCGTGTAGGAGCCGATGCGGAAGCAGGCGAAGGCCCAGGGCAGGCCGACGATGGTGACGGCCGCGATGGCTCCGGCGAGGAACCAGGCGAGGCCAGCGATGAGGCCGCCCAGGACGAACCAGAGAACATTGAGAAGCAAGCGCAGGGCGCCCATCGCGGCACGTCCAGGATCGAGTGACGATGGCCCTCAGATAGGTGCTCCACGCCTCCCGCGCATCGTCGCCGTTGGACACCCGGTGCCTGCCGCCTTAAACACGTGCGAAACGACATTCGGGAGACGACGCATGCCGGCCATCGCCGACCTCAAGGTCAAGCTCTACACCGACGGGGCCGAGAAGGCCTCCATCGTCGAGATGGCCAAGAAGCCGTGGATCCAGGGCTTCACCACCAATCCCTCGCTGCTGAAGAAGGCCGGCGTCTCCGACTATGCCGCCTATGCGAAGGATCTCGTCTCCGCCGTGCCGGACCATCACATCTCCTTCGAGGTCTTCTCCGACGAGCTGAAGGAGATGGAGGCGCAGGCGCGCGTCATCGCCACCTGGGGCAAGAACGTCTACGTCAAGCTGCCGGTGACCAACTCGAAGGGCGAGCCGCTCTACGACCTCATCCGCAAGCTCACCCGCGAGGGGGTGAAGATCAACTTCACCGCGCTTTACACGGAGGCGCAGATCAAGGCCTCGGTCGAGGCGCTGAAGGGCGGCGCGCCGTCCATCGTCTCGGTCTTCGCCGGACGCCTCGGTGATGCCGGCCACGACTACATGCCGGTGATGAACTATGCCGTCGGCCTTGCCCGCGGCACCGACACGGTCGAGGTCATCTGGGCCTCCACCCGCGAGGTGTGGAACGTCATCGAGGCGGACCGCATCGGCTGCCACATCATCACCGCTCCCGCCGACATCCTGAAGAAGCTGGAGGGCCTCGGCCGCGCGCCTGAGGACATCTCGCTCGACACGGTGAAGGGCTTCGTGGCGGACGCCAAGGCGGCGGGCCTGACCCTCGACGCCTGAGACCGGACCCTGCCGAACGGCAGGCCTTGAGCGGTGCGCCCCGCCGGTGCCAGATGGACGCCATGACGAGGGCGACGCATTCCGACGCGATTCCGGCGGGCTACAGGAGGATGGGCGAAACCGAGGGCTTCATCGGCCTGGCCGGTCCCTACTACTGGCGCGAGGATGGAGCCGGGACGGTCGAGTACGGCTTCCGTGCGGATGCCCGACACGGAAATCCGAACGGCGTCCTGCATGGCGGCTCGCTGACCACCTTCATGGACACGGTGCTGGGGTACGAGGTCATTCGGGTGACCGGGCGGCGCTGCGCCACCATCTCGCTCAACACCGAGTTCCTCGCCGGCGGCCGGGCAGGGGACTGGATCACCGGCAAGGTCCGCATCCGCAAGCTGACGGGGTCCATGGCCTTCCTCGACGGGGAGGTCTGGGCCGAAGACGTGCTCGTCGTGCTGAACACGGCGATCTTCCGCCTCTTCCGCCACGAGGGAACGCCGCATCTCGTGCCCGATGGGCCGACGGGGCTACAGACCTCCTGAGCCGCAGCCGAATCGCTTTGCCTGCGCTAGACCTTCGTTTCGTCAGAATGAGCGGCTAACCGTCGCGCCGCCTGGCGCCCGTGCCAGCGCTGTCCGTCTTTGCCTCCAGGGATTTCTCCGGCCGTGATCAAGAATATCTTCTCGGTCTCGGCCCTAACGCTCCTCAGTCGCCTCTTCGGCTTCGTGCGCGACCTGATGTTCGCGGCCGTGCTCGGCGCAGGCCCGCTGGCGGATGCCTTCTTCGTCGCCTTCCGCATCCCCAACCAGTTCCGCGCCATCTTTGCCGAGGGAGCCTTCTCGGCGGCCTTCGTGCCGGGCTTCGCCAAGGTTGCCGCCGAGCGCGGGCAGAACGCCGCGCTGGTCTTCGCCGACCGCATCTTCGCCTTCCTGTTGATCGCCCAGCTCGTGCTGCTCGCCGTCGCCATCGTCTTCATGCCGACCGTGGTGGGCCTGATGGCTCCCGGCTTCGCCGACGATCCCGTCCGCTTCCCGGCGGCGGTGGAACTCACCCGCATCACCTTTCCCTATCTCGCGCTGGTGTCGCTGGTGATCCTCCTCAGTGGCGTGCTGAATGCTGTCGGACGCTTCGCCGCCGCCGCCGCGACGCAGGTCGTGCTCAGCGTCGGCATCATCGGCGCGCTGCTGCTGGCCGCCAATTTCCAGACGCCGGCCCATGCAGCGGCCTGGGGCATCATCGTGGCGGGGCTGCTGCAGTTCCTGATCGTTGCCGGCGATGCGCTCCGCGCCAATGTGATGGTGGAACTGAGGGCGCCGAAGGTGACCCCCGAGGTGAAGCAGTTCTGGAAGACTTTCGTGCCGGCCACCCTCGGTTCTGCCGGCAGCCAGATCGCCGTCCTCGCCGACACGGTGGTGGCGAGCTACCTCGTCGCCGGGTCCGTCTCCTGGCTCTACTATGCCGACCGGCTGAACCAGCTGCCGCTGGGGGTCATTTCGATCGCCGTCGGCACCGTCCTCCTCTCGGAGATGAGCCGGCGGGTCGCTGCGGGGGACGAGGCCGGTGCGCGCACCGCGCAACTCCGGGCCATCGAGCTGACCCTGGTCTTCACCCTTCCGGCGGTGGCTGCCTTCGTCATCGTGCCTGATACCATCATGAAGGCGCTGTTCATGCGCGGCGCCTTTTCCGAGACGGATGCGCTGCAGTCGGCGCGGGCGCTGGCCGCCTACGGGGCCGGGCTCGCCGCCCTGGTGCTGATACGGCCGCTGACGGTGACCTTCCACTCGCGCGGCGACACCACGACGCCGGTCATCGCGGTGGCGGTGGCGATTGCGGTCAACGTCGCGCTGAAGTTCGCGCTGATGGGACCACTCGGCCATGTCGGTCTGGCGACGGCCACCAGTGTCGGCGCGTGGATCAATCTGTCGCTGCTCGTCATCTTCGCCCGCCGCAAGGATCTCTTCACGCTCGATGACCGCGCTCGCCGGGTTCTTCCGAAGCTGCTGGCCTCCTTCGCCGTTCTCGCTGCGACGCTCGTCGGCATGGCCTTCGTCCTGCGCGGTTTCGCTGGCGGCCTCAACGAGAAGATCGCACTCGCGGCTCTGATGGCGACCGGCGGGGCTGCCTATGGCGCCACCCTCATCCTCCTCTTCGGCAAGGAGTTCGTCGGCGACCTCAAGCGCCTGCGGCGCGGCATCGGCGGCTGAGACGACGTCTGAACCTGTTGGCCAACGGTTGCGACACAGGCTGCACCTGGCTGCGCGGATGGGTCGCGCGACAGGAGCAGTTGGGCGTCGTCATGTCCGATATTCTGGAATTCCTGTTCAGCGAGCCGAAGCTGCTGCTGATCATCGTCGTTTCCGTCGCGCTTGGCTGGGCCGTGGGCAGCCATCTCGGGATCATGGCGGGGCTCACCACCTTCGGGGCGAGTTTGGTCGACCTCGGCATCTTCGTCATGGTCCGGGTTCGGTCGAAGTCGCGCTGACCCCGCCGAGGCGTCAGCCCTGCGGCGTGGAGACGGTGCGCTGGCGCGCGCGCTCGAGGCCGAGCTTCTGCTCGCGCCAGATGACGTAGATGCCGGAGGCGACGACGATCGAGCCGCCAATGATCACATAGACGCTCGGCAGGTCGGCGAAGACGAGGTAGCCGATGATGACGGCCCAGATCATCGAGAAATAGTCGAAGGGCGCGATCAGCGAGGTGTCGGCGTAGCGATAGCTCAGTGTCAGGAAGATCTGCCCGAGCCCGCCGGTGACACCCACCATGACGAGCAGGAAGGCCTGCAGCGGCGTCGGCATGATCCACTGGCCGATGAACGGCACGACATGGCCCAGCGGCCAGGTGATGAGGGCGAGGATTGCGCATAGCGCCATGAAGGTGAAGACGATGGACGCCGTCGTCTCGGTGTTGACGAGCTTGCGGACCTGGATCGTGGCGAAGGCGGCGCAGATGGCCCCGCCCAGCGAGAACAGCGCTCCGGTCCGCTGGCTGTCCGGCCGTCCACCGAAGGCGCCGACATTGAGATGCGGCCAGAGGATGACGACAACGCCGAGGAAGCCGATGGCGACCGCCGTCCAGCGATAGATGCGCACCTGCTCACCGAGGATGAAATAGGCGAGCGGTACCACCATCAGCGGCGCGGCGTAGCTGATGGCGGTGGAGTCGGCCAGCGGCAACATGGTGAGGCCGACGAAGCCGGAAAACATGCCGGTGGCGCCGATGGCGCCGCGCTTCATGTGGGAGGCGAAGCTCACATAGCGGAAGGCATCCATGATCTCATGGCGCCAGGCCAGCATGATGAAGAGCGGGATCAGCGCGAAGAAGGAGCGGCAGAACACGACTTCGCCGACCGGGATCTCCTTGCCTGCCACGCGCACCAGCGTCGACATGGAGGTGAAGGCCACCGTCGACATCAGCTTGAAGAGGATTCCCGTAGCGGCGCGGGAGAGGACGGGCATGAAGGGAAGCGATGCCGGAACGGTGAGCGGATCCCTCTTGAACCATGCGCCGGCCGATTTGGGGAGCGCCAATGCTGCACGCATGGTCTGCGGCCGTGCCCCGGCTCCGGCGCGGCGGGGCCTTGCTGCCGCCGCCATCCCGCGTCGCCGCTGCTTGCCACGACACTGCCGTCGGTCGTCGGGGGACTCCCGAGGGGGCGTTGCGCGGCGGCGCGCCCTCGGTAAGGTCTTTTCACCACCCTGCAAGAGGTGGTGCCACTCACCTTCACGACGTCACGGGACCCCCACATGGACAGCCTCAATCCCACTCTCAATGCCTGGGCACCGCGTGTGCTCTCGGTGCTGCGCATCATGTTCGCGCTCGTGCTGCTGCAGCATGCCTTCGTGAAGCTCTTCGGCTTCCCGATGAGCGTCAATTTCGCGCCTGTCGGCTCGCTGCCGTGGATCGCCGCGATCATCGAACTGGTCACCGGACTGTTGATTCTGGCAGGATTTTTCACCCGTCCGGCCGCTTTCATCCTCGCGGGCACCATGGCGGCCGCCTATTTCATCGGCCATGCGCCGCGCGGCTTCTACCCCATCCAGAACGGCGGCAACCTCGCCATCATGTACTGCTTCACCGCGCTCTATCTGGTCTTCGCCGGGCCCGGTCCCTGGAGCGTCGACGCGCAGCGTTCGAACAATCCCTGACGCTGATCCGTCACCCCAGGTGACGGTCCCGGCCGCGAGTCGCTCCCTGGGCGCCTCGCGGCTTTTTTGCGTTCATGCCCATGAGTTACTCTGGGGTAACCGACATGTCGGCCCAGAAATCCGTACACAAGATTGCCGCCGCTGATCACGCCTGCGTGATCCGAGAGTCGGATTTTTGCGTTGCAACAACAGCTTGCAGGTGTGGCGCGATCACAGGCCGGGCGGTCTCTGGCCCGTTCCTGTCAGTTTGGGCAAAGCCGCTGCCACCGATCATTATTGCAAAATTGCATAAATTGACTTGCTTCGTTGCAAGTGATTGGGCCGCGTTAGGAGCGACGACCCGGGGCGATTTCCACGGGTCGTCACGTGTGCCCCATCACGCTGCTCTCGCCGCCTTGGCATCCTGAATCGTCTGCCAGACGAGGGCAGGCGTCGCCGGCATGTCGATCTCCTTGATGCCGTAGGCGCGCCAGAGGGCGTCGACCACAGCGTTCATCACCGAGGGGCAGGCGCCGATGGTGCCGGCCTCGCCCGCACCCTTGATGCCGAGCAGGTTCGTCACGCAGGGTACGTTGCGGGTCTCGAAGTGGAAGTTCGGGATGTGGTCGGCCCGCGGCATGGCGTAGTCCATGAAGGAGGCGGTGAGCAGCTGGCCGCTCTCCTTGTCATAGACGGTGCGCTCCAGCAGAGCCTGGCCGATACCCTGGACGATGCCGCCATGGACCTGGCCCGCAAGCAGCGTCGGGTTGATGGTGACGCCGAAGTCATCGACGATCGTGTAGGCGACGATCTCGGTCGCGCCGGTGTCGGGGTCGATCTCAACCTCGCAGATGTGCGTCCCGTTCGGGAATGTCGGCTCCGGCGGGCGCCAGGTGCCGTGGCTCTTCAGTTTCTCCTCGGCGCCGGGGAGGCTGGCGATCTTCTCGTAGGAGATCGCCTTGTCGGTGCCGACGACCCGGACATTGCCGCCGACGATCTCGACGTCGGCGACGCCGACCTCCATCTCGGTCGCCGCCATCTCCTTGATGACGTCGGCGAGGGCCCGTGCGCCGACATCCACTGCCGCGCCACCGACGGGCAGGGAGCGCGAGCCCCCCGTGCCCGTGCCGCTCGGGATGAGGGCCGTGTCACCCTGGATGACGTTGATCTTCTCGATCGGAATGTCGAGATGCTGGGAGGCGAGTTGCGCGTAGGCCGTCTTGTGGCCCTGGCCGTTGGACTGGGTGCCGATCTTGATCGTCACCGTGCCGTCCTTCTCAAGGCTCATCCAGGCGTTCTCGGGGGCACCGCCGCCGCAGGCCTCGATATAGGTGGCCATGCCGATGCCGCGGATCCTGCCGGCCTTCTTCGCCGCCTTCAGCCGGTCCTTGAACGTCTCCCAGCCGGCGACCTCCATGGCCCGGGTCATGTGGCCGTCGAACTCGCCGGAATCATAGGTGCGTCCGACCGGCGTCGCCCAGGGGAACTGGTCGGGCTGGATGAAGTTGCGGCGGCGCACCTCGGCCGGCGACATGCCGGTCTCGATGGCGATGCGGTCCATCAGGCGCTCGATGAGATAGGCCGCCTCGGGCCGGCCGGCGCCGCGATAGGCGTCCACCGGCACGGTGTTCGTGTAGGCGTACTTGAGCCTGACGTGCATCGCCGGGAAGGCGTAGACGCCCGCCAGCATCAGCGCGCCGACATAGGGAATGAAGGTCGCGTATTGCGACAGGTAGGCACCCATGTCGGCGACGGTATCGACCTTCACGGCCAGAACCTTGCCGCGCTTGTCCAGCGCCGCGGTGGCGGTGGAGACGTTATCGCGTCCCTGGCTGCAGTTGACGAAGTGATCGCCGCGATCCTGAACCCAGGCGACCGGCTTCTTCAGCTTGCGCGCCGCCACCATGCAGAGCGGGTATTCGCGGAACATGAAGGTCTTGGTGCCGAAGCCGCCTCCGACATCCGGCGTGATGACGCGGATCTTCTCCTTGGGCATGTTGAAGATCTTGGTCGCCAGCGTGTTCTGGATGCCGTGCGAGCCCTGGCTTCCCAGGGTCAGGCTGAAGCCCTTGGTCTTGGCGTCATATTCGGCGAGGCAACCGCGCGTCTCCATGTAGTTGGTGATCAGGCGGTTGTTGACGATGGTCAGAGACACCGTGCGGTGTGCCTTGGCGAAGGCCTTCGCGGTGGCTTCGGCCTCGCCCAGATGCACCTCGCCGCAGAGGTTGCCGGGGATGTCCGGCCAGACCTGCGGCGCGCCCTTCTGCAGGGCATCCACCGCGTCGATGATCGGTTCGCGCTGCGTCCATTCGATCTCGATGGCCTCGGCGGCATCCTTGGCGCGGTCCAGCGTATCGGCGACCACGAAGGCGACGCCGTCGCCGACATGGCGGACGGTCTTCGAGCAGAGCACTTCCCAGGGCGGGTTGGGGATCGGGTTCACCGAGGGGATCTGCGACAGGCAGGGCAGGTTGCCGACGCCCTCGAGGTCCGCATGGGTGAAGACCGCCTTGACGCCCTTCATGGCACGGGCGGTGCTCGTGTCCTTGATGACGAAGTCGGCGAAGGCGAAGGGCGAGCGCAGGACGTAGCCGACGAGGGCGCCCTCGGGAACGAGGTCGGAGACGAAGCGTCCCTCGCCCTTGATCAGCGGCGCGTCCTCGACCCGGCTCAATGCCTGGCCCATTCCGAATTTCGTCGGCGTCATGTCGTGTGCTCCGGGGAACTCAAGCCCAAGAATGGAACGCTTCGAGCCTGCGAGGCAAGCCTTGCCGTCCGCAGGGGCGCAATGCGGCCGGACTGGCTTCAACGGGTCGAAGCGGCGTAGATGGGGTCATCGCGACGCCACGGAACATGGCCAATGGACTCGCCCGACGACAAGCCCCCGACGCATCCGGCGATCTATCTCGGCATCGCCTTCTGTCTCGTCTCCGTCGTCTGGTGGTTCGCCTACTACGCCCAATACGGCGGCACTTTCGGCCTCATGAACCTCAAGCTCGCCTGCATCGGCTTCGCGACACCGGAATGCGCCTTCTTCCAGGCCAACATCCGCGGCGCGATTCCGCGCTATGTGCCGGTCCTGTGGTATGCGGGCATGGTGACGCTCGCCTTCGGCGTCTGGCAGGTCTGGCAGCAGCGCGGCAAATGAGCGCCGGGCTCAGAAGGCCTTGAAGGTGATGATGGTGTGGGTGTCCTGGATGCCAGGGATGAGCTGCACCTGCTCGTTGACGAAGTGGCCGATGTCGGTGCCCGGCTCGACGTAGAACTTCACCAGCAGGTCGAAATTGCCGGCCGTCGAATAGATCTCCGAGGCGATCTCGCGGTCGGCGAGGGCGGCGGCGACCTGATAGGCCTTGCCGAGCTGGCATTTGATCTGAACGAAGAAGGCGATCATGGGAACCCTCGCGGCGCGCAAGGCCTCTCCCATGCCATCAAAGGGCGCGCGCGTCATCCCCCGCGCGCCACCCGCTGCACTTTCCTCATGACCGCCACGCTCCCGGGCAAGCTTGCGGGCGGAGGCGTCATGGCCTAACCTTACGCCACTGTCTCGTCGGGGTGCCCTTATCGGGCTGAGAGGTCGTGAGGACCAACCCGTCGTACCTGAACCGGGTCATGCCGGCGGAGGAAACCGAGATGCACGCGACCATCCCCGTCAGGGGGCTCTGACATGCCCGCAAGACTGGCCCAGGCGGCAGGCGAAATCCTCGCCGTGCTTCGCGGGCGGCGCCCGCGCATCCACTGCATTACGAATTCGGTCGCGCAGGCCTTTACCGCCAATGCGCTGCTGGCGGTCGGCGCCGTGCCGTCCATGACGACGTCCCCCGACGAGATCGCAGCCTTTGCCGGCAATGCCGATGCCCTCCTCGTCAATCTCGGCACGCTTGAGCCCGAACGCCGCGCGGTGATTCGCACCGCCATTGAGGCGGCCTCGTCCGCGCACCGGCCGTGGCTGCTCGATCCGGTCTTCATCGACCGCTCGCCGGTTCGTGCAGCCTTCGCCCGCGACCTCGCGGCCCTCGGCCCGGCCGCCATCCGCGGCAATGCGGCGGAGGTCGCCGAACTGGGGCCGGGCGAGGACATCAGGGCGCTCGCCCTTCGTCTCGGCACGGTCGTGGCCGCGACGGGCGAAACCGACATCGTCACCAACGGGTCCAGGATCGCCGGCGTCGCCAACGGCCATCCGCTCATGGCCCGGGTGACCGCCATGGGCTGCGCCGGAGCCGCGATCGCGGCCGCCTTTGTCGCCGTGGCGGAGGATTCGTTCGAGGCGGTGGGTGCCGCCATGCTGGCTCTCGGCGTCGCCGGCGAGATCGCGGCGGAGACGGCGCGCGGGCCGGGGAGTTTCGCCACGGCCTATCTCGACGCGCTCTACGGCCTCGAGGGGCTGGAACTGGCCGCCCGCGCGCGCATCGACACCTCGTTGACGGGAGACGTGCCATGACGGCGATTGCGGTCACCATTGCGGGATCTGACTCCGGCGGCGGTGCCGGCATCCAGGCGGACCTCAAGACCTTCTCGGCGCTCGGGGTCTATGGCGCCAGCGTCATCACGGCGCTGACGGCGCAGAACACACGGGGTGTTCAGGCGATCCACGACGTGCCGGCGGCGTTCATCTCGGCGCAGATGGATTCGGTCTTCTCCGATCTGGCTGTCGCCGCGACGAAGATCGGCATGCTGTCGCAGGTTCCGGTGATCGAGGCGGTTGCATCCGGGCTCGACCGGCACAGGGTCGGCAATGTCGTGCTCGATCCGGTGATGGTGGCGACCTCCGGCGACCGTCTGCTGAACCCTGGTGCGGTGTCGGCGCTCAGGCGCCTGCTGTTTCCCCGCGCCGCGCTTGTCACCCCCAACCTGCTCGAGGCCGCCGCGCTGCTCGACCAGCCGGTGGCGATGGGCGAAGACGACATGCTGGCCCAGGGGCAGGCCCTGATCGCCGGCGGGGCAAAGGCTGTCCTGATGAAGGGCGGACACGGCACCGGCGAGACCAGCCTCGACCTTTTGGTGATGCCGGAAGGCGTCGTGCGGCTCGAGGCGCAGCGCATCCACACGCCGAACACCCACGGGACCGGCTGCACGCTGTCATCGGCCATTGCCGCGGGCCTCGCCAAGGGCTTTCCGATGGGACAGGCGGTCAGCGAGGCCAAGGACTATGTGACGGCGGCCATCGCCGCGTCCGACCGGCTGTCGATCGGCAGCGGGCACGGCCCGACGCATCATTTCCACGCCTGGTGGTGACATGACCCCCGATCGCCGGACGACCCTCGCTGCCGGCCTCGCCGGCCTCATCGCCGCTCCGGGCATCGCCCGGGCGCAGACGCCGCTGCGCTGGCGCATGGTGACGTCCTGGCCGAGGACCCTGCCGGGGCCGGCCTTCTCGGCCCAGCGCATCGCCGACCGGATCAAGCTGCTCTCGGGCGGCCGCATCGAGGTGCAGGTCTTCGCGGCGGGCGAGGTGGTGCCTGCCTTCGCCGTGCATGAGGCGGTGGGCAACGCCACCGTCGAACTCGGCCATACGGCGTCCTTCTTCGGCATCGGGCGGGAGCCGGCGCTGGCCTTCTTCACCGCCATCCCCTTCGGTTTCACCCCGACAGAGCACAATGCGTGGATCCTCAAGGGGGGTGGCCAGGCGCTGTGGGACGAGGCCTCGGCCCGCTTCGGCGTGAAGCCCTTCCTCGGCGGCAATACCGGCGTCTCCATGGGCGGCTGGTTCCGCAAGGAGCTGCAGTCGGCCGACGACGTGAAGGGGCTGACCATCCGCATGGTCGGCCTCGGCGCGGAGCTGTTCCAGCGCCTCGGCGCCACCGCCATCGCCATTCCGCCGGGCGACATCTATCCGGCGCTCGAGCGCGGGGCGATCGATGCCGCCGAGTTCACCTCGCCGGGATCCGATGCCCAGCTCGGCCTGTGGCGCGTCGCGCCCTTCTACTATGCGCCTGGCTTCAACAAGCCGAACGGATCGAGCGAGCTCGTCGTCAACAAGGCGCTCTGGGATGGCCTGCCAGAGGACCTCAAGGCTGTCATCCAGGCCGCGAGCGATGCCGAGCAGGCCGTGGCCCTCGCCGAGATCGAAGTGCTCAACATGGAGGCGCTGGCGACGATGGTTTCAGCCCATGGCGTCAGGTTGCGCGGCTTCCCGACAGCCATGGTCCAGCAGGCCAGGCGCCATGCGGGCGACCTCGTGCGCGATCTCGGAACGCGCAGCCCCATGGCCGGCAAGGTCGGCGCCGGCTATGCCGCCTTCCAGGCGCGCATCAGCCCCTGGACGCGGGTTTCGACCCATGCGGCGCTGGGTGCGCGGGAGGTCTAGCGGCCCGGCAGCGGATGCGGTCCGGCCCTCTCGCCTTGCACCGCAGCGAGGGGGTCCGTATGATCGTTTGGACGAACGATCGTTCGACACAACGCCCGAGACGAACGCCTGCCGATGGCCGACCGCGACCCCAAAAAGATCGAGATGGATGCCGGTGCGCATGTTCTGTCGGGCAACCTCGGCAAGACCGTGCAGCGCCTGCGCAAGGCCTACAATCTGTCGCTCTCGGAGTTGTCCGAGCAGTCGGGCGTCGCCAAATCGATCATCAGCCAGATCGAGCGCAACGAGACCAACCCGACCTTGGCCACGATCTGGCGCCTGAGCCAGGCCCTCGACGTCTCCATCGAGAGGGTGCTGGCGACCGCGACAGAAGAGCCTTTCCTGGAGAAGCTGTCGCGCGCCGACACACCCCTTCTGGTCTCCGACGACGGCAAGTGCCGCCTCTCCATCATCGGCTGGATCAAGACCGTCGAATGGCTGCAGTGGTATGATTTCCAGTGCGACCCGGGCGGCGTCCTGGAGAGCGAGGGGCACCAGCGCGGCTCCATCGAGAGCCTTTCGGTGCTGTCCGGCGAACTGCAGGTGGAGGTCGGCGACCGCGTTGAGACGGTCGGGGCGGGGGAGAGCGCCCGCTATCGCTGTGACGGCCGGCACGTCATCCGCAATGTCGGGACTGAGACCGCCCACGCGACGATGGTCTGCATCCTGAAGGCCGCGGTGATGGAGTAGGCGTCGACCCCGGGCGGGTCGTCCGTCTCCGCAACGGCAGTCGACAAGTCTCTGGACCGGAATCGGAAATGCGCTTCACCCTGAGGTGGAGAGTCAGGGCGATGAGGTTCCGATTCAGCTTTGCCGGCGGCGTCGTTCGCCACCGAGGATCGCCAGTGCGATCCCGGCGAGGATCGCCAGCGATGCCATGACCAGCCGAGGCGTCAGCGGCTCCCCGATGAACACCACGGCGCCTGCTGCCGCGATGGCCGGTACGGCGAGCTGGACCGAGGCGGCGGTGACCCGCGACAGGGCGGGCAGCACCGCATACCAGACCGCATAGCCGATACCGGAGGCCAGCGCCCCCGAGGCCACGGCGTAGCCGAGGCCCACCGCGTCCGGCGGGTGCACCCACCAGCCCCAGGCGATAAGCGGGAGCGCTACCGGCAGGCAGCGGACGAAATTGCCGGCGGTGTCGGCGAGGGGATCGGACGAACCACGTCCCAGCAGCGAATAGGCCGCCCAGCACAGGCCGGCAAAGGCCATCAGCAGGACCCCGAGGGGCGAGGGGGCGGCGACGCCGGGGGAAACCAGCCAGACGAGGGCGGCGAAGGCGACGGCGAGTCCTGCCCATTCGAGCGGGCCGGGCCGGTCTCCCGCCACGAGGGCG
>CAZPMD010000006.1:0-25424 GCA_964587395.1 uncultured Hyphomicrobiales bacterium
GGCGTCTCGCCGGGAAGCTCGAGCCCGCCCCTGCGGCCGCAGCCGCCGAGCGCCACTGCGCCCGAGGCGATCAGCAGGAAAGCGGAGCGGCGGGAAATGGACTCGGTCAATGCAGGGCCCTCGGGCGAATGAGCGCGCAGACCATAACGGATGACGTGCGCAACTGCGAGGGGGTCTCGGCACGTCGGACATGGCCAGTGGTCGCGTCGATGGAGCGTGCCGGTCCGGGGTTGACCTGCGCGTCGTGCCCGTCTGATCCCACGGCAGATGAAGGCCAGTCGTTTCGGCAGGCCGGGCCCGCCCCCGCCTTGACCGTCATCGGCCTGTCGCCTGCCGGCGCCATGAGGGACCGCCGCGGCCGCCGGCCGCCTGCCAATGGAATCGTCCCATGTCCCTGCCCGTTCTCGGCGTCGCGCTCCCGCTCGACGGCCTGCGTCAGCACCGCGCCTGGATTCTCGACAGCCAGCGCGACCTCGAGGTCCAGGATTTCTTCTGGGCCGACGTCCTCAATGGCGACTGGAAACCGCTGGCCGAGGCCATCAAGGCCGAGCTCGACGGCTATACGGGCCGCCTCGGCATCCACGGCCCCTTCTGGGGTTTCACCATCGCCAGCCTCGACCCCGACATCCGCGCCGTGGTGCGCAAGCGCATGGCCCAGGGCCTCGACGTCTGCGCCGCCCTCGGCGCCACCCAGATGGTGATCCACTCGCCCTACACGACCTGGGACTACAACAACCTCGACTACAATCCCGGCTCCCGCCAGGGCGTCATCGAGCGCGCCCACGACACACTGGCCGAGGCCGTCCGCCGGGCCGAGGACATGGGCGTGGTGCTGGTGATCGAGAACATCGAGGACCGCAACCCGGCCGAGCGGGTGGCCCTCGCCAGGTCCTTCGACAGCCCGGCCGTCCGGGTGTCGATCGACACCGGCCATGCAAACTATGCCTATACCTCGACCGCCGCACCGCCGGTCGACTACTACGTGACCGCGGCAGGCGACATGCTCCACCACGTCCACCTCCAGGACTCGGATGGCCATGTGGACCGCCACTGGAACCCCGGCGAGGGCACCATTGCCTGGCGACAGGTCTTCCGTGCGCTGCAACCGCTCAGCAGCAATCCGCGCCTGATCCTCGAGGTTCGCAACAAGAACGACGTCCGCGCCGGCGCCGACCACCTCATCGGCCTCGGTCTCGCAAAGTAGCCGGCAAACTGACTCCCGTCGCACGTCATCGGTGTGACATGGCGAGGTCATCGCACCGTTACTGCCGGTCGATACTGGAGCACCGAAGGATGGCCGCGGGCGCAACATGGCGCCCGACTCCGGGCCGATCTCCAACATCAGGACAGGCGACCATGACGCACTCCACCAGCCGGCGTTCCGTTCTCTGGATGGGCGGGGCGACCCTCGCCGCCCCCTTGGTGCCGCGCTTCGCCCTGGCGCAGAGCGACAACCGCCCGGCGATCACCATCGCCGTCCAGAAGATCGTCAATTCCAACGCTCTCGACGTCCTGCGCGAGCAGTCCAATGTCGGCGAGCGCGTCTTCTTCACCTCGCTCTGGGAAGCCCTCATCAGCCGCGACTGGCTGGGCAACCTGATGCCGCAGCCGGGCCTCGCCACCGAGTGGCGCCGCGTCGACGACCAGACGGTCGAACTGAAGCTCCGTCAGGGGGTGAAGTTCCACAATGGTGACGAGATGACCGCCGAGGACGTGGTCTTCACCTTCTCGCGCGAGCGCATGTTCGGCAACACCCAGGCGAAGAATCGCTCGACGCTCAGGGCCTTCGAGAACATTCCGGCGCCGCGTCCCGGCAAGGAGCTGCCCGGCGAGGTCCCCGCCGTCGCCCGCCGCGCCTGGCCCGACCTGCTGCGCGTCGATGCCGTCGACCGCTATACCGTGCGCTTCATCAACGCGACGCCGGACGTGACGCTGGAGGGACGCCTCGCCCGCTACGGTTCGGACATCATGAGCCGGCGCGGCTGGGAAGAGGCCGCGAGCTATCTCGACTGGGCGCGCAAGCCGATCACCACGGGTCCCTACAAGGTCGCCGAGTTCCGCCCCGACACCTCGCTGCTGCTGGTCGCCCATGACGAGTACTGGGGCGGCCGCCCGCCGCTGAAGTCGATCCGCTTCGTCGAGGTGCCGGAAGTGGCCAGCCGCATCGCCGGCCTGCTGTCGGGCCAGTACCAGTTCGCCTGTGACATCCCGCCCGACCAGATCGGCGAGATCGAGAAGAACGCCGCCTTCGAGGTGCAGGGCGGCACGATCCAGAACCACCGCCTCACCGTCTTCGACAAGAACAACGCCCAACTCGCCAACCCGCTGGTGCGCCGCGCCTTCACCCACGCCATCGACCGCCAGGCGATCGTCGACTCGCTCTGGGCCGGCCGCACCAAGGTGCCGGCGGGGCTTCAGTGGGACTTCTACGGCGACATGTTCCACTCTGACTGGAAGGTGCCGGAGTACGACCCGAAGATCGCCCGCGATCTGCTGCGCCAGGCCGGCTACAAGGGCGACGCGATCACCTACCGCGTCCTCAACAACTACTACACGAACCAGAATCCGACGTCGCAGATCCTCACCGAGATGTGGCGCTCGGTCGGCCTGAACGTGCAGATGCAGACGGTGGAGAACTGGAGCCAGATCATGGCGCGCGGAACGGAGCGCGCGCTGCGCGACTGGTCCAACTCGGCGCCCTTCAACGACCCGGTCTCCTCGCTCGTCAACCAGCACGGCCCCAACGGCCAGCAGCAGCAGATCGGCGAGTGGACCAATGCCGAGATGAACCAGCTCTGCGAGGTGCTGGAGACCTCGACCGACCGGGTGCTCCGCCGCAAGTCCTTCCGCCGCATGCTGGAGATCTGCGAGCGCGAGGACCCCGCCTACACGGTGCTCCACCAGAACGCGACCTTCACCGCCAAGGCGAAGGCGATCCGCTGGAAGACCGCGCCGGCCTTCGCCATGGACTTCCGCCCCGGCAACTTCGCGGCGTGATGGCTCGCTCACGCGCCGGCTGGACGATCCAGCCGGCGCTTCGTTGTCCGGGACGAGGAACGCAGGCCAAGCCATGAGCCCAACAGCCGGCCAGCTGGAAGCGCCACCGCTTGTCCGCATCGAGAACCTGAACGTCACCTTCTCCGGCGTGCCCGCCCTGCGCGGTGTCGACCTGCAGGTCGGTCGCGGCGAGGCTCTCGGTCTCGTCGGCGAATCCGGGTCCGGGAAATCGGTGACCTGGCTCGCCGCACTGAGCCTCTTGCCCGCCAAGGCGCGGATCAGCGGCA
The DNA here is from genome assembly GCA_964587395.1 of uncultured Hyphomicrobiales bacterium. Lineage (GTDB taxonomy): Bacteria > Pseudomonadota > Alphaproteobacteria > Rhizobiales > Phreatobacteraceae > Phreatobacter. The sequence continues at coordinate 3,285 of CAZPMD010000006.1, forward strand.
GCGTGACGCTCGACGGGGAGGAACTCGTCGGCGCCCCGGCCGCCGGGCTCGACCGCATCCGCGGCGGCCGCATCGCCATGATCTTCCAGGACCCGGCGAGCGCCCTCAATCCCGTGCTCACCGTCGGCCGCCAGATCAGCGAGGCGCTCGCCCTCCACACGGACCTCTCCGGTGCCAGCCTGAGGACCGAAGCGAAGCGTCTCGTCGAACTCGTCGGCATTCCCGATGCGACGCGTCGGCTCGATGCCTATCCGCACGAGTTTTCCGGCGGGCAGAACCAGCGCGTGATGATCGCCATGGCGCTGGCCGGTCGGCCCGATCTCCTGGTGGCCGACGAGCCGACGACCGCCCTCGACGTCACGATCCAGGCGCAGATCCTCGACCTGCTGCGCACCGTGAGGCGCGAATTCGCCATGTCGCTGGTGCTGATCAGCCATGACCTCGGCGTCATCGCCGAGACCTGTGACCGTGTTGCCGTCATGTATGCCGGCCGCATCGTCGAGGAGGCGGAAGCACCCACCCTCTTCGACAAGGCCCGCCACCCCTATGCGCAGGGCCTGATCGGCTCGCTGCCACCGCTGGCAGGGCCGCGCCGCCGTCTCACGTCGATCCCGGGCGTGGTGCCCGATCCCCGGCATCTGCCGCCCGGCTGCGCCTTCGCACCGCGCTGCGCCATCGCCCAGCCGGCCTGTGGCGAGAGCGATCCTCGGCTGATCTCGATGGGCGAGGCGCATCGCGTGGCCTGCCTCCGCGCAGGCCACGAGACGACCCCTGCCGCTCGCGAGCTGCAGGAGGCGGAAGGGTTCCCCAAGCCCGCCGCGCTCCGCCAGGAGACGATATCGGCATGATCCCCTCCCTCGTGACGGCGAAGAACCTCGCCCGCACCTATCACCTGCGGCGCGGCCTGCTCGGCTCATCGGTCGCCGTGCGCGCCGTCGACGGCGTCAGCCTGCGTGTCCAGTCCGGCGAAACGCTCGGCATTGTCGGCGAGTCCGGATCGGGCAAGTCGACCCTCGGCCGCATGGTCGTCGGTCTCGAGCGCCCCGATGAGGGTTCGGTCGAATTCGACGGCGCGCCAATGCCCGAGCCCTTGACGGCGGACTGGCGCCGCTCGCGCGCCCGCATGCAGATGATCTATCAGGATCCGCTGGGTGCACTGGATCGCCGGCTCCCCATTCTGGACCAGGTCCGCGAGCCGGCCGACATCCACCAGCGCGGCGCGGCGACCGAGCGGGCCGAAGCCGCTCTCGCCATGCTCGGCCGCGTCGGGCTGTCGCGCCATCTTGCCGGCCGCTACCCGCACGAACTGTCCGGCGGCCAACGCCAGCGCGTGGTGCTCGCCCGCGCCCTGATGACGAAGCCGGCGCTCGTCGTCTGCGATGAACCCGTCTCCGCGCTCGACGTCTCGATCCAGGCGCAGGTGGTCAACCTCCTGATCGACCTGCAGGAGGAATTCCGCCTCGCCATGATGTTCATCAGCCACGATCTCAGGGTCGTGCGCCAGGTCAGCCGGCGCGTCGCGGTGATGTACCTCGGCAGGTTCGTCGAGGAGGGCGACGCCGATGACCTCTTCGCCGAGCCGCGGCATCCCTACACCCGCGCGCTCGTCTCCGCCGCGCCGGCACCCGGCGCGAAAGGTGAACGCATCGTCCTGACCGGCGAACCGCCCAACCCCGCCAACCGGCCGTCTGGCTGCGCCTTCCACCCCCGCTGCCCGCTCGCCGTTGCGCGCTGCCGCGCCGAAAGCCCGGCGCTGCGCACACTGACAGGCGGCCGGCGCGTCGCCTGTCACCTTGTGGACGACGCCGACAAGTCCCGCGAGGCCGCCTGATGCTGCGCTTCTTCGCCCTGCGCCTGCTGCGCGCCTTCGTCACCATCGCGCTGGTGGTGACTTTCGCCTTCGTCGTACTGCGCCTGTCGGGTGACCCGGCTCTCATCATCCTCGGTCCGGAATCGGCGCCGGAGGCCATTGCCGCCTTTCGAAAGGCCTGGGGCCTCGATGAACCACTCTGGCGTCAGTACTTCAGCTATTTCGGCGCCATTGCCCAGGGCGAGCTCGGCCGGTCCATGCGCGATGGCCGCGCCGCCATCGATCTCGTCACCGAGCGAATTCCCGCCACGCTGGCGCTGACCCTGCCCGCCCTCGCCCTCAAGCTGGGGATCGGCATTCCTGCCGGCATTTTCGCGGCCCTGAACCGCGGCAGCCTCGCCGACCGGCTCGTCATGCTGCTCTCCGTGGCCGGCTTCACCGTGCCGAGCTTCGTCCTTGGGCTGTTGCTGGTCCTGGTCTTTGCGGTGCATCTCGGCTGGCTGCCGTCAGGCGGGCAGGATAGCTGGCGTCACGCCATCCTGCCGATCATCACGCTCGGCATCGGTGGCGCAGCCGTACTGGCCCGCTTCACCCGCAGCGCCATGCTCGAGGTTCTGGGCCAGCCCTATGTGCGCACCGCAAGCGCCAAGGGCGTGCCATGGCGGCGCGTCGTGATCGGCCATGCACTTCCCAACGCCACCATCCCGACCGTCACCATCATCGGCTTCATGGTCGGCTCGCTGATCGCCGGGGCCGTGGTGGTGGAGAGCGTCTTTTCCTGGCCGGGCGTCGGGCGCCTTCTGGTGGTCGCCGTCGCCAACCGCGACCTCGCCGTCGTCCAGTGCATCCTGCTGCTGGTCGCCGCAACGATGGTCATGTCCAACCTGATCGTCGATTTCCTCTACGGCTTTCTCGACCCGCGCCTCAGGCATTCCGGCGCCAGGAGCGGATCATGACAGACCAGCCGTTTCAGCACGCCGATGGGCATCGCGCCGGCTGGCGTTCGGGACTTTCCGGCATTCCTCCGCTCGTCTGGGTGGCGCTGCTGTGGCTCGTCGGCATGATCGTGATGGCGCTGCTCGCCGACCTGATCGCGCCCTACTCCTACACCGCGCCGAACCTGAGGAACCGGCTCGCCGCCCCCGGCCATCCGCTGCACTGGCTCGGCACTGACGAACTCGGTCGTGACGTGCTGTCGCGCCTGATCGTGTCGATCCGCATCTCTCTGCTCATCGCCTTCGGCGCCAGCCTGATGTCGGCGGTGGTGGGCACGACGCTCGGCTTCCTGGCGGCCTATTTCCGCGGCTTCGTCGAGCAGGTCGTGCTGATGCTCGCCGACTTCCAGGCCAGCATGCCGTTCCTCATCATGGCGCTCGCCGTCCTCGCCTTCTTCGGCAGCTCGCTGCCTCTGCTGATCGGCCTCATGGGATTCTTCGGCTGGGAGCGCTATGCGCGCATCTCGCGCGGCCTGGCGATTTCCGCCAGCGCCCAGGGCTATGCCTCGGCCGTGACGCAGCTCGGCGCCTCCCCGGCGCGGGTCTATCTCAAGCACATCCTGCCGAACATCGCCTCGACGCTGATCGTCTCGATGACGCTGGTCTTTCCCGAGGTCATCCTGCTGGAGAGCGGCCTGTCCTTCCTCGGCCTCGGCGTGCAGCCGCCCATGACGAGCCTCGGCAACATGGTGGGCTACGGGCGCGAATACATCACCCGCGCGCCCTGGATCATGCTGGCGCCGGCCACGACCATCGTCCTCACCACGCTGGCGGTGTCGGTGCTCGGTGACTGGTTGCGCGACCGGCTCGATCCGACGCTGCGCTAGACCGTCGCGGCGAAGCAGACCGAAGACACATTGTCATTCCGGCGCCTGACCCGTTTCAGGCAAACGGCAGGGAATCGCCGGCACCTTCGCCGGCGTGAGGCGACAGACAGGCCGTCACAGACTGTCAGCGAGCGAAGGCCTGCGATGGCCATCGCGCCCGATCGTCTCGGGCGCCGCCAGCATGGCATTGAGGACGGCCTCCTGTGTCGCCTCCGCAGCCGCGCGGAAGGCCAGATCGATCCGGCGCTCGTTGAGGACGCGCAGCGGCAGGATGTCGCCCTCGCCGTCATGGGCGATCCGGTCGGCTGTCGAGAAGGCAATGGCGATGTCGCCGCTGCCATTGCCCCAGAGCGCCCCGAGCCGCGCCAGCCCCGCTCCGCAACGTCGCGCGATGCGGGTGAGCTGGCGGCCTTCCAGCGGCAGATCAGTGGCCAGAACGATGATGACCGAACCCCGCTCCGGCGGCTGGTGTCCCGCCAACGCTGGCGGCAGCGGCCGCCGCCCGTCCGGCAGGACGAGGTCGCCGGCATTGCCGAAGTTCGCCTGCACCAGGACCCCGACCGTATAGGCGCCGGTGTCGAGGCCGATGACCCGCGAGGCCGTGCCGATGCCGCCCTTGAAGCCGAAAGCGCTCATGCCGGCGCCGGCGCCGACGGACCCCTCCTCGACCGAACCGCCGCTCGCCGCATCGAGCGCCGCCTCGGCGTCCGCAATCGTCAGGCATCGCCGCCGGATGTCGGAGAGAAAGCCGTCATTGCATTCGAGCACCAGCGCATTGACCGTTCCGGTGCTGCGGCCGATCTCCGCATTGGCACCGAGCGCCCTCCCGACCAGAGCCTCGATGCCGGCGGCGACCGAGAAGGTATTGCCGAGCAGGATCGGCGTCTCGATCTGGCCGAGTTCGGCCACCTGCATCAGGCCCGCGCTCTTGCCGAAGCCGTTGATCACCTCGACCCCGGCGCGAACCTTCTCCCGGAACAGGTCGCCGCCATGCGGCAACACCGCCGTGAAACCGGTCAGCACATCCGCCTCGCTCAGGGTACGATGACCGACGCGGACTTCGGCCACGTCGGTGATGGCGTTGAGCGGGCCCGGCGGCAGACGGCCGCAGATCAGCCCGTGGTCGCGCGCACGTTTCGACAAGGATCCTCCGGTCAGTTCTGCGGTGACCCCAGGGCAGCCGGACGCTGCCGCAGGGATCGGAATCAGGCCCGCCATGCATACAGCGAAACGCAAGGGATGCGCGCGCCCGCAAGACCGCTGGCGACGAATCCGCCATGAAAACGCGCTCCACAACGCCTGAACGGTCCATCGCGAGAGGCCTGCCCACGGGACCGCGATCCCGCCACTGGATGATCACGGCCTGTTGACAAGGACCGGACTCCTCGATTGAATGAACATTCATTCGATACAAGAAACCAAGGGAGGACATGCCATGAGAACCACGCGGCGCACTCTGCTGATCGGAGCGTCCACAGCCGCCTTTGCGACCACCGCAGGGCGAATGGCCTTTGCCAAGGATCCCATCAAGATCGGCGTGCCGACGGCACTGACCGGCCCCTATGCGCAGCTCGGCGACGAGGCCAAGCGCGCCATCGAGTTCGCCATTGGCGAAGCCAATGCTGCCGGCGGCGTCGATGGCCGGAAAGTCGAGGTCCGCTATCTCGACACCGAGGCCAAGCCAGAACTGGCGCGCCAGCAGGGCGAGAAGCTTGCGCTCGCCGGCTACAATCTCCTCACCGGCACCATCGCCTCGGGCGAGGGCCTCGCCATGGGGCCGATGCTGGGCCGGTGGAACGCCATCTACGTGTCGACCATCAACAAGGCTGACGACATAACCGGCAAGCAGTGCCAGCCGCGCATGTTCCGGGTGAACCGGCCCGACAATTCCGATGCGGCCGTGGTCCAGCCCTGGCTGGCGACGCGCGCCGAGAAGAAGTGGGCGATCATGGCCGCCGACATCGCCTGGGGCCGCAATTCCGGCGCCAGCTTCCGCAAGGCGGCCGACGCCACCGGCAAGACCATCGTCTCGGAAAACTACCCCGCCTTCGGCAGCAACGACTATGCGGCCCACATCCAGAAGGTGGCCGATTCCGGCGCCGACGCCATGTGGGTGGCCCTCGCCGGCCGCGATGCCATCAACTTCGCCAAGCAGGCTAAGCAGTTTGGCCTGTTCGACAAGGTCGTCACCGGTGGCACCAGCTTCACCACCGACGGCACCGTCAAGGTGCTCGGCGACGTGGTGACGGGCATTCATGCCATCATCAACTACTCCGCGACGCTCGACACCCCCGGCAACAAGAAATTCGTCGCCGACTGGACGGTGAAATATCCCGGCACCCAGCCGACGAATTTCGAGGGCGAAACCTATCTCGGCATGCAGGTGATCTTCCAGGCTGTGAGGAAGGCCGGTTCCATCCGCCCGGCCGATGTCGCCAAGGCCATGGAGGGCGCCACCTTCGAGACGATCCTCGGCACGCAGGTGATGCGCAAGGAGGACCACCAGCTCGTCGGACCGAACTACTTCGGCTCCGTCCAGATGCACAATGGCGTGCTGCGTCCGGTCATCACCATGACCGTGCCTGGCGACATCGCCACCCCCAGGCCCGACGGCACCTGCAAGCTTTGAGACGCGACAGTCACGTCCGGGCGGGAGACACGCCCGGACGGCGAAATCGAACGGACCCCTGAATGGATGGCCATTCGTTCAGGGGCCGCGCGCTCATGCCCCTCACGGAGAAGCGACCATGGAACGACAGGCGTGGGGCAGGTCCCACGGGGTCTCCGCATCGACCGCGGTACGGCATCTCGCGGGCCACGGCACCGGAGGGATCGGCACGTGATCCAGATCATCAACGGCCTCGTCTATGGCAGCTTTCTCTACCTGCTCTCGGTAGGACTGGTGCTGATCTTCGGCCTCAGGCGGGTGACCAACTTCGCCCATGGCGGCCTCTTCATGCTCGGCGCCTATTTCGCCTACGCAGCCTCGATCCATTTCGGCTTCTGGGCGGGACTTCTGGTCTCTGTCGCGGCGCTCGCCGGCCTCGGCGTCCTGCTCGACCGATTCGTGTTCCGGCCGCTTTCCAGTCAGGAGCCGATCGTGACGCTGCTCGTCACCTTCGGCATCCTCTTCGTGGTTGAGGATTTCGTCCGCACCGTCTGGGGCAAGGACTTCATCACCGTCCAGCCACCCGCCATCCTCTCGGGCGTGGTGCCGATGTTCGGCTCGACCTTCCCGGTCTACCGGCTCTTCGTCATCGCGGTCGCCATGGTGGTGGCGCTGGTGCTGGCCCTGTGGCTCCGCCACAGCCGCGTCGGACTCTATGTCCGCGCCTCGAGTGTCGATCCCGTCACCACCGGCATGCAGGGAGTGGACACCGACCGTCTCAGCGCCCTCGTGGTCGCCATCGGAACCGGCCTTGCCGGCCTGTCGGGCACGATCGCCGGACCACTCCTGGCGCTGTCGCCCTCGATGGGCGGCTACATCATCATCGATTGCTTCGTGGTGGTCGTGACAGGTGGGCTCACCAGCTTCACCGGAGCCTTCATCGCCGCTCTGGTGATCGGACAGGTCCACAATCTGGGAATCGTCTTCGTGCCGGAACTGGCCTCGATGATCCCTCTCCTGATCATGACCGCGGTGCTGGCCCTGCGCCCGGACGGCCTTGCGGGCGCGGGTAAGTGACCATGCAGAGCGCTGACCAGTCTCCGACCGACGTCCCCGATCTCGCCGCCCGCAAGGCGAGCCCGGCGCCCGTCCTCCTCGGTCTCCTGATCGTGGCCGCCGGCGGTGCGCTCGTGCCGATGGTGGTGAGCTCACAACTCGCCCTGACGCTGATGACCCAGGCCGTCATCAACGCCGTGCTCGCTACCGCCATCGGCTTCATGATCCGGCAGAACGGGCTGACCAGCTTCGGCCATGCCGCCTTCTTCGGCCTCGCCGCCTATGCAATCGCACTCAATGGCAAGTTCGGCGCCATACCTGCCGAAGCCGCCATCCTGCTCGCCATCGCCGTCCCCAGCCTTCTCGCCTTCGTCGTGGGACTGGTGATCGTCCGGCTCCCGGCGCTGGCCTTTTCCATGCTGACGCTTGCTGCCGCTCAGGCGGTACACGAGATCTTCCTGCGCTGGCGCGACCTCGCCAACGGCGACGACGGCATGGCGGTGCGCCTGCCCTCGCGGCTGTTCGGACTGGAGATCGAGGTGTTCCAGCAGCCGGCAACGATGTTCGTCGTTTGCTGGGTGGCGCTCTTTGTCGTGATCGCCCTTCTCTGGGTCATCAGCCGCAGCCGCTTCGGCCTGCTCACCCTCGCCATCCGCGAGAACGAGGAGCGCGCGCGCTACATCGGCTACGAGACCCTCGTGCCGCGCGCGATCATCTATGCGCTCTCGGCTGCCGTCGGGGCCCTCGCAGGCGTTCTTTTCGTCCTCTACAACGCCTTCGTCTCTCCCGGCTCACTGCACTGGGTGCTGTCCGGCGAAGCTCTGGTCATGGCCGTCATCGGCGGCACCCAGGCGATCTGGGGGCCGGCCCTGGGCGCCGTCATCTTCTTCCTGTTCAAGGATGCCGCCGGCGATTTCACCGAACACTGGCCAGCCATCATCGGCGGCACGCTGATCATCGTCACCGTTCTGCTGCCGCACGGCATCAGCGGGGTCATCACCGACCTCGTCTCCAGGCTCAAGGCGAGGTTCAGATGACCGTCCCCGCCCTCGAAGGCATCGGCCTGACCCGCCGCTATGGCGGCTTCACGGCCCTCGACAACGTCTCGCTGTCGCTGCGGCCGGGCGAGATCCGCGGTCTGATCGGTCCGAACGGCGCCGGCAAGTCGACCCTCATGGACGTGCTGTGCGGACGGGGCGGACCGAGCGGCGGCACCGTGCACTGCCAGGGACGCGACATCAGCGCCCTGTCGGCCCGCGCCCGGCGTCGCGCCGGCCTCGCCCGCTCGTTCCAGAAGACCAACATCTTCCCTGCCCTGACCGTGCGCGAGCAGATCGAACTGGCCGCCCAGGCGGCGGAACACGACAACACGATCGAGGTGATGCAGGCGCTGGGGCTTGCGGCCCACGCCGACCGCCGCGCCGCCGACATCTCCTATGGCGACCAGCGCCGGGTAGACCTGTCGCTGGCGCTGGTCGGACGCCCCTCGGTGCTGCTGCTCGACGAGCCGGCGGCTGGTCTCTCGATGAGCGAATCCATCACGCTGGCCCAGCTGCTGAAGGATCTGGTGGCGAGCTGGCGCGTCACGGTGCTCATCGTCGAGCACGACATGGACGTCATCTTCTCCATCTCGGACCGCATCACCGTCCTGCATCTCGGCAAGCTTCTGGCCGACGGGCCGGGCGAGGAGATCCGCGCCAATCCCGAGGTGGTGCGGGCCTATCTGGGGACGAGCATCGCATGACCCTGCTCCGCTTCGAAGGCGTCGACGCCTACTACGGTGAAGCCAAGGTGCTCCACGACGTCTCGATCGAGGTGGGACGCGGCGAGCGCGTCGCCATTCTTGGCCGCAACGGTGTTGGCAAGACCACCATGGTCAATTCCTGCACCGGGATTGCGCGGGTGCGTGCCGGCACGATTTCATTTGCCGGCAAACCCATATCGCCGATCCGCCATTTCACCGCCGCAAGGTCGGGCATCGCGGTGGTGCCGCAGGGCCGGCGCATCGTCCCCGGCCTGACCGTGCGCGAGAACCTGATGCTGGGCGCTGCGGTCAACCGCAAGGGTCCGTGGAGCTTCGAGACGGTCTTCGACCTGTTTCCGATTCTGCGGGAGCGCGCCGACACCCCCGGCACCGCCATGAGCGGCGGCCAGCAGCAGATGCTCGCCATCGGCCGGGCGCTGATGGCCAATCCCGATCTGCTGATGCTCGACGAGCCGAGCGAGGGCCTGGCCCCGGTCATCATCGACGAGCTCGGCGAGACCCTGGTCAAGCTCGCCGCGGGCGGCACCAGCATCCTGCTGATCGAGCAGAACTTCAGCCTCGTTCACGTGGTGGCCGAGCGATACTACGTGCTCTCCAAGGGCGCGGTGGTGGAGCAGGGCCAGTTGGCGGGGCTGTCGAAGGAAAGCCTGAAGAAGCACGTGGCGGTGTGAGCTGCCTCGGGCCACCACATCCATCGGAAGGAACGGCTCCATGTCCGACGTCTATGCCAAGTACCAGAGGCTGAAGTTCGACCGACCCCACCCGCGGGTCCTGCGCATCACCATGTACAATCCCGAACGCCTCAATGCGGCGGACGAGATCATGCATGCCGAACTCGCCGCCATCTGGCAGGACGTCGACAAGGACCCGACGGTCTCGGCGGCGATCCTCACCGGTCACGGAAAGGCGTTTTCGGCTGGTGGCGATTTCAAGATGATCGACAAGATCATCACCGATTTCGAGACCCGCGCCCGGAACTGGAAGGAGGCGCGCGACATCGTCTACAACGTCATCAACTGCTCGAAGCCGGTGATTTCCGCCATCCGCGGCCCCGCCGTCGGCGCCGGCCTCGTCTGCGGCCTCCTCGCCGACATCTCGATCGCGGCGAAGGACGCCCGCATCATCGATGGGCATACCCGCCTCGGCGTCGCCGCCGGCGACCATGCAGCGATCATCTGGCCGCTGCTCTGCGGCATGGCCAAGGCGAAGTACTACCTCCTCCTCTGCGATCCGATCTCCGGCGCCGAGGCCGAGCGCGTCGGCCTCGTCTCGCTGGCCGTCGAGGATGGCGAGCTGGACGCCAAGGCGGTCGAGGTCGCGACCCGTCTCGCCGAGGGCGCGCCCAACGCCATCCGCTGGACAAAGTACGCCCTCAACAACTGGCTGCGCATGATGGGCCCGACCTTCGACACCTCCCTTGCGCTCGAGTTCATGGGCTTCACCGGGCCCGACGTGAAGGAGGGGCTCGCCTCCCACATCGAGAAGCGCAAGCCCGCGTTTCCCGAAAGCTCGCCCCTGTGAGCGGAGGCAGCGCCATGCAGCAGAATGGCTATCCCGCACGGCGCGAGGCCATGGTCGCGGCCGGCTTCTGGAAAGACCGCATCCTGCTCGATGATTTCGATGCGCTGCTGCGCGGCCGGCCGGAAGCCCTGGCCATCGTCGCCCATGACGTCACGTCCGGGGCGCGAGCGCGGCTCACCTATGGCGAGCTCGGCACAAGGGTCGAGCGCATCGCCGTCGGCCTCGCCGGGCTGGGGGTCGAGAGGGGCGATGTCGTCTCCTACCAGCTGCCGAACTGGTGGCAGTTCGTGGCGCTGCACCTCGCCTGCCTGCGGATCGGCGCCATCACCAATCCGATGATGCCGATCCTGCGCCGGCGCGAGCTGGAGTTCATGCTCAATCACGCGCGGTCGAAGGTGATGGTCACGCCCTCCGTCTTCCGCGATTTTGACTACGCCACGATGATCGCCGGCATGCGGGATGTCCTGCCGCACCTGAAGCACGCCCTCGTCATCGGCGGAGCGGGCGATGCCGCCTTCGAGCGCCTCCATGCCGACCCGGTCGACCGGGCGGCAGCCGATCGCCTTTTCGCGGAAAGGCGCCCTTCGCCAGACGACATCATCCAGGTGCTCTACACCTCCGGCACGACGGGCGAGCCGAAGGGCGTGACGCACACGTCCAACACGCTGATCAGCAACCTCGGTCCATACCGCGAGCGGCTGCACCTGACGGACGGCGACACCGTCTTCATGGCCTCGCCCCTCGCCCACCAGACCGGCTTCATGTACGGCCTGATGATGCCGATCGTGCTGGGCGTGCCGGTCGTGCTGCAGGACATCTGGAACAAGGCGGTGGCGGCAGACCTCTTCGCCGAGGAGAAGGCCACCTACACCATGGCCTCGACCCCCTTCCTCGCCGACCTGACCGACGAGGCCGAAAGGCGGCCGGAAGCCTTCCGCTCGCTGCGCATCTTTCTGGCCGCGGGCGCGCCCATCCCGCGCGTCCTGGTGCGGCGGGCGACCGACAATCTCGGCGCCACCATCGCCTCCGGCTGGGGCATGACCGAGAACGGCGCCGTCACCGTCACCCGGCCGGAGGACCCGCCGGAGAAAGCCTTCGAGACGGACGGCAGGCCGCTGCCGGGCATGGAGGTACGGGCCGTCGATGCCCAGGACAGGCCGCTGCCGGCCGGCGAGGAGGGGCGACTGCAGGTGCGCGGCTGCTCCAACTTCGTCGGTTATCTCAGGCGACCCGACCTCGACGCTGTCGACGCCGATGGCTGGTTCGACACCGGCGACCTCGCCCGCATCGACGCCGAGGGCTATGTCCGCATCACCGGCCGCGCCAAGGACATCATCATCCGCGGTGGCGAGAACATCCCCGTCGTCGAGATCGAGGGACTGATCTACAAGCATCCGGACGTGCAGGACGTCGCCATCGTCGCCATGCCCGACGAGCGCCTGGGCGAGCGCGCCTGTGCCTTCGTCACGGCGAAGCCCGGCGCGACGCTGACCCTGGAGGGCGTCGTCGACTATCTCGGCCAGCAGCACGTCTCGAAGAACTACCTGCCCGAGCACCTTGAGGTGCTGGCGGAACTGCCGCGCACGGCAAGTGGCAAGATCCAGAAGTTCGTCCTCCGCGACCTGGCGAAGGGCCTGAAGCGCGGGGCCTGAGACAAGCAAGGGGCGCCGGAATGAAGGCCATCGTCGTCGAGCAGTTCGGCCCCCCTGCCGATCTCGTCCATCGCGACTGGCCGGAGCCGAAGGCACGGGCGGGCGAGGTACTGGTCGACGTCCACGCCGTCGGCCTGAACTTCCCCGACGTGCTGGTGGCGGCCGGCACCTACCAGATCCTGCCGCCGCTGCCCTTCGTGCCGGGCAAGGAACTCGCCGGCATCGTCGCCGCGGTAGGCCCCGGCGTTTCAGGATTCGCTGTGGGCGACCGTGTCATGGCGCAATGCGAGAACGGCGCCTTTGCCGAACGCGTGGCGGTTGCCGTCGACCGCTGCTTCGCCGTGCCGGAGGGGCTCAGCCTGATGAAGGCGGCTGCCATGGGACTGACCTACCAGACCTCCTGGTTCGGCCTGTTCGACCGCGGCCAGCTGAAGGCCGGCGAAACCGTGCTGGTGACAGGTGCAGGTGGCGGCATCGGCGTCGCCACCATGCAGATCGCCAAGGCGGCCGGCTGCCACATCCTTGCCGGCATCGGCAGTCGCGACAAGCACGACTTCGTCCTGGAGCAAGGGGCCGACGCGGTCATCGACATGAGCGCAGGCAACCTGAAGGAAAGCGTGCGCGAACAGGCTCATGCCGCGACGGGTGGCCGGGGGGTGGACGTCGTCATCGAGAATGTCGGCGGCGAGGTCTTCGAGGCCTGCCTGCGCGCGCTGGCATGGTCCGGACGGCTGGTGGTCGTCGGTTTCACCGGCGGGGGGCCGGGTCAGGTGAAGGCCAACTATCTCCTGATCAAGCACATCACCGTGTCCGGTCTGCACTGGAGCGACTACCTCGAGCGCTGCCCAGACAAGGTTCGCGACGTCCAGTCCCGACTGTTCGCCGATGCCGTCGCGGGTCGCCTCGATCCGCCGATCTGTGCCGTGTTGCCTCTTGCCGGAGTGGCATCCGCCATGGATCTGATCGTCTCGCGCCGGGCGCGCGGCAAAGTGGTGCTGCTCACGGGGCGCGGCCGGGCCGATCCGCTGGGCGCAGCAGCGATGACCGTGGCATGAGCCAGCCGGAATCAGGTCCTAGCGGCGGTTGCGACACCGAAGCGGCGCCGGAGGGCTATGTTCCCTGCCCGCTGCCGGTCGGAGACTTCGGCGACAGTCTCGGTCCGCTCTTCATGCGTCCGGATGGCTCCGGCTTCGCCTGCCGGATGCGGCCGGGCCACCGCAATCCTCGCGGCGCCATACACGGCGGCGTCCTGCTGTCGCTGGCCGACCAGGTGCTGGGCCTGACAGTCTATCAGGCGACGGGACGGACGCTGTCGGCGACGGTCAGTCTGAACTGCGATTTCGTCGAGGCCGCCTTTCCGGGAGATCTGATCGAAGGCGAGGCTCGGGTGACCCGCATCACCGGGTCCGTTGTGTTCGTGACCGGCGTGCTGCGTCGTGGAGAACGCGTCATTCTGACTGCAAGCGGCATTTGGAAAAGGCTACAAGATCAGAGGCAGGATAACTGAACACCCTCGGGCCCCGGCCAGGGAAGCGGACGCAACGTGATGAAGAAGCCCACCGACAACGGCAGAGCCTTCGACCCGTCCTTCGTGAAAAGCCAGGTCACGGATGAGAAGCTCGTCTCGAAACGGCGCGAGCAGATCGTGGCGGCCGGGGTTGAGCTGTTCTCGGAGCGCGGCTACTACCGCACCACCATCCAGGACATCGCCCGCAAGGCCGGGGTGAGCATCGGGCTCATCTACCAGTATGCGCAGACGAAGGAGGACATCCTCCTCCTGTCGCTGATGAGCGTGATGGAGACCTACAAGAAGGGCATTCCCGACGCGGCGAGCGGCAGGACCGACCCTCTCGACGTGCTCTGGGCCTCACTCGCGGCCTATTGCCGGGTGGTGGACCGGGCGCGCAATGCCGCGGTCCTCGCCTATCGTTCGACCAAATCGCTGCCGCGCGAACACCGCCAGTTCCTCAAGCAGGTCGAACTCGAGACCAACGAGCTCATTGCCAAGGCGCTGAGGGACTGCATCGACGCGGGCCTGTTCCGGCAGGTCAACGTCGATCTCGTGACCTACCAGTTCGTCCTCTACGCCCACACCTGGGCGCTGAAGCACTGGCGGCTGTCGCAGTTCACCGACATCGAGGGCTATATTGCCCAGGGCTTCGATTTCTTCGTTCATGCCATGGCGACGCCCAGGGGACTGAAGAAGTACCAGGACTTCCTGAAGGACCGCAGCGCGGAAGACCTGACGACGAAGACACTGCCGGCGAGCGCCACGTCCGACGGCAGGAGGGCGGCCCGGCCGGCCGTCGCCAAGCCCGCGACGAAGACGCCGAAGGCCGGCGCCCCGTCGCGTGCGAAATCCAGACCGAAGAGCTGATCGGGCGACCTCTCTCTGAACCCTGACGGCGGCGGCCGCGATCTGCCCGAGGTGGCCCATCTCCAGCGAGTGACCGAACCTCCCGGCCACTGGGAATGGCCCAAGAAGCTTGACGCCCCTGCGCGGTTCCAATATCCGTTATGAAATGAATGAGCATTCATTCGGTGGACAGATGTTCAAGATCGAGCGGAGCGGAGCGGTCGTCGCATTGACCATGGCCCGGGGGCCGGTGAATGCGATCAACCGCGAATGGATCGACGGCTTCGGCGGCGTTCTCGACGACATCGCGGACGATACAGGGGTCTCCGTCCTGCTGATCCGTTCCTCCGAGCGGACCTTCTCCGCCGGAGCCGATCTCAAGCTGATGCGCGAGTGCTTTTCCACCGACGATGGCCCGGACGCCATGGTCGAGACGGTGCGTCGCATGCAGAGCCTCTATGACCGCATCGAAGCCCTTCCCCAGGTCTCCATCGCCGAGATCGGCGGCGCGGCCCATGGCGGTGGATTCGAACTGGCGCTCGCCTGCGACCTGCGCATCGCCGCCGAGACCGCACCGCTCGGCCTACCCGAGACCCGGCTCGGCCTCCTGCCTGGCGCCGGCGGCACGCAGCGCCTCTCGCGCCTTGCCGGACCCGGCATCGCCCGCCGCATGATCCTGTCCGCGGAGGTCGTCACCGGCGCCGAGGCCCGGACGCTCGGCCTCGTCCAGTGGGCCGTCCCGGCCACGGAGCTCGCCGCCTTCGCCCAGGCGACGGCGCAGCGGGTCGCCGCCCTGTCGCCGGCAGCCCTCGCCGCCTGCAAGCGCTGCTTCAGCGTGATCGACGCGAGCCTCGATCCCGGCCTCCTCGTCGAGCGCCTCGAAACCCGCAGACTGCTCGACACGCCGGACACCCGCAGCCGTGTCGCCGCCTTTCTCGATCGTTGAGGACCGAACCATGGAATTCGCAGGCAAGACCGTCGTCGTCACCGGTGCCGCCTCGGGCATCGGACGGGCCACTGCCGAGGCCTTCGCCAGGGCCGGCGCCGACGTGCTGCTGGCCGACCTCTCCGCCGAGAACGGCGAGAAGGAGGCCGATCGCCTGCGCGGCGAGGGTCTGAAGGCGACCTTTTTCCCCGTCGATGTCGCCTCCGACGCGTCCATCGCCGCCTTTGCCAAGGCCGCACTGGCCCGTGGCGAGGTCCACGTGATTGCCAACGTTGCCGGCTATGGCAAGGGCCAGCCTTTCATCGACAATGACGCGGCCTTCTGGGACCGCGTCGTCGACATCAACCTGATGGGACCGATCAAACTGATCCGCGCCCTGCTCGACCCGATGATCGCCCGCCGCTCCGGCAAGATCGTCAACGTGGCGAGCGACGCCGGCCGCGTCGGCTCCTCGGGCGAGACGGTCTATTCCGGTGCCAAGGGCGGCCTGATCGCCTTCTCCAAGGGCCTCGCCCGCGAGATGGCGCGCCACGCGATCCATGTGAACTGCGTCTGCCCCGGCCCGACCGAGACGCCCATGCTCATGGCGCTTCCCGAGAACCATCTGGAAGCCTTCAAGCGCGCCATTCCGATGCGCCGCTTCGCCAGGCCCGCCGAGGTCGCCAGTGCGATCCTCTTCCTTGCGAGCGACCGCTCGGATTACATCACCGGCCAGACGCTCAGTGTCTCCGGCGGCCTGACCATGGCCTGAGCCGCCGCCCCCCGATAACCGCAGGAGCATTTTCCCGTGCAGACGTTCAAAGCCGCCGACTACAAGGCCACCCATTTCCTGTGGGAAGTGGCGGGCAAGGTCGCCACGATCACGCTCAACCGGCCGGAGCGGAAGAACCCGCTGACCTTCGAAAGCTATGCCGAACTGCGCGACCTGTTCCGCAACCTCGCCCATGCCGACGACGTGAAGACCGTCGTCATCGCCGGTGCCGGCGGCAATTTCTGCTCGGGCGGTGACGTGCACGAGATCATCGGCCCGCTGGTCCGCATGCAGGAGGCCGACGACATGCAGGGCCTGCTGCGCTTCACGCGCATGACCGGCGACCTCGTCAAGGCGATGCGCCACTGCCCGCAGCCGATCATCGCCGCCGTCGACGGTATCTGCGCGGGCGCCGGCGCCATCATGGCGATGGCCTCGGACCTGCGCATCGGCACGCCGCGCGCCAAGACCGCCTTCCTCTTCGTGCGCGTCGGCCTCGCCGGTGCCGACATGGGCGCCTGCGCCATCCTGCCCCGCATCATCGGCCAGGGTCGGGCCTCCGAACTGCTCTACACGGGCCGTTCGATGAGCGCCGACGAAGGCGAGCGCTGGGGCTTCTTCAACCGCCTCGTCGCTCCGGAAGAAGTCGTGGCCAATGCCCAGGCGCTCGCGGCCGAGATCGCCGACGGCCCGACCTTCGCCCACGGCATCACCAAGACCTGCCTCCATCAGGAATGGGCGATGGATGTCGATTCCGCCATCGAGGCCGAAGCCCAGGCCCAGGCCATCTGCATGCAGACGAAGGACTATGGCCGGGCCTACCGCGCCTTCGTCGCCAAGGAGAAGCCGGTCTTCGCCGGCGACTGACCAAGGAGCCAGGGCGTCCGTCCCGGACGGGCGCCCGCCTTCACTCGACAGGTCCGCGGTTCGCGCCGCACAGGACGGACTGCGCCATGACCATGGCGGACGGCCGGCATCGGGCCCGCCGTGGCTGCAAGGACGCTCGATCATGCTCTCTCCCGACCTCCTGTCGCTGCCCTTCTTCGACGACGAGCACCGCGCCTTCGCCGCACGCCTGTCGGCATGGGCCGAACGCGAGGTGCCCGGGCTCGTCGACCACCACGACGTCGACGGCTCCTGCCGCCGCCTCGTCGCAGCCATGGGCGAGGCCGGTGTCCTGAAAGCCTGCGTCGACGGATCGCAAGGCGGGCTCCGCGAGGCGCTGGATGTCCGCACCCTGTGCATCGCCCGCGCCACCCTCGCCTATGTCGACGGCCTCGCCGACTTCGCCTTCGCCATGCAGGGGCTGGGCACCGGGCCGATCTCGCTCTTCGGGACCCCTGAACAGAAGGCGGCGGCCTGCCCCCCGGTGCGCCAGGGAACGGCGATTGCCGCATTCGCCCTCTCCGAACCCGATGCCGGATCGGACGTCGCGGCCATGGCGACAACGGCGACGCGCGTTGCCGACGGCTGGCGCATCGACGGCGAGAAGACCTGGATCTCCAATGGTGGCATCGCCGACCGCTATGTCGTCTTCGCCCGCACCGGCGAGGCGCCGGGCGCCCGCGGCATCTCGGCCTTCATCGTGCCGGCCACGACGCACGGACTGGCGGTCGCCGAACGCATTGAGGTCATCGCGCCGCATCCGCTGGCGCGACTGCGCTTCGACAACTGCGTGGTGCCGGAGGACGCGCTGCTGGGCCGTCCGGGCCAGGGCTTCGCCATCGCCATGGCCACCCTCGACGTCTTCCGCTCGACGGTCGCGGCCGCGGCCCTCGGCATGGGCAACCGCGCATTGCACGAGGCGACGCGCCGGGCGCTCGGCCGCCAGATGTTCGGTGCCCCGCTCGCCGACCTGCAACTGACCCAGGCCTCGCTCGCTGATTCCGTCGCCGAACTCGAGGCCTCGGCGCTGCTCATCTTCCGCGCGGCCTTCGAGAAGGACCGCGGCAAGCCCCGCATCACGAAGGAAGCTGCGATCGCCAAGATGGTGGCCACCGAGAACGCCCAGAAGGTCATTGACCGGGCGATCCAGGTGTTCGGCGGCCTCGGCGTGAAGAAGGGCGAGAAGGTCGAGGAACTCTATCGCGAGATCCGCGCCCTGCGGATCTACGAGGGCGCCACGGAGGTGCAGAAGATCGTCATCGCCCGCGCCCATCTCGCGCAATTCCAGAACTGACAAGACCCACCGGGACGCCGCGCCATGATCCTCAACGAACAGCAGACGATGATCCGCGACATGGCGCGCCAGTTCGCGCAGGAGCGACTCGCTCCGAACGCCGCGCGATGGGACCGCGAGTCGCATTTTCCCATGGAGGAGATCCGCGAGATGGGCCGGCTCGGCCTGATGGGCATCAACGTGCCCGTCGAATGGGGCGGCGCCGGTGCCGACTACGTCTCGACCGCCCTGGCCCTCGAGGAGATCGCGGCAGGAGACGCCGGCACCTCCACCGTGGTCAGCGGCCACAACTCCGTCGGCTGCATGCCGGTCGCGACCTTCGGCAACGACGAGCAGAAGGAGCGCTTCCTCCGGCCCATGGCCGAGGGCCGGATGATCTCGGCCTTCCTGCTCACCGAGGCCCATGGCGGCTCGGATGCCGGCGCATTGACCACCCGCGCCGTCCGCGACGGCGACCACTACGTCATCAACGGAACCAAGCAGTTCATCACCACCGGCCGCAACGCCGACGTGGCGCTGATCTTCGCCCGCACCGGTGCGGAGGGACCGAAGGGCATCTCCGCCTTCATCGTGCCGACCGCCACCCCGGGCTACATCGTGGTCAGGCAGGAGGAGAAACTCGGCCAGCATTCCTCCGACACCTGCCAGATCGCCCTCGTCGACCTGCGGGTGCCGGTCGAGAACCGTCTGGGCGCGGAGGGAGAGGGCTACCGCATCGCGCTTTCCAACCTGCAGGGCGGACGCATCGGCATCGCCGCGCAGGCGGTCGGCATCGCCCGCGCGGCCTATGAGGCGGCGCTGGCCTATGCCAATGAGCGCGAGGTCTTCGGCAAGGCGATCATCGACCATCAGGCGGTCGGCTTCCGCCTCGCCGCCATGGCGACGCGGGTGGAGACCGCACGACAGATGGTGCTGCACGCCGCCGCCCTGTCGGACGCCGGCCAGCCCTGCCTCATGGAGGCCTGCATGGCGAAGCTCGTCGCCTCGGAGGCGGCCGAATGGGTCTGCTCGGAGGCGATCCAGACCATGGGCGGCTACGGCTACCTCGCCGACTTCCCGGTCGAGCGCTACTACCGCGATGCCCGCGTCACCCGCATCTACGAGGGCACCAACGACATCCAGCACCTCGTGATCCTCCGGGAGATGCGCCGGCGACAGGCCGCCTGAGGACGCGTCATGCAGCCGTCAGCCCCGCCCCTCGCCGGCCTCAGGGTCCTCGACTTCTCCACTCTTCTGCCGGGACCGCTGGCGGGGCTTCTGTTGGCTGAGGCAGGTGCCGAGGTCATCAAGGTGGAGCGGCCCGGCACCGGTGACGAGATGCGCGGCTATGCCCCGCCCTTTGACGACGCCGGCGGCAACTTCGCCCTGCTCAACCGCGGCAAGGCGAGCCTGACGGCCGATCTGAAAGATCCGGGCGACCGCGATCATGTGCGCAGCCTCGCCCACTCTGCCGATGTGCTGATCGAGCAGTTCCGCCCGGGCGTGATGGACCGCCTCGGCCTCGGCTACGAGACCCTCGCGACGGAGAACCCACGCCTGATCTATTGCTCGATCACCGGCTACGGCCAGACCGGCGCGCGGGCACAGCAGGCGGGCCACGACCTCAACTACATGGCCGAGACGGGGCTTCTCGGCCTCACCGGCGACAGCGACGGCACGCCGGTCCTGCCACCGGTGCTTGCCGCCGACACCGCCGGCGGCGCCTACCCCGCCGTGATGAACATCCTCATGGCGCTGGTCGGCCGCTCGGCCACGGGTCGGGGCTGCCATCTCGACGTCGCCATGGCCGACAACCTCTTCGCCTTCGCCTACTGGGGGCTCGCAAGCGGCCATGCGGGAACCTGGCCGGAGACGGGCCGGGCCCTCGTCACCGGTGCCTCGCCCCGCTACCAGATCTACCGGACCGCCGATGGCCGCCATCTCGCCGCGGCGCCAATCGAGGAGCGCTTCTGGCAGGTCTTCTGCGACCGGATCGGGCTTGCGCCAGAGCACCGCGACGATACCACCGACCCCACTGGCGTCCGCCTGAGGGTCGCCGACCTGGTCGGCCGCCGCAGCGCCGCGGAATGGCGGCAGATCTTCGGCGATGCCGATGTCTGCGTCTCCGTCGTCGCCACGCTGCAGGAGGCGGCGTCCGACACCGCCTTCCACGCCCGCGGGCTCTTCGCCCGCTCCGTCACAGGACGGCAGGCATCCATGCCGGCGCTGCCGATTCCGCTCGATTCCGGCTTGCGTGATCCGGCTCCGGACCGCCCCTTCCCGACGCGCGACGACACGGCCCGCCGCATCGGCTGGGCCGCGCGCTGAGCCTCAGCCGCGCATCGCCGCCGTCGCGGCCTTCAGGTCATCCACCGCTTCCGGATTGACGAGCCCCGACAGGTCGCCGACGGGCTCGCCGAGCCAGACCGAACGAACGACCCGGCGCATGATCTTCATGCTGCGGGTCTTGGGAAGGCCGGAGACGAAGGTGACGGCCTTGGGCCGGAACGAGGCGCCGAGACCGGCCACCACCGCCTGCCGCAATTCCTCGGCGAGTTCCGGGGTCGCCTTCACGCCGCGCGCCGGGACGCAGGCGCAGACGACCGCCGAGCCCTTGATCGGGTCGGGCACGCCGATCACCGCAGCCTCTCCCACCTTGCCGGTGCCGAGCAGAAGAGCCTCGATCTCGGATGGTCCCGTTCGCTTGCCGGCGATCTTGATCGTGTCGTCCGAACGGCCATGGACGAACCAGTGGCCGTCGACGTCGACCGAGGCAAAGTCGCCGTGAATCCACAGGCCCGGAACCTTCGCCCAGTAGGCCTCGATAAAGCGCTCCGGCGAGCGCCACAGGCCTCGCGTCAGGCCGATGGAGGGGACGGTCAGGGCGAGTTCCCCGACCGCACCGCGTGGCAGCGGGCGTCCGCTGTCGTCGACCACGGCGGCGCCCATGCCAGGGATGGGGCCGACGAAGGCGCCTGGCGGCAGATCGCGCCCGAGCATGGTGCCGGCGACAATGCCGCCGCCGATCTCCGTGCCCCCGGAGTAGTTCAGGATCGGGGCCCGGCCCTTGCAGACATGGGCGAGGAACCAGGTCCAGGCCTCCGGCGTCCAGGGCTCGCCAGTGGAGGCGGTGACGCGCAGCGAGGAGAACTCGTAAGCGGCGACCACCTCGGGCGGCTGCTGAATGAAGTTGCGCACCATGGTCGGCGCCACGCCGAGGAAGCTGACGCGGTGCTGGTCCGCCAGGCGCCAGAGGCGGCCTTGATCGGGATAGTCGGGCGTGCCCTCGGCCAGCACCATGGAGGCGCCGACCAGCGGTACGGCGACCGCGAGGATGGGCCCGGTGAGCCAGCCCATGTCGCTCATCCACAGGAGCCGGTCGCGCTCGGTGAGATCGAGGATGATGCCGAAGTCGAGCGCCACCTTGGTCATGAAGCCGCAATGGCTGTGCACCGTCCCCTTTGGCTTGCCGGTGGTGCCCGAGGTGTAGACGATCATGGCCGGGGCGTCGGCCTCCATCTCCTCCGCCGGGCAGGCCTCGGCGACGGCGACGAGATCGTGCCACCAGACCGCCTTTCCCTCGGCCTGTCCGGGATGGCGCGCGACGACCACGACATGGGCGAGGCTCGGCACCTGCGGCCGGACCTGGCCGATGATCTCGGAAACCGAGAGATTACGGATAAAGCCTTTTGAGC
>CAZPMD010000006.1:25434-33825 GCA_964587395.1 uncultured Hyphomicrobiales bacterium
TGATCTCGGCCATGGCGATGGGATTTCCGCGCCGGTAGGTGACATCGACGGTGATCACCGCCTTCGCCTCCGCATCGAGGAGCCGCTCGATGACCGCCTGGGGGCCGAAGCCTGAGAACATCGGCAGGGCGATGCCGCCGATGCGGGTGATGGCGAGGAAGGCTGCGATGGTCTCGGGCAGGAAGGGCATGTAGATGCCGACGACATCGCCCTTGCCGAGCCCGAGGCGCTTCAGGCCGGCGGCCGCCCGCTCGGCCTCCCCGATCAACCGGCCATAGGTCCAGTTGCGCGTTTCGCCGTCCTCACCCTCCCAGATGATCGCAGTCCTGTCGCCATGACCGGCGGCGAGGCGGCGTTCCATGCAGTTGTAGGCAAGGTTCGTGGTGCCGCCGATGCACCATTGCGGCCACGCGATGCCCTTCGAGGTGTCGAGCACCTTGTCGAAGGGCCTGAAGAAGACGAGGCCGTGGAAGTCCATCACCGCCGGCCAGAACCACTCGGGGTCGCGGTCGGCGCGTTCGATCAGCGCCTCGTAGCTGTCGAAGCCGTGGCGCTGCATGAACAGCTCGAGCTGGAACGGTGCTGGGGCCATGGTTCAGGCTCCCTGGTCGGTGTCGAGGACGACGATCCGCGCCATGCGCGTCGTCATGAAGGCCTTCATCTCCTGATGGGCCGGCGAGACCTGATAGGCGTCATGGGCGGCCGAGGAGGCGAAGACACCGACGATGCCGTGGGTCAGCCCGTCGCTGCGCGAAGCGATGTTCTCGCGCATGAAGTAGTCGACGACGCCGTCACACTCGGCCTTGATCCGGTCGACATAGTGCTGCGCCTTCGCAAAGAAGGCGGCATCGGCCTCGGGCGTGAAGCTCATCAGGACGATGTGGTGGAACATGTCTGGCAATCCCTTGTGCTGACGGCGCTAGCCGATGGTCCAGCCGCCATCGACGATGAGGGATGCCCCCGTCATCAGCGACGAGGCATCGGAGGCGAGGAAGACGGTCGCGCCCATCAGGTCCTCGACGGCGCCGATGCGGCCGAGCTTGATCTTCGCCGTGACGTGGGCGCGGAAGGCCGGGTCGCTCAGCGCCGGGCGCGTCATCGCGGTCTCGGTGAAGGTCGGGCAGAGGCTGTTGACCCGGATGCCATGCCCGGCGAGGTCGACGGCCATGGCCTTGGTCATGCCTTCGACCGCGAACTTGCTCGTGGTGTAGGCCGAGCGGGCGGCAAGCGCGATGTGCCCGGCCTGGGACGAGATGTTGATGATCGAGCCCTTCACGCCGGCGGCAGCCATACGGCGCGCCACCGCCTGCGCCGCGAAGAAGGCGGCGCGGACATTCAGGTCCATCACCGCATCCAGTTCCTCCTCCGTCACCTCGAGGAAGGGCCGCGGCCGGTTGGTGCCGGCATTGTTGACGAACACGTCGTAGGCGGAACGCGCGTCCATGGCGGCGCGGAAGGCTTCGAGGTCGGTGACGTCGATCACCAGCACATCGGCCTTGCCGCCGCGGGCGCGGATCTCAGTGGCCGCCGCCTCGATCTCGCCCGCGGTGCGGGCCGCGAGCGTCACGGTGGCACCGGCCTCGGCAAGGGCTGCGGCAAGCGCGACGCCGATGCCGCGGCCGGCTCCGGTGACGAGGGCTCGCCTGCCGTCGAGGCGGAAGCTGGGGGTTCTGGGTAGCATGGTCGTCCCCCTCAGCCGAAGGCCAGGTAGCCGCCGTCAACGGTCAGCACCGAGCCATTGACGAAATTGGCCGCGTCCGAGGCGAGGTAGACCGCCGCAGGCGCGATGTCGTCCGGCCGGCCCCAGCGACGGTTCGGCACCCGTTCGGTCAGTTTCGCCGTGAACGCGGGATCGGTGTGCAGGACGCGGGTGAACTCGGTGGCGATGTAGCCGGGCGCGATGGCGTTGCAGGTGATGCCGAGAGGCCCGAGTTCGATGGCCAGCGCCCTGACCAGCGAGGTGACCGCGCCCTTGGCAGCCGCATAGGCGGGGATCTCGGCCTTGGGCGCCTGCACGGCGATGGAGCCGATCATGATGATTCGCCCGAAGCCCCGCGCGGTCATCTGAGGAATGGCGGCGCGAGTGCAGAGGAAGGCGCCGTTCAGATGGGTGTCGATGACGGCGCGCCACTCATCATAGGTGAAGTCGGCGAAACGCTTGCGCTTCTGGATGCCGGCATTGTTGACGAGGATGTCCGGACCGCCGACGGAAGCCGCGATGGCCGCCATCCCCCTCGTCACAGCGGCCTCGTTCGTGACGTCGAAGGCCTCGGCCGAGCCCTTGAGGCCCTGAGCCTTCAGCTCCGCGAGCTTCGGCTCCAGCGCCGCCGGATCGAGGTCGTTCAGCACCACATGGGCGCCGGCGGCGGCCAGCCCCTGGGCGATTCCCCAGCCGATGCCGCGGGCCGAGCCGGTGACGAGGGCAGTCCGGCCGGCGAGCGGCTGGGCGGGTGAGCGGGCGTCGGTCATGGGGCGATCCGTGTCGGGTGAGAGGTCAGGAGATGGTGAGGCCGCTGTCCACGGCGAGGACATGGCCGGTGGTGCGGGCGGACTCGTCGGAGGCGAGGAACAGGGCGGCGCGCGCCACGTCCTCAGGCTCTGCGAGGCCAACAAGGTGACGGGCGGCGATCTTCTGTGTGGTCTCGTTGTCGGCGAGCTGGGCGAGCACCCGCGGCGTGCGGGTGACGCAGGGCGCCACGGCATTGACGCGCACCTTCTGCGCCGCGAACTCGACGGCCATGGAACGGGTCAGAGCCGTGACGGCCCCCTTGGAGGCCGTGTAGGCATCCTTGCCCGGCCAGCCCATCAGCGCCACGACCGAGGAGGCATTGATCACCGAACCGCCGCCCGAGCGGATGATCTCGGGGATCGCGTGCCGGCTCATCAGCCAGGTGCCGAGCAGGTCGAGCCTGATGGCGCGCCAGAACTCGTCGACCGGCGCCTCGGTCAGCGGTCCGTCCTGCAGGGTGGAGCCGCCGGCATTGTTGTAGAGGACGTGCAGTGCGCCGAAGCGCGCGACCGCCGCCTCGATCGTCGCGACCACGCTCGGCTCGTCGGTCACGTCGGTGTGGACGAAGAGCGCCTCCCCGCCCGCCGCCGAGATCGCGGCAGCCGCCGCCTCGCCCGTCGCGGGATCGAACTCGGCGATGACGGTGCGCGCGCCCTCGCGCGCGAAGAGTTCGGCCGTCGCCCTGCCGATGCCGCTGCCGGCGCCGGTGATGAGGGCGACCTTTCCGTCGAGACGACCCATTGTTGCGATCTCCAGCATGCCCGCGCGGGGCTCAGTGCATGTAGGCGCCGCCGTTGACGTCGAGCGTCGCGCCACAGATGAAGCTCGCCCCCGGCGAGCACAGGAAGGCGATCGGCCAGGCGATCTCGTCGGGCTCGCCGAAGCGCGGCACCGGCATGACCTTCAGCGCATTGGGATCGGCCGTCGCGGTCATCGCCGTGCGCACCGAACCGGGCGCAACGCCGTTGACGAGCACTTCGGGAGCGGCCCGGCGCGCCAGCCAGCGCACCATGGTGTGGACGGCCCCCTTGGAGGCCGCATAGGGCAGCGGCGAATGGGCATAGGTCCCGCCCGTGTGGGCGGCGACCGAGCCCATCAGCACGATGCGGCCCTGCCCCCGCGCCTTCATTCCCGGCAGAAGGGCCCTGGCGAACTGTGCGGGGGCGCGGACATTGACCTTCATGACGGCGTCGAAGTCGTCCTCCCAGCGATCCTCGGTCCAGGCCGAGGTCGGGAAGATGCCGGCATTGAGCACCGCGCAGTCGACCGGGCCGGCGGCGGCACAAAGCGCATCGATCTCGCTGCGCGAAGTGACATCGCAGGCGATGAAGCGATGGCTGCGTCCGCCGGTTGCCAGTCCGTCGAACAGATCGGGCGCCCCGGCGCGATCCGTCAGGACCAGTTCGGCACCGAGTCCGGCCAGAAGACGCGCCGTCGCAAGTCCGATGCCGCCGGCGGCACCGGTCAGCAGGATTCGCCGGCCGGAAAGGTCATAGGGGCGCAGCGCCAGGGGGTTCGACATCGGGCCTTCCTCGGGTTTCCTGTCGGGATTGCGCACATCAGAAGCGCGTTTTGTGGTTGGCCGGCCGCGTCCGGCAGACGGATGCCATCGCGGCGCGATCAGTGGATGTGATAGCCCCCGTTGACATCGACGACGGCGCCCGTGACGTAGCCGGCCAGCGGGCTCGCTAGGAAGAGGATGACGCGGGCGACGTCCTCCGCACTGCCGAAGCGGCCGAGCGGAATGGTCTCGCAGATCGCCCGCTTGCGGTCCGCGTCGTACTTGCCCTCGGTCATGCCGGTCTCGATGATCCCCGGCGCGACGGCATTGGCGCGGATGCCGAGGGGTCCGCACTCGCGGGCCGTCGCCTTGGTGAAGCTGATGACGCCGCCCTTGGCCGCCGCGTAGTGCGATCCGCCGAGAAGACCGCCGCCGCGCTGCGCGGCGATCGATCCGAGATTGACGATGGCGGGGGAAAGCCGGCTGTCCCAGAGATGCGGCAGCGCAGCCTGTGTCATGTTGAAGGTGCCGATGAGGTTCACCTCCAGCATGCGGGCGAACTCGGCGGCCGTCAGGTCGGGAATGCGTGTCGGCGCGACGATCCCGGCGTTGTTCACGAGGATGTCGAGGCCGCCGAAGGCCTCAGCGATCTCCGTCACCGCCGTCCGGCAGGCCATGGGATCAGCGACGTCCACCTCCCGGGCGACCTGTCCCGTCGGCAGCCCCGCATCCGGGAATTTGCGATCGAGGACAGCGACCTTCGCACCATGCTCGACCAGGAGCCGGGCCGTCGCCTGCCCGATTCCGGCCGGGTGCCCCCCGCCGGTCACGATCGCCCTGCGATCCTTCAGCAGCATCATTAGACGGTCTCGCCTTGCACTGACTGAATGTTCATTCATTCTATCGGCAATGCAAGACGAAAGATCGAACGGCGCCCTTGCCTGCTCTCGCGGTGGCTGCCCGCAAGCCTTGCCGACCGGCCCGGGGATGCGACCGATCCATGCCGATCCCGGCACCGGGCGGGCAGATCGGCGCAGACCCCGCGTCATGCGCTCGACGAATGCCTCGCCTGCAGGCGCAGTTGAGAGCCTTCATGCCGAAGAATTCCAGAAATAGCCGATTGTCTTGTCTGAAAAATGGAATATGAAGATCGCGGCGGCATCATCAGCTTCGGTGCGCCCGGAACCGGAGAGACCGCGTGCAGGACATTTCCGCCAAGATGGTCGAGCGCATCGCAGCCATCCTGCGCGTGCTGGCCGCTGGCGACGACCGCGGCGCCTCGCTGCAGGCGATCGCGGAGACGCTCGATCTGAAGAAGCCGACGGCCCACCGCATTCTCTCCGCGCTGACCGACAACGGCCTCGTCTTCCAGGACATGGCGACGCGCAACTATCGCCTCGGCCATGCCGCGGCCGTCCTCGGCAGGACGGCCTTCGAACAGGATATAGCCGGTGCGGCGCGCGCCTCGCTGGTGCGGCTGGCGGCCCTCAGCGGCGACACGGCTTTCGCCTCGGCGATCGAGGGACCGGCCGCCATCTGCGTCGCCCGCGAGGTCGGCGACTTCCCGATCCGAACGTTGACCCTGTCCGTCGGCGACCGCCGCCCCCTCGGCGTCGGCGCGGGATCGCTGGCCCTGCTGGCGGCGCTGCCCGACGCGGCTGTCGAGCGCGCCATGA
The DNA here is from genome assembly GCA_964587395.1 of uncultured Hyphomicrobiales bacterium. GTDB lineage: Bacteria > Pseudomonadota > Alphaproteobacteria > Rhizobiales > Phreatobacteraceae > Phreatobacter. The sequence goes on from CAZPMD010000006.1 coordinate 31,121, forward strand.
AGCGCAACGAGACCTGGCTGCGCGATTTCCAGGGGTTCGACGCGGCCTCCCTGCGCGAGCGGGTGGCCGAGACTCGGGCGCGCGGCTACGCGGAAAACGACGGGCGCATCGTCTCCGGCATGGCGGGCGTCGCGGTTCCCGTCCTCGATGCCGACGGCCATCCGATCGCCGCCCTGTCCCTCGCAGCCATCCGCGACCGGATGACCCCCGAGCGCATCCCCGAGCTCGTTCAGGCCCTTCGCACCGAGGCGGCTCTTGTCGCCGCCCATCTGAGGCATCCGCGCATCGCCGCCGCCTGAGCGCCGCCCCAACGCGCCATTCATTCCAACGGGAGAGAATCGACAATGAGCGACAACGAGATGACCGGCGGCGAGGCGCTCGCCCGCATGATCCAGGCCTTCGACGGCGGCCCGATGTTCGGCATGGGCGGCTTCCAGCTGCTGCCCTTCTATGATGCCGCGCGTCGCCTCGGCCTTGAGCATCACCTGATCAATGACGAGCGCGCCGCCGTCTTCGCCGCCGACGCCTATGCCAAGGTCTCCGGCAAGGTCGGCCTCGCCGACGCAACGCTCGGACCCGGGGCCACCAACCTCGTCACCGGTCTCGTCGAGGCGCTCAATGCCGGCACGCCCATGGTGGCGCTGGTGGGAGACACCAACCGCGAGCATTCCTGGAAGAACATGACGCAGGAGAGCCGCCAGCTCGACATCCTGCGTCCCTGCGTCAAGGAGGTCATCCGGGTCGAGATGATCCAGCGCATCCCCGAGCTGATGCGCCGCGCCTTCGCGGTGGCGACCTCCGGCCGGCCCGGTCCGGTCGTGGTCGACGTGCCGGAGGACATCTGCCACGGCACCTACGGCTTCTCCGACGAGGACTTCAAGGTCGACCCGCGCCACGGCATGGCCCCGTCGATCCGCTGCCGCCCGGACCTCGCCGATCTCGAGCGCGCCGCGCGCATGATCGCCGAAGCCAAGCGGCCGATCATCCTCGCCGGCGGCGGCGTCCATATCTCGGGCGCCGCCCAGACGCTGACCGACTTTGCGCGTGCCTTCAACATTCCCGTCGCCCACACCATGAGCGGCAAGGGCGCCGTGCCCTGCACCGATCCGGTCAGCGCCGGCCTGTTCGGCCGCTACGACCGCATCGCCAATGGGCTGATCGAAGCCTCCGACCTCATCATCGTCGTCGGCTGCAAGCTCGGCGAGATCGCCACCAAGCGCTTCACCGTGCCGCCGAAGGGCAAGACGGTGATCCATATCGATATCGTCGCCGAGGAGTTCGGCCGCACGCTGGAGCCGGAGCTCGCCCTCTGGGGCGACGTCCGCGCGAGCATCACCGATCTGCATGCCGCCCTCAGGGAAGCCGCGCCGGCGATCCGCGCACGCCTCGCCGACTATGCCGCCGAAGTGCCGGCGCGCATGGCGGAGTGGCGCGAGGGCGTCTCCGAGCGGCTCAACTCGGACGAGACGCCGGTGTCCATGGCGCGCCTCCTTACCGAGATCAACCGCGCCCTGCCGGCCGACGGCTATCTCGTCGCCGACGGTGGCTTCGCCGCACATTGGGGCGGCCTGCTGTTCGACACCAAGCAGGCCGGCCGCGCCTTCGTGCCGGATCGCGGCTTCGCCTCCATCGGCTACGGCCTGCCCGGCGCGCTGGGCGTCGCCATGGCCGCGCCCGGCAAGCAGGTCATGAGCCTCACCGGCGACGGCGGCTTCAACATGATGCTCGGCGAACTTGAGACGGCGCGCCGCACCGGCCTGAAGTTCACCGTCATCGTCGTGAACAACGCCGCCTCCGGCTACGTCAAGGCGCTGCAGCACCTCGTCTATGGTCCGGGCGCCTACCACGCCTCCGATCTCGCCGAGACGAACTATGCGGTGGCCGCGAAGGCCCTCGGCTGCCACGGCGTCCGCGTCGAGGAGCCGGGCCAGCTGGCAGCCGCGCTCGCCGAGGCCATGGCCCATGACGGCCCCTCGGTGGTCGACGTGGTCGTCACCCGCGATCCCGCCAAGATGCTGCCCGGCGTCGACAACCGCGCGGTGAAGATGAAGAAGGGCGATCGCCCCGCCTGATCGGCGGGGAGGATCGGGGTCGGCGGTGCCGGCCCCGGATCAATCCCGGCGGAGGAGCCGTGCGGCGAAGAAGCCGTCGAGGCCGGCCCTGGCCGGGTCGGCATCCGGCCAGTGCGACGGCAGTGTCCGGAGGAACCCCTCCGGCGTCACGAAGGGAGCAATCCCCGCCAGTTCGTCCGGCCGGATCGGATCGAGGGCAAGACGCGGTTCGCGGGCGAGAAGCGCCGCGATCTGCAGTTCGCCCTCCTCCGGCTCCAGGGAGCAGGTGCAATAGACCGCGCGCCCGCCGGGTTTCATGAGGTCCGGCAGGTGGTCGAGCAGGCGCGCCTGCAGGCGCGCCAGGCCCTCCACATCGGTCATCGACTTCAGCTGCATGACGTCAGGGTGGCCGCGCACCGTACCGGTCGCCGTGCAGGGCGCGTCCAGCAGGATCGCGTCGAAGGACCCTTCGAGTTCCAGCGCGTCGGCGGCGCGCGTCTCCACGCCGAGCTTCAGCCGCGCCATGTTCTCGGTCACACGCTCCAGCCGGCGGGCGGAGCGGTCGACGGCCGTCACGATGGCGCCGGCAGCGGCGAGCTGGGCCGTCTTGCCGCCGGGCGCGGCGCAAAGATCGGCGACGGCGAGGCCCTTCAC
>CAZPMD010000006.1:33857-66472 GCA_964587395.1 uncultured Hyphomicrobiales bacterium
GGGCGGCCGCGGCGTCCTGCACCCACCATTCGCCGTCGCCATAGCCCGCAAGGTCCGGGATGGCGCCCTCCGCCTTGAGACGCACCGAGCCGGTCGGGGTGACGAAGCCGCCGAGGCGGGCGGCCCAGCTTTCCGGGTCGGACTTGACGGTGAGGTCGAGCGGCGGCTCGCTGGCGATGACGGCGGCAATCGCGCGGGTCTCCGCGTCGCCATAGGCGGCCGTCCATCGCTCGCGCAGCCAGGGCGCCAGATCGTCGAGCGGGTCGAGGGAGGACAGCGCCTCGGCCTTGTCGCGGCCGAGGCCGCGGAGCACGGCGTTGGCGAGGCCGGCGAAACCCTTCGCCTTGCGGTCGGCCTCCACCATGCGCACGGCGCTGTCGACGGCGGCATAGTCGGGGACGTCGAGGAAGAGGATCTGGCAGGCCGCGGTCCGCAGCACCGTCTCCAGCCGGGGCAGTCCGTCGGGGAGACCCTTGGCGAGGCGCTCGGCCAGCAGCCGGTCGATGGTGCCGAGGCGACGCAGCGTCGTCGCGGCGATCTTGCGGGCGAGCGCCCGGTCGACCGGCTCGAGGTCGGTCGGCATATCCAGCGCCTCGTCGAGCGGCCGGCGCCGCAGGACGACCGCCTCGACCAGATCGCAGGCGCGCCTGCGCGCGGGCAGGCCGGGATGAGCGGCGGGCTTCGGCTTGGTGCTCTTCGGCCGGGCTCGGTGGAACGGGCGTTTGGTCATGGCGCCCGTCTAGACCCCGCCCCGCCCCGCGGCAAGGCGTCGCCCCGCACGGAGATCAGCCCCAGGGACCGCCGCGCCGGCCGTTGCTGCCCCAGGGCGCGGCTTGCGGCTGGTGGTGTTGCACATAGCCGCCGGTTCCCCAGGCCTGGGCCAGCTGCTGCAGCGCGGCGATGCGATTGCCGGTGTCCGGGTGGGTGGAGAACAGGTTGTCCATCCGCTCGCCGGACAGCGGGTTGATGATGAACATGTGCGCGGTCTGCGGATTGTGCTCGGCAGTGTTGTTGACCGATTGGTCGTGGGCGCCGGCGATCCTGGCGAGCGCCGAGGCCAGCCACATCGGATTGCCGCAGATCTCGGCGCCGAGCTTGTCGGCCTCGTATTCGCGCGAGCGCGAGATCGCCATCTGCACGATGGCCGCCGCGAGGGGCGCGAGGATCATCATGGCGATGGAGCCGATGACGCCGAAGCCGTTGCGGTTGTCGCTGTTGCCCCCGGAGAAGGCGGCGAAGTTGGCGAGCATCGACACGGCACCGGCGAGGGTCGCCGTGATCGTCATGGTCAGCGTGTCGCGGTTGCGGATGTGGGCGAGCTCGTGGGCGATGACACCGGCCACCTCCTCGCGCGTGAGGGCGTTCAGCAGGCCGGTATTGACGGCCACGGCGGCATTCTCCGGATTGCGGCCGGTGGCGAAGGCGTTGGGCTGGTCCTCATGGATGATGAACAGCCGCGGCATGGGCATGCCGGCGCGCTGGGTCATCTCCCAGGTCATCTGGTAGAGGTCGGGAGCCGAGTGCTGGTCCACCTCCTGGGCGCCGTACATATTGAGCACGGCCCTGTCGGACCCCCAGTAGCTCCAGAAGTTCATCGCAGCCGCGACGGCCAGCGCGATGAACATGCCGGTGCGCCCACCGATCAGGAAGCCGATGCCCATGAACAGGGCGGTCATCGCGGCGAGGAGGATGGCGGTCTTCATGTAGTTCATGGCGCATTCCCCATGGGAGTCGGCCCCTAGATCGTGTTCGCCCGGCTCGCCGGCAAGAGGTGCGTGCGTCGCACCACGAGATCGCTTGCGTACGAACGACCTGATCTGGTAATCGGCGAGAACGCCCGACGCATCGCTGCCGGAGACCCCGCATGACCTATGTGGTCACCGAGAACTGCATCAAGTGCAAGTACACCGACTGCGTCGAGGTCTGCCCGGTCGATTGCTTCTACGAGGGTGAGAACTTCCTCGTCATCCACCCCGACGAGTGCATCGACTGCGGCGTCTGCGAGCCGGAATGCCCCGCGGAGGCCATCAAGCCGGACACCGAGCCGGGGCTTGAGAAGTGGCTGGGCATCAACGCCGACTTCGCCGGCAAGTGGCCGAACATCACGCAGAAGCGCGACCCGCTTCCCGATGCCAAGGACTGGGACGGAAAGCCGGGCAAGGAGCCCCTCCTGTCGCAGCAGCCAGGCAAGGGTGACTGATCCTTCTTGCGGTAACCAAATGCGCCAAAACGACCGCGTGGACGCGCGGGGTCGAGGCTGCCGCGCGCCCAAGCCTTTGATTTCGGCGAAATTTGTGGTATGATGTCTCTGCAGTCGAACAAAAGCGGTCCCACCGGTGCGCTCCTTTCAGTGAGGGGCGTTATTTTTCGGAAAACTCCGATGAACTGTCGCGAAGGGCCCGCAATGGGTGCTGGTCGCGCCGCCGAAGGTCGTTTTTCAATCGTCTGACGTCAGGGGACGGCCGGGCGCTCCCGGCCAGGACCCCTTTCGCGCGAAACGCTGCGGCGCCCTGGGGCGACCGCGGGCCCTCAGGCGGCGCGAGCCGCGGAACGGGCATCACCAGCGGCCGTCACCGGCCGGCGAGGAGTAAGGCGCAGTATGACCGTGAAGAAGAACGCGCAGACCCGTCAGGGCTTCAAGACGAACGAGTACATCGTCTATCCGTCCCACGGGGTGGGCCAGATCGTCTCCATCGAGGAGCAGGACATTGCCGGCTTCAAGCTCGAGCTGTTCGTCATCACCTTCGAGAAGGACAAGATGACCCTTCGGGTGCCGACCGCCAAGATCGCTCAGGTGGGCATGCGCAAGCTTGCCGAGCCCGACGTCATGGCGAAGGCCATGGAGGTCCTCAAGGGTCGCGCCCGCATCAAGCGCACCATGTGGTCCCGCCGCGCCCAGGAATACGAAGCGAAGATCAATTCCGGCGATCTCATCGCCATCTCCGAGGTCGTCCGCGATCTCTTCCGCTCCGACGCCCAGCCCGAGCAGTCCTATTCGGAGCGCCAGCTCTACGAACAGGCCCTCGACCGCATGGCCCGTGAACTCGCCGCCGTCGAGCGGGTCGTCGAGGCTGAAGCCGTGAAGCTGATCGAGGCGCAGCTCGCCAAGGGTCCGCGCCGCGGCCCGGCCAAGGCCGAGACCGAGGCCGAGGAAGCTGACGAGAGCGACGAGCCGGAAGTCGAAGCCGCCTGATAAGGCGCCGCCACAGCCAGGCCCTTCGGATCAAGATCTGTGAAAACCCGGCCTCGCGCCGGGTTTTCGCTTTTGTTGGCCGAGCTGTCTCAGAACAGCCCACGAATCAAAGCCTGGAACCGCCATCAATTCTGCGGCAGAAGGTCGCAAGATCGTGGCGTTCCCGGCGATGTGCTGTTGATCCGCATCGCGAAGACGGTCGTAATCTGCCCGGTATCCTAGGAGCAGGCCCACCTGCCGCAGCGATCCCAGGGAGAACCGGCATGGCACAGGGTTCCGGCGTCGGACAGCATCTGGCGAAGGCTGCGAGGGACGCCCCCTTCCTCGACCGCGAGGAGGAGCACGCCCTGGCTGTCCGCTGGAAGGATCGCGATGACGAGGTGGCCCTCCACCGGCTGGCCCAGGCGCATATGCGCCTCGTCTTCGCCATCGCGGCGCGCTTCCGCCACTACGGCCTGTCCATGGCCGATCTCATCCAGGAGGGACATGTCGGCCTGCTGGAAGCGGCGGCGCGCTTCGAGCCGGAACGCGAGGTGCGTTTCTCCACCTATGCGACCTGGTGGATCCGCGCCTCGATCCAGGACTTCATCCTGCGCAACTGGTCCATCGTCCGGGGCGGGACCTCCTCGGCGCAGAAGGCGCTGTTCTTCAACCTGCGCCGGCTGCGGGCGCAGCTGTCGCAGACAATGGGCTCAGGCGTCGGCTCCGCCACCATACATCGCCACATCGCCGAGGCCGTCGGCGTGAGCCAGGCCGATGTGGCGGTCATGGACGCCCGCATTTCCGCATCCGACCTTTCGCTGAATGCCCCGAGTCATGAGGGGGACGGCGGCAGTTCGGCTGAACGTCTCGACCATCTCGCCGATCTGGCACCCCTGCCGGACGAAGTGGTGAGCGAGGCGATCGACAGCGACCGGCGAAGCCTCTGGCTGCGTCAGGCGCTGCAGGTCCTGTCGGAACGCGAGCTCGGCATCATCCGGGAACGTCGCCTCAGCGACGAGGCGGCAACCCTCGAGGCGCTCGGCGAGAAGCTCGGCATCTCCAAGGAACGCGTCCGGCAAATCGAGAGCCGCGCCATGGAGAAACTGCGGCGGGCGCTGCTGGACCAGCATCCTCCTGGCGCGGCGATGCTCTGAAGGAGCGTCAGTCGGCCAGCGGGCGGGCCTCTTCCGGGAGCATGATCGGAATGCCCTCGCGGATGGGATAGACGAGCTTCGCGCCGCGCGAGATCAGTTCGCCCGCCTCGGCATCATAGTCGAGCGGACCCTTGGTGACCGGGCAGACCAGAACCTCGAGCAGGCGCGGATCGACGGTTCCCGGCCGTGTCGGAGGAACGGCTGTCCTGGGTTCTGCGGCGGGGTGGGACGATTCGGACATGGTCTTGCGATCCCTCGAAGGAGCGGCTCGGCACTGATCTAGCCTGACGGAGCTGCGGGCGCCAGCCGTTCAGTTCAGAGGCGGCTTGACGTCGTCCGACTTGTCCTTGGCCAGCGCCACCTCCGTGACCGCAACCAGCAGCGCGGCGCGGGTCTTCAGGTCGGGCGCCTCAAGGAGCGCCTGCTTCTCCTTCAGGCCCCAGGGCGACATCATGCAGAGGGCATTGACGAGGATCTCGGTCGGCGCGCGCTGGATGCCGTCCCAGTCGGCCTCCATGTCGTTGACGTCGAGAAACTCCCTCAGGGTCTTCAGGAGGCCATCGCGATCGACGTCATCCTCGCCCACGCGGGGCTCGAAATCCCCGGCGAAGGACGAATAGTCGACCTTGCACTGTCGATAGGCCGTGACCGCCTTGAGTTCCTCGACGATCCGGAAGCGGGAAATACCGGTCAGGCTGAGCATGTAGCGCCCGTCACCCGACTCGGCGATCTGCGTGATGCGGCCGACGCAGCCGACCGCGGAGAGGGCCGGACGCTTGGCGTCCTCATCCGCCGGCACCGGTTGCACCATGCCGACGAGCCGGTGCCCGGCGAGAAAGGAATCGTCGATCATGGCGAGGTAGCGCGGCTCGAAGATATTGAGCGGCAGCTGGCCGCGCGGCAGCAGCAGGGCACCCGGCAGCGGAAACACCGGGATGACGCCCGGCAGGTCAGCCGGGCCGCGATAGGCGACATTGGTTCCCATGGTCTTCAGCTCCGTGGCGCCACGACAGGGATCAGTTCTGTCATCTAGGGGCGCCGATGGCAGCTGCCAGCCCCAAACCGGACCAAATCAGCGCGCCGCGGAGTGATACTCCGGATTGGGGCGCATGTCGGTAGCCGACGCCATGCGATTCGACATGTTGTAGAAGGCCGCAGTGGCCGAAATGTCCCAGATGTCGCGGTCGGAGAAGCCCACCTTGCGCAGCGCCTCGCGATCCGGATCGTCGACCGTCCAGGGCGCCTCGGTCAGCTTCACGGAGAAATCCAGCATGGCGCGCTGGCGGGCGTCGAGCCGGGCAGCGCGATAGTTCATCACCATCAGTTCGCCAAGCTCCGGATCGCCGGAGAGCTGGCGGACGGCCGCACCATGGGCGGTCAGGCAGTAGTAGCAGCGATTCACCGAGGACACGGCGACCGCAATCATCTCGCGCTCCAGCTTGCTGAGGCCCGAGGGCGCCAGCATCAGGTCGTTGTACATGGCCGCGAAGGCCTTCAGCTTGGCGAGGTCGTGCGCATAGGCGAGCAGCACGTTCGGCACATAGCCGATCTTGTCGCGGCACTTCAGGAAATAGGCCGCGATCTCGGCGTCGAGCGGGGCCTGCGGCAGGTCGAGCGCGGTGATGGGTTCGGCGGCCGCCTTGCTGGCCTTTGCCGGCTTCTCGGCGCTCTTCACTGCAGCTGCGGCGGGCTTTGCAGCAGACTTGGACGCAGGCTTTGCACCCGACTTGGCAGCCGGTTTGGTGGCGGATTTCGCAGCGCGCGCAGCCATGGCCTCATCTCCCCGCATCGTCGCGGCCGAGGCCGATCCGGCTCCGTCATCACCGCGTTGCATGGCTCGTAGCATGGCCATCAGGGGGACGAAATTATCTTTACGACCGAGGGGCCGCATGGTCATCCTGCCGTCGGCAGCCAGAACCAAGACGAATCCCCCGCCAAGGAGATCAAGCATGACCAATCGGGCCGAGGACGCGCGCGGGGCTGCGGCCATCATCGAGCAGGCGGGGATCATCCTCCGGGGCACGGAAGCCAGCGTGCCGGCCGACTACGTCTCCGACCTGTTCGGCCGTACCGACCCCGAGGATCTCGTCGCCTACGACGCCCGCGACCTGGCCTCCCTCGCCGCGCAGAGCTATGCCGCCTTCGCCAGGCGCCCGGCCGGCCAGTCGGCGATCCGGCTCTTCGACCCGGAACCGACGTCGGCGGCCTCGCAGCTCGCCTCGGTCACGGTGATCGAGGTCGTCAACGAGAACATGCCCTTCCTGGTCGATTCGGTTCTCGGCGTCCTGAGCGAACAGGGCCTGAAGGTGCGCCTCGTCGTCCATCCGATCCTGACCGTGGAGCGCGAACATGATGGAGCCCTGTCGGCCTATCGCGGTCTTGAGCAGGTCGACCAGGCGACGCGCGAAAGCCTGATCCATGTCCACATCGACCGGATCGGCGACGTGCCGCGGCGGGCGGCGCTCGAAGCGGAGCTGGCGACGACCCTTGCCGACGTGCGCATCTGCGTCGCCGACTGGAAGCCGATGCAGGAGCGCGTCCGCGCCATCATCGAGGACCTGAAGTCCAATCCCGTCCTGCCCGTGACCGAGATGGCCGAGGGGATCCAGTTCCTCGAATGGCTGGCGGCGAACAACTTCACCCTGCTCGGCATTCGCGACTATTCCTATGTCGGTGGCGTTGCCGAAGGGCAGATGGAGCCGGAGTTCACCTCCGGCCTCGGCATCCTGCGCGACGAGAACGTCCGCATCCTCCGCCGCGGCACCGACCTCGTCGTCATGACGCCGGAGTTGCGCGAGTTCCTGATGCGCCCCGTGCCGCTGATCATCACCAAGGCGAACGTCCGCTCGCGCGTGCACCGCCGCATCTACATGGACTATGTCGGAGTCAAACGGTTCGACCGGAACGGCCAGCTCATCGGCGAGGCACGCATCGTCGGCCTGTTCACCTCCACCGCCTACACCCGTTCCACCCGCACCATCCCCTACCTCAGGCGCAAGGTGGACCGGGTGCTGACGCGTGCCGGATTCGACCCTGACGGACACTCGGGCAAGGCACTGGTCAATGTGCTGGAGAGCTATCCGCGCGACGAACTGTTCCAGATCGACGACGAGACCCTGTTTTCCCACGCCACCGCCGTCATGCAGCTCGAGGACCGGCCGCGGGTGCGCGTACTGCCGCGCGAGGACCGTTTCCACCGCTTCGTGTCGGTCCTCGTCTACGTTCCCCGCGACCGCTTCGACACGACCGTCCGCCTCGCCATCGGCCAGCACCTGGCCTCCGTCTATCAGGGGCGCGTCTCGGCCTTCTATCCCTTCTTCCCCGAGGGGCCGCTGACGCGCATCCACTTCATCATCGGTCGCAGCGACGGCGAGACGCCACGCATCGACCGGGCCGACCTGGAAGCCGCGGTGGCGCGCATCGTCAGGACGTGGAGCGACGGGCTGGGAGAGGCCATCGCGCTGATTCACGGCCCCGCCAGGACCGGCGAACTCGTCGCCCGCTATCGCGACGCCTTCTCGGCCGCCTATCGCGAGGCCGTCCCCGCCGAGAGCGCGATCGGCGACATCCGCATTCTCGAGGGGCTCTCCGACGTCCGCCCGCTCGCCATCAACTTCTACCGGCCGAACCCCAGCGACCGTCTGGAGGCTGGCCTGAAGGTCTTCTCGCGCGGCCGGCCGATTCCGCTCTCCGAGCGCGTGCCGATCCTCGAGGCGCTGGGCTTCGCGGTGGTCGACGAGCGCACCTACGAGATCGCTCCGAAGGGGGACGGCGCCGCACCGGTCTGGCTTCACGACATGTCGCTCGCCCGCCCGAGCGGGCAGGCCATCGATCTGGAGGCGCTTGACGAGAAGCTGGAGGCCGCCCTGATGGCGGTGATGCGCGGCGATGCCGAGAGCGACGGCTTCAACGCCCTGACGCTGGAAGCCGGGCTTGCCTGGCGCGACGTTGCGGTCATCCGCACCCTTGCCCGCATGCTGCGCCAGATCCGCGCGCCCTTCAGCCAGGACTATCTCTGGGCGACGCTGCGCAAGCACGCGGCCATCGCCAAGGGCGTGGTCCTGATGTTCCACCTGCGCTTCGACCCGCGGCTCGGCCTCTCGGTGGAGGAGCGCAACGCCAAGCAGGCCGACCTGATGGCCCGTTTCGAGGAGAGCCTCGCCCAGGTCTCCTCGCTCGACGAGGACCGCATCCTCAGGGCCTTCATCAACCTGATCCAGGCGGCGCTGCGCACCAACTTCTACCAGACCGGCGAGGACGGCCAGGTACGGCCGACCATCGCCATCAAGTTCGAGTCGAAGAGGATCGACAACCTGCCGGCGCCGCGGCCTCTCTACGAGATCTTCGTCTATTCGCCGCGGGTCGAGGGCGTGCACATGCGCTTCGGCAAGGTGGCGCGCGGCGGCCTGCGCTGGTCCGACCGGCCGCAGGACTTCCGCACCGAGGTGCTGAGCCTCGTCAAGGCACAACAGGTGAAGAACGCCGTGATTGTGCCCGTGGGGGCGAAGGGCGGCTTCGTGCCGAAGCGGCTGCCGCCGGCGAGCCAGCGTGACGCATGGCTTGCTGAGGGCACCGAGTCCTACCGCATCTTCGTGCGCTCGCTGCTGCAGTTGACCGACAACATCGAAGGCTCCGTCATCGTCCCGCCGCCGGAGACGGTGCGCCATGACGGTGACGACCCCTATCTGGTCGTTGCTGCCGACAAGGGCACGGCGACCTTCTCCGACACGGCGAACCAGCTCTCCATCGAGAAGGGCCACTGGCTCGGCGACGCCTTCGCTTCCGGCGGCAGCCAGGGCTACGACCACAAGAAGATGGGCATCACCGCCCGTGGCGCATGGGAAGCGGTCAAACGCCACTTCCGCGAGATGGGCACGGACATTTCGCAGTCGGAGTTCACCGTCGCCGGCGTCGGCGACATGTCGGGCGACGTCTTCGGCAACGGCATGCTGCTGGAGAAGACGATCAGGCTGGTCGCCGCCTTCGACCACCGCGACATCTTCCTCGACCCCTCGCCCGACCCGCAGGCCACCTGGGCCGAACGCAAGCGGCTGTTCGATCTGCCGCGCTCCTCCTGGGCCGACTTCGACAAGAGCCTGATCTCGACCGGCGGTGGCGTCTTCCCGCGGTCGGCCAAGTCGATCCCCCTGTCGCCGCAGGTGCAGGCCATCCTCGATCTTCCGAAGACCGAGGCGACCCCGCAGGAGGTGATGAACGCCATCCTGAAAGCGCCGGTCGACCTCCTGTGGTTCGGTGGCATCGGCACCTATGTACGCGCGGCGACCGAGACCGACGACCAGGCCGGCGACCGCGCCAATGACGCCATCCGCATCACCGGCGCGGATATCCGCGCCAAGGTGGTGGGCGAGGGCGCCAATCTCGGCATGACCCAGCGCGGCCGCATCGAAGCCGGCCGCAAGGGCGTGCGCCTCAACACCGACGCCATCGACAATTCGGCCGGCGTCAACACCTCGGACGTCGAGGTCAACATCAAGATCGCCCTGACCACGCCGGAACGCGACGGCCGCCTCGACCCCGAGGCCCGCAACACCCTGCTGGCGGAGATGACGGACGAGGTCGGCGCGCTGGTGCTGCGCAACAACTACCTGCAGACCCTGGCGCTGTCGCTGTCCCAGCGCCGCGGTCTCGAGGACCTCGGCTTCCAGCAGCGGCTGATGCAGAACCTCGAGACGGAAGGAAAACTCGACCGGGCGGTGGAATACCTGCCCGATGGAGCCGAACTCGCCGAACGGCGGCGGCGCGGCGACCCGCTGACGCGGCCGGAGATCGCGGTGCTGCTGGCCTATGCCAAGATCGACCTCTACGACGACCTCCTGGCTTCCAGCGTGCCGGATGATCCCTATCTGGCGCGCGAGCTCATGCGCTACTTCCCGCGGCCGGTGCAGGAGCGCTTCCCCGACGCCATCGAGACCCATCGCCTGCGCCGCGAGATCATCGCGACGGGGCTGGCCAATTCGATGATCAACCGGGGCGGACCGGCCTTCGTCGCCCGCCTCATCGACCAGACGGGCGCCGACGTTGCGACCATCGCCTCCGCCTTCGCTGCCGTCCGCGACGCCTATGGCATGACGGCGCTCAACACCGAACTGGACGGCCTCGACAACCGCATTGCCGGAACGCTGCAGCTCGAACTCTATGCGGCGATCCAGGACCTGCTGATCGACCGGGTCATCTGGTTCATCCGCAATGTCGACCTGACGCACGGCCTTGCCGACGTCGTCGCCCATCACCGGGCGGGCATCGAGGCGGTGGCGGCAAGCCTCGATACGGCCCTGCCTCACGATGCTGCCACCCACCGCCAGGCGCGGACCAGCGAGTTGCGTGCGGCCGGCGTGCCCGATCCCCTCGCCGGCGTGCTCGCCAGCCTCGACCATCTCGCCGCCGCCCCCGACATCGTGGCGGTCGCAGACCAGACCGGGCGCAGCGTCACCGATGTCGCGGCGACGACCTTCGCGGCCTCCGCGGTCTTCCGCCTCGACCAGATGAAGGCCGCGGCCCGGGCGATCACCGTCACCGACTATTTCGACCGTCTGGCGCTCGACAGGGCGCTCGACTCCATCGCCGACGCCGAACGTCGCATCGCCGCCGACATGGTCGCCGGCAGTGCTTCGGGTCAGACCGCCGTCGACGCCTGGATGGGAGTGCACGGCGCGCGCGCCGAACGCATCCGCACGGCGGTGTCGGAGATCGCAGGCTCCGGCCTCACCGTGTCCAAGGCGACGGTGGCGGCGAGCCTGCTCGGGGACCTGGTGCGCGGATGATGGGTCGCGCCCTCCTGGCCTTCGCGGCGGCGCTGGTTCTCGCTGCCTCTGCGATGGCACAGACGGCGACGCCGGAGGGGCCTGAAGGTTCGCTCCACCGCGAGCAGGCCTGGCGCTTTCCGCACACCGCCGACGAGGGACGCCAGATCGCGGCCATCACCTTCCGGCCGGCGGGCGAGGCGCCCCGGCCGCTGGTGCTCCTGACGCACCACACCTCGTCCGAACAAGCCCGCAACGGCGAGCCGCGCCACGGCGTCTATCCGCATGTCGTCGACTGGTTCGTCGAGCGGGGCTACGTCGTCGCTGTCATCCACCGGCGCGGCTACGGGCTGACGGGGGGCGAACGGGCGGAGCGCTTTTCCTGCGCGCGGCCCAACCATTTCGGCGCCGGCCGGGCCGATGCCGCAGACCTCACGGCAGCCGTCGACGCGCTCACCGAGCTGCCGTTTGTCCGCAAGGATGGCGTCATCGCCATCGGCCAGTCGACGGGCGGCTGGGCTGTCGCGGCCCTGGCGGCGGAGAACCACCCGGCCGTCGCCGGCGTGATCAATTTCGGAGGGGGACGGCGTGGTCGCTCCGGCGCGACTGGCGAGGCATGCGCGCTGGACGCGCTCGTCCGCGATGCCCGCGTCATGGGTCGCCGCACGAGGACGCCATCGCTCTGGATCTACACCGAGAACGACCGGTCCTTCCCGCCCGAACTCTCCCGCCGTATGGCGGACGCCTTCCGGCAATCGGGCAGCGCGCTGGAATTCCGGATGATGCCGCCCTTCGGCAGGGACGGCCACGCGCTGCTTCCCAACGGGAATGGCATCCCCATCTGGGGCCCCGAGGTCGAACGCTTCATCCTGCGGTTCCGGTAGGCCTCAGGCGGTCTTGTCGACCACGAGGCCGGTTCCGGGAGCGGGCGCTGACTGCGCGGCAGCGGCGAGAAGATCGACCACGCCCTGATCAGCCTGCAGCTGCTGCTTCACCATCGCGGTCTGCAGGCCCATGCGGGTCTGTGCACCCTGCATGGCGACCATCGTCCCGGCGATTCCGGCTGTCGACATCCCATCTCTCCTGCCCCCGCCCCTTGTCGCAGGTTGCGGCTAATGAAGCCTGAGGCCCGCGCGCCGGACAGAGAGTGGGGATACTGCCACAGTGCCTCATATTCCGATGGTGGTTTGACGTGTCCCTGCGTAACCTGAGATTCGCAGTATCACGTTTCCAGGTGGCTCTTCCCATATCGCATGACGTCCGGCGCAACCTTTGGGTTTCCCCTTCTGCTCGGCGCGAGCGCATCCGACGCCCGGCAGCAACGGGAGCTTCTCGACGAACTGTTCGACTATCGTCCCTACCTCATGGCCAGCGCAGCCATGGGGCTGGTCATCCTGCAGGTCTTCCTGTCGGGCGCGCGTGGTGATGCGGTTGCCAGCGCCGTGCTGGTCGTCGTCGGCGCAATCCTGCGCATCATGGTCGCGCGACGCTACAGGGCGAAGGGGCTCAATGGCGATGTCGCGCGCTGCGCCGTCCATTTCGCCATCATGTGCATCTGCGTCGCGATCCTATGGGGCCTCACCGGCGCCCTGCTCTACCGCGCGGCCGATGACAACATGCGCCTCGTCGTGCTGGCCTTCGGCTGCGTCCTGGTTCAGGCGGTCACCTTCCGCACCTACATGGCGCCGGGCCCGACCATGGCCCAGGTGGTTATCCTCATCGCCTTCCACGCCGCGGCGATCGTGCTGGACGGCCTCTACGTTCTGATCCCCATCTGCATCCTCTACGCCGGCTTCCAGGCCATGTGCATCGTGTCGCTCGGGCGCGTTCGCGTCAGGCAGATGAATGCCGAGAGAGAGATGCATCGCCTCCTCGGCGAACTCCAGCGAACCAATGCCGAGCTGACCCGCGCCAACCTGCGCCTCGCCGATTCCGCGATGAGCGACGCGCTCACCGGCATCGGCAATCGCCGCAGGTTCGAGGAAGCCCTCGCCCTGATGTCCGCCGCGGCCTCATGGAACGGGCACTCGCTGTCGCTGCTGCTGATCGACGTCGACCACTTCAAGCGCTTCAACGACGAGCACGGACACCTCGCCGGTGACGAGGCCCTGCGGCTGGTGGCAGATCAGCTCAGGAAGGTCGCCTCGACCCCCGAACGGGTGGTGGCGCGGTTTGGCGGCGAGGAGTTCGCCGTTCTGATGCCGAATACGGACGAGGATGGTGCCCGGGACACTGCGGAGCGGATCCGCGGGCTGGTCGGCGGACCGTCCGTCCCCTTCGCCCTGACCGTTAGCATCGGTATCGCCACGGCCCGGGGCGACGCCGAGATCGCCCAGATCGTGGCGGCGGCGGACCGGGCGCTCTACGCGGCCAAGCGCGCCGGACGCAATCGCGTCATCTCCAGCCAGGATGTCGACCAGCAGGAGGCCGGCAGGGTCGGTGCCTGAACGGCAAGGCCCTCAGCGCGTGGGAACCGGGCGCTCGCCGCGGTAGTCATAGAAACCGCGCTGCGACTTGCGGCCGAGCCAGCCAGCCTCGACATATTTCACCAGCAGCGGACAGGGCCGGTACTTGGAATCGGCGAGGCCCTCGTAGAGCACCTGCATGACCGACAGGCAGGTGTCGAGCCCGATGAAGTCGGCGAGCTGCAGCGGACCCATCGGATGGTTGGCGCCGAGCCGCATGGCGGTGTCGATGGCCTCGACCGAACCGACACCCTCGTAGAGCGTGTAGATCGCCTCGTTGATCATCGGCAGCAGGATGCGGTTGACGATGAAGGCCGGGAAGTCCTCGGCCACGGCGATAGTCTTGCCGAGCTTGGTACAGAGAGCGCGCGAGGCCTCGAAGGTCTCGTCCTCGGTGGCGATGCCGCGGATCAGCTCGACGAGCTGCATGACCGGCACCGGGTTCATGAAGTGGATGCCGATGAAGCGCTCGGGGCGGTCCGTCGTCGAGGCGAGGCGGGTGATCGAGATCGACGAGGTATTCGTCGCCAGGATCGCGTTCGGCCGCAGCACCGGGCAGACCGACTGGAAGATCTTGACCTTGACCTGCTCGTTCTCGGTGGCGGCCTCGATGACGAGGTCACAGTCGGCGAGGTCATCCACCTTCGGGGCGCCTTCGATGCGCAGCAGCGCGTTCTGCCGCTCTTCCTCGGTGATGAGGCTCTTCGACAGCTGCCGGCTCATATTGCCGTTGATCGTCGCGAGGCCCGACTTGATGCGGTCCTCGGAAAGGTCGTGCAGGGCCACGTCGATGCCGGCGAGAGCCGCCACATGCGCGATGCCGTTGCCCATCTGGCCGGCGCCGATCACGCCGATCTTGCGAATGTCCATGGTTCCACCCGGTGCACGGCCCGGCAGGTTGCGCCGGGCGGCGGTGCGATCAAGACGATCTGGCGGACATCTCTACGACGGACCCGTCCCGGATGCTATCCCGACCGTGCATAGGACGGCGGGCGGGATCAGGACCCCGCCCGCCGCTGAGCGTCTTATTTGCCGAGCTCTTTCTCGAGCTCGGGCAGGATCGTGAAGAGGTCGCCGACGAGGCCGTAGTCGGCCACCTGGAAGATCGGCGCCTCCTCGTCCTTGTTGATGGCGACGATGACCTTGGAGTCCTTCATGCCGGCGAGGTGCTGGATCGCACCAGAGATGCCGACGGCGATGTAGAGTTCCGGCGCGACGACCTTGCCGGTCTGCCCCACCTGCCAGTCGTTCGGCGCGTAGCCGGCGTCCACTGCGGCGCGCGAGGCGCCCATGGCGGCGCCGAGCCTGTCGGCCACCGGCTCGATCACCTTGGTGAAGTTCTCCTTGGAGCCGAGCGCGCGGCCGCCGGAGATGATGATCTTGGCAGCGCCGAGCTCCGGACGGTCGGACTTGGCGATCTCCTCGCCGACGAAGGTCGACACACCCGGATCGGCCGCAGCGGCAGCCGCCTCGATCGGGGCGGAACCACCTATACCGGCCGCCTGGAAGGAGGCGGTCCGCACCGTGATGACCTTCTTGGCGTCGGTCGACTGCACCGTCTGGATGGCGTTGCCGGCATAGATCGGCCGCTCGAACGTGTCGGGCGCGACGACCTTGGTGATGTCGGAGATCTGCATCACATCGAGCAGGGCGGCGACGCGCGGCAGGATGTTCTTGCCGTTGGCGGTCGAGGGCGCGACGATCGCGTCGAAGCCACCGGCCAGCGACACGATGAGGGCCGCCGTCGGCTCGGCCAGCAGGTTGGCATAGGCGGCACCGTCGGCGACCAGCACCTTGGCGACACCGGCAAGCTTGGAGGCAGCCTCGGCGGCACCCTGGCAGCCGGAGCCGGCGACGAGGACGGTGACCGGTGCGCCGAGGGCACTCGCGGCGGTCAGCGCCTTCAGCGTCGGGTCCTTCAGCGAGGCATTGTCGTGTTCGGCGAGAAGGAGCGTGGCCATCAGAGCACCCCGGCTTCGTTCTTGAGCTTGCCGACGAGTTCGGCGACGGAGGCGACCTTGACGCCGGCCTTGCGCCCACCCGGCTCGGTGGTCTTCAGCACCTTGAGGCGCGGAGCGACGTCGACGCCGTAGGTCTCCGGCGTCTTCTCGTCGATCGGCTTCTTCTTCGCCTTCATGATGTTCGGCAGCGAGGCATAGCGCGGCTCGTTGAGGCGCAGGTCCGTCGTGACGATGGCAGGCGTCTTCAGCTTGACCGTCTGCAGGCCGCCGTCGACCTCGCGGGTCACGGAGACGGCGTCGCCGGCAACCTCGACCTTGGAGGCGAAGGTGCCCTGCGACCAGCCGAGCAGCGCCGACAGCATCTGGCCCGTCTGGTTGGCGTCGTCGTCGATCGCCTGCTTGCCGAGGATGACGAGGCCCGGGGCCTCCTCACCGACGACGCCCTTGAGGATCTTGGCGACGGCCAGCGGTTCGACGGTGGCGTCCGTCTTCACGTGGATGCCGCGGTCGGCGCCCATGGCGAGCGCGGTGCGGATGGTCTCGGCGGCGCCCTGCGGGCCGATGGAGACGACGACGATCTCGGTCGCGGCGCCCTTTTCCTTCAGGCGGATCGCCTCCTCGACGGCGATCTCGTCGAAGGGATTCATCGACATCTTGACGTTGGCGAGTTCGACCCCGGAGCCGTCGGGCTTCACGCGAATCTTCACATTGTAATCGACGACCCGCTTCACGGGCACAAGGATCTTCATCGTGTCCCTCCCCGAGTGGATGAAACATCCCTCGGACAATCGGTTTTGAAAGTCATTTCGACCGGGCGCGCACCGTAGAAGCGGCCCCGCAGGGTGTCAACGAAACGGCAGCCCGCGGGGCATAGGCCGTTCAGGTGGTGCAGTGCAACACCAACCGTGCTGCGTTGTCACGGGGACAGCGTTGCGATGACCGGGACATGGTCCGACGGGCGCTCCCAGCCGCGCGCCTCGCGCAGGATGTCGACACGCTTCATGGCGGGCGCGAGAGCCGGGCTCAGCCAGACGTGATCGAGGCGCCGGCCCCTGTCGGCAGCGGCCCAGTCGGCCGCCCGGTAGCTCCACCACGTGTAGAGCTTCTCCGGCTCGGGGGTCAGCGCCCGCATCATGTCGACCCAGCCGCCGCGCGCGGCGACCTCGGTCAGCCGGCGGCGCTCGATCGGCGTGTGCGAGACAACCTTGGTGAGTTGCTTCGAACTCCAGACATCGTGCTCGAGGGGGGCGATGTTGAGATCGCCGACGAGGATCGCCTTGGATGTGCCGCCGCCGACCCTGAGGCCGTCCCATTCTTCCATCTCGTCGAGAAAGCCGAGCTTGTGCGCGAACTTCTCGTTGATGGCGGGATCGGGCTCGTCGCCCCCTGCCGGAACGTAGAAATTGTGGATGCGCGTGCCGGCCCCGGGCCCCTCCGCCAGCGTCGCGGCGATGTGGCGCGCGTCGTTCTTGCCGCAGAAGGCCCGGCGATCGACATCGGCAAGGACATGGCGGGAGAAGATGGCGACGCCGTGATAGCCCTTCTGGCCGTGGATGGCGATGTGGTCGAAGCCCATGCGTCTGACGTCGGCCAGTGGGAACTGCCCGTCCATGCATTTGGTCTCCTGCAGGCAGAGGACGTCGGGCCGGTGTTCCGCGACGAAACGGGCGACCGTCTCGATCCGCAGGCGAACGGAATTGATGTTCCAGGTGGCGATCGTCAGGCTCATGCGGGTCCTCGCGGTGGCGCGACCATAGAGGCGCCCGGGGGCGCCGGAAAGCACCGGGCACCGGCTGTCCACGGTTGCAGGCGGACAATCGCTCGCTTGCGCCTTGAAGCGAACAGGCTTTGATGGTCGAAGAGGACGATTCGGCGAGGAGACCCGGGTGCCGACACTGTTCCGCTTGGTGGTGGTCCTGCTCGTGCTGGGAGGCCTCGGCTTCTCCGGCATGCTGGCGCTGGCCTATCTGGTGGAGCCCGAGCCGCGCGAGATGAGCGTCGCGGTGCCGCCCGCGCGCCTCCAGCCGCGGCGCTAGGACCCCCGGGTGGCCGGCGAGATCGACCTGTTCCTCGACATGATGGCGGCGGAGCGCGGAGCTGCCCACAACACGCTGGAGGCCTATCGCCGCGACCTCGACGACTATGCCGGCTTCCTGGCCGCCGAGGGTGCCAGTCCGAAATCGGTCAGCACGGCAACCATCCGCGCCTATCTCGCCGATTGCCAGTCGCGCGGGTTGAAGACCGCCTCCCTCGCCCGCCGCCTTTCGGCCGTGCGCCAGCTTCATCGCTTTCTCTACGGAGAGGGCATGAGCCCGGAGGACCCGGCCGCCGTACTCGAAGGCCCGAAACGCAACCGCCCGCTGCCGAAGACCCTGGGGCTGGCGGAGGTCGACCGCCTGCTCGCCACCTCGCGTGAAGGCATTGCCGATCCGCAGAGGCCCATCGGCGAGAGACTCAGGGCGGCGCGCCTCGCCTGCCTTCTGGAGCTTCTCTACGCCACCGGCATGCGTGTGTCGGAGCTGATCGCCCTCCCCATCGCCGCCGCCCGTCGCGACCAGCGTTTCCTCGTCGTGCGCGGCAAGGGCAACAAGGAGCGCATCGTCCCGCTGAACGGCGCGTCGAAAGAGGCCATGGCCACCTATCTGGCGCTGCGGGAGGATTCGGGGCTCGGTCCTTCCAAGTGGCTCTTTCCCTCCTCCGGCGAGAGCGGCCATCTGACGCGCCAGCATGTCGGACGCGAGTTGAAGGCCGTCGCGGGTGCCGCCGGCCTGTCTGCCGCAAAGGTGTCGCCGCACGTGCTCCGGCACGCCTTCGCCAGCCATCTGTTGCAGAACGGTGCCGATCTGCGCTCCGTGCAGCAGCTTCTCGGCCATGCCGACATTGCGACCACACAGATCTATACCCATGTGCTCGACGAGCGGCTGACGAGCCTCGTGCGCGACCTGCATCCGCTGGCCGGGGACGACTAGGCAGTCCTCCGTCCTTGACTTGCCATGCCGCGAAAGGCATGTCCTCGCCCTTCAACGGGTCCTCCCGGACCCTTCTCCAGGTCCCCGCGGGATCGTCCTCAAGGTTCTGGACCGCACCCTTGCCGATGCGCAGCTACCTCGATTTCGAAAAGCCGATCGCCGAACTCGAATCCAAGGTCGAGGAACTGCGCGAAGTGGCCGCACGCGACGGCGGCGTCTCCATCACCGATGAGGTGACGCGGCTCGAGCAGAAGGCCGACCAGGCGCTGAAGGACCTCTACCATGGCCTCACCCCCTGGCAGAAGACCCTGGTGGCCCGCCATCCCGGCCGGCCGCACACGCTCGACTACATCGGCCAGTTGCTGGAGGACTTCACCCCGCTGGCCGGCGACCGCGTCTTCGGCGAGGACGAGGCCATTGTCGGCGGCTTCGGTCGTTTCCGCGGACAGAGCATCTGCATCATGGGTCATGAGCGCGGCGACACGACCGAGACGCGCATCCGGCACAACTTCGGCATGGCGCGCCCCGAGGGCTACCGCAAGGCGGTCCGCCTGATGGAAACCGCCGAACGCTTCGACATCCCCGTCGTCTCGCTGGTCGACACCGCCGGCGCCTATCCCGGCATCGGCGCCGAGGAACGCGGCCAGGCCGAGGCCATCGCCCGCTCCACCGACCGCAGCCTGGGCCTCGGCGTTCCGAACGTCGCGGTCATCATCGGCGAGGGCGGCTCGGGCGGCGCCATCGCCATCGCCACGGCCAACCGGGTGATGATGCTGGAACACGCCATCTACAGCGTGATTTCGCCGGAGGGTGCGGCCTCCATCCTGTGGCGCGACACGACCAAGGCGCAGGAAGCCGCCACCAACATGAAGATCACCGCGCAGGACCTGATGCGCTTCGGGGTGATCGACCAGATCGTCCAGGAGCCGGTAGGCGGCGCCCATCGCGATCCCGACCTGACGGTGACGCGGGTCGGGGACGCCATCGAGACGGCGCTGCGGGATCTCGTCGGCCGCGCCCCCGAGGACATCCGGCGCCTGCGCCGCGACAAGTTCCTGGCGATCGGGCGCGCCGTCTGAGCCGCCGGCCACACGGTCGCCACCTTCCCCGTGGCAACATCACCGGGAAGTGAGCGGGCGTTGGAAATCGTTAACCCTCGGTCGTGTTTTCGCCGGCTTGCGGTAACCTCGGGTTGACGCTATCGGTCGCTTTCAAAGGTCCGTTAAGGATCATCGGCGCCAAGCTGATACCGTGCATGGGGCGGTTTCCGCCCGGTTTCGGGAGCAGAGCATTGCAGCAGACGGCCGGTCAGTCTCAGGGGGAAACCTCCCGGTCCCTTCGGGTCACGGGTTGGCGGCTCGCCGTTTCCGCGGCGGCCTGTGCGCTGCTGCTCGCCGGCTGCCAGGGTGAGACTGTTTCGCGCGGCGACCCCAATCGCGGCAACCGCCCGATCTCCCAGGCCGTCCTCGAGGAACTGAACGTCAAGGGCATGACGCGCGCCTCGCCCGTGCTGATGCGCATCTTCAAGGAAGAGGCCGAGCTCGAGGTGTGGAAGCGTGACGCCTCCGGCCGCTATGCCCACTTCAAGACCTATCCGATCTGCAACTATTCGGGCGACCTCGGTCCGAAGGTCCGCGAAGGCGACCGGCAGTCTCCGGAGGGCTTCTATCAGATCAACATGGGTCTGATGAATCCGAACTCGTCCTATTACCTCGCCTTCAACATGGGCTTCCCGAACCAGTTCGACCGCTCCTACGGGCGGACCGGTTCGCACCTCATGGTGCACGGTGACTGCTCGTCGCGCGGCTGCTACGCCATGACCGACGAAGCCATCGCCGAGGTCTATGCCCTGGCCCGCGAGGCCCTGCAGGCCGGCCAGGAGAGCTTCCAGGTGCAGGCCTATCCGTTCCGCATGACGCCGCGGAACATGGCGCGCCACCGCAACAATCCGCACATGGCCTTCTGGCGCAACCTGAAGGAGGGCCACGACCATTTCGAGGTGACGCGCCAGGAGCCTCAGGTCGACGTCTGCGAGCGCCGCTATGTGTTCAATGCGGTCGCACCGGAATCGGTGCTGGCTCAGGGCGGCGCGCCGCAGACCCGCGAGATGATCGCCGCCAACGATCCCTGGGCGGGCACCCGCAGTGCAGGCGTCTCGCGTGCCAACGTCACCACCTCGGCGGCGCCGCGCACCCCGGTACCGACCTCGCTCAACCAGCCGGTGACGACCATCGCGCCGGTGACGCGCGCAGCGCCCGAGCCGGCGCGCTCCGTCCGCACCCGCTTCACGGCCATCGGCGACGATACCTCGGCGCCCCGCCCCACCTTCCAGGCCGCGGGCCGCTGCCCTGCCTATGTCGTTCCCGCACCGATCCGCCACGCCGTCGCGGCGAAGAACGCCCGCGACATGGCGCAGGTCGCCGCCCTGTCGCGTGAAGTGACGGCAGCACCGGCACGCTCCGGTATCGACGGTGGCACGCATCGCACCTTCGCGGCCCGCTTCGCCCATCGCCAGATTCGCGTCGGGTCGAGCGAGCCCAGCTTCTCGCTGGCCAGCCAGCAGAGCCAGCCTGTGACGCTCGTCTCCGCCCGCTCACCGGTCGTGGAACAGCCTGCGGCGGCCCCGGCCGCCGCGCCGGCCCTGGCGTCTGCCTCCTCGACCCCGGTGACGCTGCCGGCGGCGACGGCTGGCCAGCCGGCAACTCCCGCCGCACTTGAGGCCTCGGTCGCCACAACCATCGCCAGCGCACCGGTTCCGGTCCCCTCGCCGCTGAGGACGACGGTTGCTGCCCGCTCGACCGGCTCGGCCCAGGCCAGCGCCGTCTCGGCCTTCGCGCAGGAGCCTGCGCCGGCCCCTGCAGCGCCGCAGGGCAACTGGCTGAGCCGGACCATGGGCTCCATCGGCCTCGGCAGCCCGGCAGCCGCACCGCAGCCGCATACGGCACCGCAGGTCGCCAATCAGGGCGCCGCCAGCAACTAGGCGCGCGAGCCCTGCAATTCATCTGAAGCGGTCCCTCGGGGCCGCTTCGTCGTTTCGAGCAGGCCTGCTCAGGCCGCCAGAGGATAGGTCTCCTCGACCAGATAGGGGCCGCCTCCGACCGATTCCTTCGACGAGAACAGCTCGAAGCTCGGCACAATGAAGGTGCGGCTCATGAACAGGCCGCGCAGCGCCAGCCAGTCGGCGACCGAGCGGGCCGTCGCGTCGCGGCTGAGCCTCGCCAGCGTAATGTGCGGCACGAACTTCCGAGGCTCGGGCGACAACCCCACCCGGCGCATGATCCGCTCGTGCTCGGACTGCAGTTCCATCAGCGGCGCAGTCTGCCTGACGGCGACATAGATCGAGCGGGGCCGGTCGCCGCCGAAGGCCGCGAGGCCGGTGAGCGTGACCTCGATGGACCGCTTGCGGACCGCATAGAGCAGGTCGGCGATCTCGTTGGCCGTCCGTTCATCGACGTCGCCGACGAAGCGGAGCGTCAGGTGATAGTCCTCAGGCTCGATCCAGCGGGCGCTCATCAGGCCGCCGCGCAGCCGGGCCAGATCCTCCGCGACGGACTCAGGAACGGCAAGACCGGTGAAGATTCGCGGCATGGCGACCTCCCTGCGCTCGACGCCGGTGGCCACATGGGCCCCGGCGCCCTCCGGGGGGCGAATCGCCTCCCCGGACTTGCTCGACTGTGACGCTGGCCGCAGCCGATGTCATCTGCGTGACGCCGCAGGCCTTGCCGGTCAGGCGACCTTCAGCGCCGTCCAGTGATCGAGAAACGAATCCAGCCACAGGCGCACGCCGGGATCGTACATGTAGCGCCCGTCGAAATGGTCCTGGCGAGGCCGCGCATTGGGGGACGCCATGCGCTCGTGGGCGCGCGTGGTCCATCGGTTCATCATCCAGTGCGTCACCTCCGGGTGGAACTGGATGCCATAGGCGGCGCGGCCGACACGGATGGCCTGGTTGGCGAAGCAGTCGCCGGTGGCGAGCAACTCGGCGCCGGTCGGTACGTCGAAGCCCTCGCGATGCCACTGGTAGACATGGTCCGGCCAGGGCAGTTCGCTGCGCGCCGCGTCGGTCGGATAGATGGGATAGTAGCCGACCTCGACCTGGCCTTCGGGATGGAAGGCAACCTTCGCACCGAGATGCCGCGCCATCATCTGTGCACCGAGGCAGATGCCGAGAAAGGGCAGCTCCTCCTTCAGGGCGATACCGATCCAGTCGATCTCCGCCTTGACGAAGTCGTCGGGATCATTGGCGCTCATCGGCCCGCCGAAGATGACGGCGCCGGCGTAGTCGCGGGTTTCGGCGGGGAGCGGATCGCCGAAGCGCGGCCGGCGGATGTCGAGCCGGAAGCCCCGCTCCTGCAGCAGCCGGCCGACGCGGCCCGGCGTCGAATGCTCCTGATGGAGGACGATGAGAATGTCCTTCGGCCGTGCTGTGCGTGATCCGGAAGGGCGGCGGCCCGTGGGCGCGGCAGGTCCGGAGATCGTCGCGTCGGGTCGCAACAGGGGACGCACGGACATGGGGCTGAATCACCTCGGGCCATGGAACTGACCGTGAGTGTGATGAAAACGTGAGCTTGCTTAAAGATGGCTGAACAAATGGCAGATGTGCGTTGCACAACTGTCACAGACGGTCGCGGTCGTCAGCAGGAGGATCAGCCGGCGAGGGCTCGCGCCAGAACCGCGGCGTCGACCGGCTTCTGCAGGACGACGTCGAAGAGCCCGGGCAGCATGTCGGCCGGATCGTCGCCCGACAAGGCGACGAGGCGGGGGTGACCCGGATGGGCCTTCATGGCGATGGCCACCGCCGCGCCATCCATGTCGGGCATGCGCCGATCGATGACCGCGACGTCGAAGCTTGCCGCCGCGACGGCTTCGAGCGCCGCATGGCCGCCGTCGACGGAGGTCACCTGGTGCCCGAGCGCGCTGGCGATGCGCGCCACAACCTCGCGCGAGAAGGCGTGGTCGTCGGCGATCAAGACCTTCAGCGACGGTCCGCGGGCGGTTTTCGCGGCGCTTCTGTGTGACATGGCGGGCATGCGGCAGTCCTAACGCCGAATGACGAAGAAATGGTTTACTCGACGCAATTCGTTAACGGACTTTGGCCGCCATGCTCGAACTCGTGATGCTCGTTGCGCCGGTCTTCGGCCTGGTCGCCCTCGGCTACGGGGCGGCGCTGGCGGACCTGATCGGTGAGCGGGCCAATGAGGGCCTGACCTCCTATCTCTTCACCATCGGGGCGCCCGCCCTGATGTTCAAGCTGCTGACCGCCGCTGTCTTTCCGGGTACCTTTCCCTGGGGCTACTGGATCGCCTACTACGCCGGCATGGCCATCGTCTGGGGGCTGGCGAGCATTCTCGCCGCCGGGCTGTTCCGTCGCAGCCGCGGCGACGCGGTGATCGCCGGCCTCGCCACGGGACAGGCGAACACAGTGCTGATCGGCATTCCGGTCATCCTCAAGGCCTATGGCGAGGAAGCAGCCTTCCCCATCGCCATGCTTCTGGCGGTGAACCTGCCCATCACCATGACCCTGGCGACGCTGATGCTCGAGGGTACTCGGGCGGCAAACGGCGGGTCGCTTGTGGTCAAGCTCGGCAAGGGCCTCGCCACCCATCCGCTGATCATCGCCATGGCGGCGGGCGTCGCCTTCCAGGCGGCGGGCATCCGGCCCTCCGGCATTCCCGCGACCATGCTGGAGATGGTGGCGAGCACCACGATCCCGCTGTCGCTGATTGCCCTCGGCCTGTCGCTGAAGACCTATGGCGTGCGCGCCGACGTGCCCGTGGCCCTGATGATCTGCGTGCTGCGCCTGCTGGTTCATCCGGCTATCGCCTATGTGATCGCGCACTACCTCTTCGCCCTGCCGCCGGCCTGGACGGGCACCGTGGTGCTGTTCGCCGCCATGCCCGCCGGAATCAACGCCTACCTTTTCGCCGCCCGCTACGGGCAGGGCGTCGGCATCGCCTCGACGGCGGTGGCGCTGTCGACCCTGCTGGCGGTGGTGACCTCGATCCTCTGGCTCCGGGTGCTCGGCATCGGCTGAGGCCGGTTCAGGGGCCATTCATCCACGCCGGGCGTGAATGGGGGAATTGCGTAGCTTTCCGGGATCGTGGAAGGTGGCGCTCACGAAGTCGTGTTCTGCCTGCCGCGGGTGCCCCCAGCGTTGTCGTCCCCACCCGCCACCTCACCCGAAGGCCTCGACCGCAAGGTCTTTCGCGACTTCTTCGCTCTCGCATCGGGCTGGTGGGTCGGTGCCACGGCGCGACGGGCGTGGTTTCTCACGGGCGCCCTGGCCGCCTGTCTCATCATCAATGTCGGCATCAACTTCGCGGTCAACACCTGGAACCGCCGCTTCTTCGACGCGCTGGAGAACACCGACACGACGACCGTGATCTGGGCGGTCGTCGTCTTCCTCGGCCTCGTCGTCTGCGCGGCTGCCATCGGCGTGGGCATCGTCGTCTCGCGCGAGACGCTGCAGGTGCGCTGGCGCGAGTGGCTCATCGGCTCGCTCATCGAACGCTGGATCGGCGGCCAGCGCTACTACCGCATGGGGCTTGCGCGCACCGAACCGGCCAACCCGGAGTACCGCATCGCCGATGACACGCGACTGGCGACCGAGCCCATCGTCGATTTCGCCATCGGCCTGCTCTCCTCCATCGTCTCCGCGCTCACGTTCGTCGGCGTGCTGTGGGTGGTCGGCGGCGGCCTGACCGTCCAGCTCGGCTCGGGGTCCTTTGTGATTCCCGGCTATATGGTGCTGGCGGCGCTCTTCTACGGCATCGCCATGTCCGGCCTCATGCTGTGGGTCGGGCGGCGCCTTCCGGGCGCAGTCGCCCGCCGCAACGAGGCCGAGGCCAAGCTGCGCTTTGAGCTCACCCGCCTGCGCGAGAACGCCGAGAGCGTCGCCCTCATCCGCGGCGAGGCCGACGAGCGCCGGGCGCTCGGCGCCACCTACAACGACCTCGTCGGGCGCTGGCTCGCCGTGGTCCGCCGCCACGGCCACATCACCTGGCTGACCAATGGCAGTGGCGTCTTCATTCCCGTGCTGCCCCTGCTGCTCGCAGCGCCGAAATACCTGTCGGGCGAGTTCACCCTCGGCCAGGTGACGCAGCTCGCCGGCGCCTTCATGCAGGTGCAGGTCGCCATCGCCTGGCTGGTCGACAATTTCCGAGCGCTGGCCCAGTGCTACGCCTCGATGCAGCGCGTCACCGAACTGACCAACGCCATCGACGACATCGGCGGGGACTTCGACCGCAACCACACCGGCGGCGTGGTTCTGGCGCCCTCCGGAACCGGCGCGGTGCGGCTCGACGAACTGACCATCGCCGACCGCGCCGGACGTGTCCTGATCGACCAGGCCAGTGCCCGCATCGAGGCGGGCGAGAAGGTCATGGTCTCGGGGGAGAGCGGCACAGGCAAGTCGACCCTGGTCCGCGCCCTCGCCGGCCTCTGGCCCTGGGGCACCGGTGTGATCGCGCTGCCCTCCGGCGGCAGTGTCGCCTTCATCCCGGAGCGGGCCTACCTACCGGCGGGAACCCTGCGCGGCGTCCTGCTTTATCCGGCGCAGTCTTTGCCTGTCGACGACGCCGTGCTCACCGAGGCCCTGGTCGAGGCCGGCCTCGGTTATCTGAGCCACCGGCTCGACGAGAGCGACCGCTGGGACCAGACGCTGTCCAACGGCGAGCGCCAGCGCCTCGCCGTCGCCCGCCTGCTGGTCCAGCGGCCGGAACTCGTCATCCTCGACGGCGCCACCAGCGCCCTCGACGAGGGCGGCGAGGCGCGCCTCATGGCGACCCTCGTCGCGGCGCTGGAGGGCTCGACCCTGATCAGCGTCGGCCTCAGGCCCGGCCTCGAGGCCCTCCATGACCGCAAGCTCGTGCTGTCGCGCGGCGAGCGCGGAGCCCATCTCGCCTCGGTGCCGCTCAGGCCGGCCACCGCTTCCCGAAACCCCTGACCTCCGGCTGAAGACGTGGCGAAGCCGGCGCCGCGAAAGGACACAACGCCATGGCACTGCACATCTGGGATCACTTCTGGGACCTCAGGGTCAAGGAATGCCCCTGCGACGTCCACTTCTGCGACTGGCTCGACGAGAACGAGGTCTCCGGAAAGGCGATCTTCCACTTCGGCACAGGTGGGCATCACGTGCTCGGCCTGCACAATGTCGAGAAGGACCGCAAGAACGTCATCCTCGGCATCACCGCATCGCCCGGCGAGATCCGCACCTACGAGACGATGATCGTCGAGAACCCGGAGCTCGGCTGGGGTTACAAGGCCTACTTCGGCGACATCTACCAGCTCGACGCGCGGCTGCTGCCGATGTTCGACATCGTCACCCTGTTCCATGTCGGCGAGTTCCGCACCGAGGCGAACGATGCCTATGGCGGGCTGACCGACAGCAACGTCCAAGACAATTTGCACCCGCGATACTACGCGATGGTGAAACTGCTGGTCGGCCAGACGAAGCCGGGCGGCACGGTGGCCTTCTATGCCGGCTCCTATGCCTACGACATCGCCAAGGTGCAGCACGACAGGATGGTCGAGGAAGGCCTGCTCACCCCCAAGGGCCAGTACAAGACCCTGCCGCTGTTCGAGCGGACGACGAAGCCCGTCTGAGCCTGCCGCACCGGCGGCTTGCCAATCGGCGCGGTCCGGTCGATCATGACCGGACCGTGACACGAGCCGGAGCGCCGGAAGGAGCCTCATGTCCGACAGCGAGACGAGTTCGATCGGCACCGTCGTTCCATTGAACGCCGGTGCTGCTGCCCCACGGGTCTCCTTCGATCGTCGCGAACTGCAGGCCATTCTCCAGCTCTACGGCCGCATGGTCGCCGCCGGTGAATGGCGCGACTACGCCATCGACTTCCTGAAGGGCAAGGCGGTCTTCGCCATCTTCCGGCGTGCTTCCGAGATGCCGCTCTACCGGGTCGAGAAGGACCCCGAGGCGAAGCAGGGCCCCTACGCCGTCATCAACACGGCGGGCCTCGTGCTGAAGCGCGGCCATGACCTGAGGCGCGTCCTCGCCGTGCTCGAGAAGCCGCTGAAGCTGGTCCAGTAGCCGCCTCAGGCCGTTCCGCGCCCCCTGACGATGGTGCGGATGGCGAAGCTCGAGCGGATGCGCGTCACACCCGGCAGGCGCGACAGAAACTCCTTGTGGACGCGCTCATGGCCAGTGGTGCCGTCGGTCTCCACCCGCAGGAGATAGTCGGCCTCACCGCCCATCAGGTAGCATTCGCGCACCTCCGGACAGCGCCTCACCGCCGCCTCGAAGCGGTTGAGATGGTCCTCGGTCTGCCGCTCCAGCGTGATCTGGATGACGACGACCGTCGGCAGCGCCCCGGTCGGGTCGTCGATGGGGGCGGCATAGCCGCGGATGACCCCACGGGTGACCGTTGCGGCGAGCGGTCTCGGTCGAACAGACGCCCGGTCTTGCTTGACCACCGACCGGCAGGCGTGGTTTCCTTCAAAAGTCGAAAAGGCATTTCATCTGTTGAAATGTTTGGACGACATGGATTAGCACCGCGCCTGTCCCTGCGGGGACGGGGCCGATCAGGACCACCCCAGCCGTGTCGAGCCTCTCCCCGCTGTCGCCCGCCACCATCCCGCCCGAGGACGAGGCCCTGCGCGCGGAGATCAAGGCGTTCCTCGCCGGACAGCTGAAGGATATGCCGCCCGAACGCCGCGCCCGCTCCTGGATGGGCTCGGACCCGGCCTTCAGCCGGGCACTCGGCGCACGCGGCTGGCTCGGCCTCAGCCTGCCGAAGCGCTATGGCGGAGCCGAGCGCGGCTTCTTCGCCCGCTTCGTGCTGTCGGAGGAGCTTCTCGCGGCCGGCGCGCCGGTCGCCGCCCACTGGATCACCGATCGCCAGTCCGGGCCGCTCATCCTGCGCTACGGCACCGAGGCGCAGCGGCAGTTCTACCTGCCGAGGATCTCCGCCGGCGAGATCTTCTTCTGCATCGGCATGAGCGAGCCCAATTCCGGCTCCGACCTTGCCAGCGTCCGCACCCGCGCCGAGCCCGTGGCCGGAGGCGGTTACCGGCTGAACGGCCGCAAGATCTGGACCAGCAATGCAGCCATCTGCGACTACATGATCGCGCTCGTCAGGACCTCGGGGGCGCCCGACGATCGCCAGCGCGGCCTGTCGCAGCTCATCATCGACCTGACGCTGCCGGGCATCACCATCCGCCCGATCCGCGACCTCTCGGGCGATGCGCATTTCGCCGAAGTCACCTTCGACGACGTCATGCTGCCCGCCGATGCCCTCATCGGCGAGGAGGGCGCCGGCTGGGAACAGGTGAATGCCGAGCTCGCCTTCGAGCGTTCGGGCCCCGAGCGCATCCTCTCCTCCATGGTGCTGGTGGACGAGTGGATCAGGCACCTCAAGACGTCGCCGCGAATCGCCGGGGACGATGTGGTGCTGGTCGGCCGGCTGGCGGCCCATCTCGCTGCGCTCAGGGCCATGTCCCTGTCGGTCACCGCGCGCCTTGCCGGCGGCGACAGCCCGGTCGTGCACGCCGCCCTGGTGAAGGATCTCGGCACGACCTACGAGCAGATGATTCCCGCAGCGATCGCGGCCTCCATCGCTGCGGACCCTGACGGCACGCCATCCGACTCGCTGATGCGGACGCTCGCCTACACGGTCGGCATGTCGCCGTCCTTCTCCCTGCGCGGCGGCACGCGCGAGATCCTGCGCGGCATGATCGCCCGCGGCATCGGCCTGAGGTGAGGTCCCGACCATGTCCGACATGCTCATTGCCGACACCGCCGACCGCCTGATGGCCGCGGTCGCTTCCCCGGCGACGGTGAGGACGCTGCGCGACCGCACCTCGGCCGCCGCCACCTGGGCCTCGCTGGCTGGTTCCGGTTTTCTCGACGCCCTGGTGCCCGAGGCCGCGGGCGGCGCGGGCCTTTCGACGACGGACACGCTGCCCGTGCTGCTGGCGGCCGGGCGCCACGCCCTTCCCCTGCCGCTCGGCGCGACCATGGCGGCGCGGGCGATGATCGCAGCCGGAGGCCATGCGGCTCCCGACGGCATGATCGCCATGGCCTCCTCGGCGCGGGCCGAGGGCAGCGGATGGGCAGCCCAGGTCCCGGCGGGCGAGTTCGCCGACGCGGTCCTCCTGCCGCAGGACGGCGATGCGATCCTCCTCACGGCGGATGGCGCGTCCTGCGAGCCGACCGGCGAGGGCACCGTCTGCCGGATGCAGTGGACGCAGGCGGAGGGGGTGCGGATCGGCGGCTGCGACCTCCTCGCCACGGGCGCGCTGATCGAGGCCGCCGAGATGGCCGGCGCCATGGAGGCCATGTTCGCCACCACCCTGCGCTACGCCAATGACCGCAGCCAGTTCGGTCGCCCCATCGGCAAGTTCCAGGCGGTGCAGCAGCAGCTCGCGGTGATGACGGAGCTGGTGCATTCCGCCCGCGCCGCGGCCGAACTCGCGGCACGCTCCGGCAGCATCGAGGCCATCGCCGCCGCCAAGGTCTCCGTGGGCGAAGGAGCGGCGGAGGTGGCGGCCATCGCCCACGCCGTGCACGGCGCCATCGGCATGACCGAGGAGCTCGACCTGCACCTGCTGTCGGACCGCCTGCGGCGCGGCCGCCTGCGTTACGGATCGGCGCGCTACTGGGCCGAGCGGCTCGGCGCCGCGGTGCTCGATGCGGGCGAGCCGATGCTGCTCGACTTCGTCCGGCGGCGCGTCTTCGCCTGACCTTTCAACCCGGCCGGAACGACAGCGTCACCCGGGCGTGGTCGACCTCGCCCGGCGCCAGAATGCGCATGGACGGCTTGTCCTTCAGTTCTCCGTCGAAGCCGACCGGGTCGCCATGACCGGTCCAGGCCTCCAGGCAGACGAAGGCCGCTGCCGGCTTCGACCAGAGGGCCAGGTGGGGAAAGCCGTCGAGGTCCATGCGAAGGACGCTGCCGTCCGGACTCTCGAATGCCCATGACCGGCTGCGAGCGTTCAGGAAACACAACGCCTCGGCGGCGAATACGTCGTCGTCGAGGGCGACGCGGCGCCCCTCGAGCGGAACGGGGCGGCGCCGGTCGGAGAACAGGCCGCCGGGTGCGATCACCGGCACGGAGGGATCCTCGCCCTCGGCGAAGACGACGGCATGCCCCTCGCGCGCCTGGCCCGAGAGCGGCCAGCGAAAGCCCGGATGGAAACCCAGGGCATAGGGCATCGGGCGGTCGCCGGTGTTGGCGACGGCAAAGGTGATCGAGACACCGGCGCCCGTCAGCTCATAGGTGACCGACAGCGAGAAGCCGAAGGGATAGGCGGCACGCGTCTCCGCATCGTCGGTCAGCTCCAGGCGGCAGCGTGCCCCGCCCCGCTCCATGAGCCGGAACACGCGGCCGGCGGCAAAGCCATGCACGCCCATCGGACGGCGGACGCCATCGATGCGGACCTCGCCGTCGCGCGCCCATCCGACGATGGGGAAGAGGATCGGGGCAGACGCATCCCACCACGCCGGATCGCCCGCCCAGACAAGGTCCCGCCCGTCGACGAACCAGCGCCGCAGTTCGCCTCCGCGCGTCGAAATCTCGACGCGGCTGTCGCCGTCCCGTAGCTCGATCATCGCGAAAGTCCAGACGCTTCCATGTCGGCCGGCATGGTGAGGCAAGGCCGGCCGGCTGGCCAGCCGTCGGTTGCCGGCCGGCATCCCCCATCGGACAGGATGACAGCACGCCGCGCCTCGGCTAGCTCTGCCGGATGCAAGGCTGAACGACCGGGGTACGCCATGGCCGCCTACGAAACCATCATCGTCGAGACCCGCGGCAAGGTCGGGCTCATCACGCTCAACCGCCCGAAGGCCCTCAACGCGCTGAACAGCCAGCTCATCGGCGAGCTGAATGCCGTCATGGACGGTTTCGAAAGGGACCCGGCCATCGGCTGCATGGTCGTCACCGGTTCGGAGAAGGCCTTCGCCGCCGGCGCCGACATCATGGAGATGAAGGACAAGACCTATCCGGAGACCTATCTGGACGACTTCATCACCGCCTGGGACCGCGTCGGCCAGCGCCGCAAGCCGATTATCGCGGCGGTTGCCGGCTTCGCCCTCGGCGGCGGCTGCGAACTCGCCATGATGTGTGACTTCATCCTCGCCGCCGATACCGCGAAATTCGGCCAGCCGGAGATCAAGCTCGGCGTCATGCCGGGAGCCGGCGGCACCCAGCGCCTCACCCGCTTCGTCGGCAAGTCGAAGGCCATGGAGATGTGCCTCACCGGCCGCATGATGGACGCGGCGGAGGCCGAGCGCGTCGGCCTCGTCTCGCGCGTCGTCCCGGCCGCCGAACTGGTGGAGGAGGCCGTGAAGGTCGCCGGCCAGATCGCCGACATGTCCGCCCCCGCCGTCATGATGACGAAGGAAACCGTCAACCGCTCCTACGAGACGACGCTGGCCGAGGGCATCCGCTTCGAGCGCCGCGTCTTCCACGCCATGTTCTCCATGGCGGACCAGAAGGAAGGCATGGCGGCCTTCGCCGAGAAGCGCAAGCCGGACTTCAAGAACCGCTAATTCGGCATGCCAGCCGAGCATTCCGACCGCGCGCAGGTGCCCTGCGAGCGCACGGGATGCTCTTTCGCGCTTTCTCGTCCCCAATCACCGCGTGATCGAGGCCGAACCTCGGAGGTTCCGTTATGCAAGTATCGCTTGCCGATATCGCGACGGCCCATGCGAGCCGCTATCTCCAGCAGTTGTGCAAGCACTGGAGCCACAAGTTCCCGGTCACCTTCGATGCCTGCTCGGGTCAGGTGCCCTTCAGCGAGCAGGCGAGACTCACCCTGAAGGCCAACGGCGATGTGCTGAGCCTGCGCCTCGACGCCACCGCAGACCGACTCCCCACTCTGGAAGATGTGGTGGCCGAACATCTCAGGCGCTTCGCCCATCGCGAGGAACTCCACATCGACTGGCAGCCGGTCGGCTGATTGATCCCGCGGCGAAGGCTCTCGCCGCGGCGCAGCAATCTGTGGCAGCATGGCGTCCGCCGGGCGGCATCCCGGCCGCAGAGGGCGTCCATGACCTTCGTCACCGATCTCCTGTCCACTGTCTCCCGCCGCAGCCGCGCCCTGATCGGCTGGAAGCCGGCCGAACTCGAGCCGCGCACGCCCGCGGACGTGTCCGCCCTCGCCCGAACGCTGTTG
>CAZPMD010000006.1:66578-68337 GCA_964587395.1 uncultured Hyphomicrobiales bacterium
CGCGGCGGGCCGCCTCGCCGTTCTCGGCGACTTCGCCGAAGGCTTCGGCGCCGACAGGACCCGTCTCGACGCCGCGATCGCCGCCTATCAGGCCGACCCCTCGCCCGCCGCCGCTGCCGCCCTGCACGTCGCCGCCGAGCCGCGCCGGCAGGAGCTGATCCGCCGGCTGAACCTCGCCCCCCAGGGCACCCTCGCGCTCGTCAGGCTGCGCGACGACCTCCTTGCCCAGTTGCCGGCTCATCCCGATCTGAAGGTGCTGGACGACGACCTCGTCCACCTCCTGTCGTCATGGTTCAACCGGGGTTTCCTCGTCGTGAAGCGCATCGACTGGTCGACGCCGGCCAACATCCTCGAAAAGATCATCCGCTACGAGGCGGTGCACGAGATCCGCGACTGGGACGACCTCAGGCGCCGGCTCGAGCCCGAGGATCGCCGCTGCTACGCCTTCTTCCACCCGCGGCTCGAGGACGAACCGCTGATCTTCGTCGAGGTGGCACTGACGGCGGAAATTCCCGCCGCCATCGGACTGCTGATCGCCGAGGGTGGCATGCCGCTCGCCGCCGACGAGGCGCGGGTGGCCGTGTTCTACTCGATCTCCAACTGCCAGACAGGCCTTGCCGGCATCTCCTTCGGCTCGCTGCTCATCAAGCAGGTGGTGGAGGAACTGAAGCGCGAACTGCCGAAGCTGACGACCTTCGTCACGCTTTCGCCGGTGCCGGGGTTTGCGAAGTGGCTGGCGAAGGAGCGCAAGACCGAGACCGGCTTCCTGCTCGACGAGGAACGCGCGGTGCTCTCCGCGCTGGACCAGCCGGACTGGCGCGCCGATGTGGCACGGATGCAGAAGATCGACAGGCTGCTGGCACGCTGCGCGGCACGCTACTTCCTCACCGCCAAGGCCGCCGGCAGCCGCCCGCTCGATCCCGTCGCCCGCTTCCATCTCGGCAATGGTGCCAGGCTCGAACGCATCAACACCGGCGCCGATCTCTCCGGGGCTGGCCTCGCCCAGTCGCATGGCGTGATGGTCAACTATCTCTATGACCTGCCACGCATCGAGGAGAACCACGAGGCCTATGCCGAGCGCCGCGAGGTCGTGGCGAGTTCCGCCGTGCGCAAGCTGGCCGAAGCCAGGGGCTGAACGGCAGGCTCTTCCGCAACGTAATTTGATTACCTGTCTCACCGACCTGTGTCTTGGTCGGTCGTGCGCGCCTTCCTAGGCTCGCTGCAGATGCCCGCCGACGGCCCCTCGCCGTGCGGCACACAAAAGGCATCGCGACAGGGCGGAGGATACCCATGACGACAGCTTTCAGGATGGCGCTGGCGGGCGCCGGAGCGCTCGCGCTGCTGGCGGGGCCGGCAGCGGCGCAGCAGGCCCCGATGGGCTTCTTCATCACGTCTGTGCCGCTCGAGGGCGGCAATCTCGGCGGCCTCGCCGGCGCAGACCGGCACTGCCAGGCTCTCGCCGCCGCGGCGGGCGCGGGCAACCGCACCTGGCGGGCCTATCTGTCGACGCAAGGGGCCGGCGCGGTGAATGCCCGCGACCGCATCGGCAGCGGCCCCTGGGCCAATGCCCGCGGCGTCGTCATCGCCGCCTCCGTCGCCGAACTCCACGGCACCAACAACCTTACCAAGCAGACGGCCCTGACCGAGGCCGGCGCCGTGGTGAACGGCCGCGGCGACACGCCGAACCAGCACGACATCCTCACCGGCAGCCAGCCTGATGGTACCGCCTTCACCGGCGACGCCGACCGCACCTGCGGCA
>CAZPMD010000006.1:68347-78434 GCA_964587395.1 uncultured Hyphomicrobiales bacterium
CCGACCTCGGCACCTGGCCGCAGGGCACGACGGCGCCGGGGGTGTACGTTACCGGCTCCTACACCGGCGACGCCGACCGCACCTGCGGCAACTGGACGAAGGGCGGCGAGGGCTCGGCCATGGTCGGCCAT
The DNA here is from genome assembly GCA_964587395.1 of uncultured Hyphomicrobiales bacterium. Taxonomy (GTDB): domain Bacteria; phylum Pseudomonadota; class Alphaproteobacteria; order Rhizobiales; family Phreatobacteraceae; genus Phreatobacter. Next base: position 68,479 of record CAZPMD010000006.1, read on the forward strand.
CACGACCGCATGGGCCTCAACACCGAGCCGCCCGCTCTGTCGTGGAACTCCTCGCACCCCTCGCGCGGCTGCGACCTGCCCTCGCTGCGCGCCACCGGCGGCAACGGCCTGTTCTACTGCTTCGCCGCGAACTGAACGGCGGCATCCGCAACGAGAAAGGGCGGCCCGAGGGCCGCCCTTTCGCATCTTCCGGAGCTGAAGCCGGGGATCACTCGACAGTGTCGCCCTCGCCGGCAGCGGCGGCTTCCTTCTGCTTCTTCTCGAGGTCCTCGCCGGTCGCCTGGTCGACGACCTTCATGGACAGGCGGGTCTTGCCGCGATCGTCGAAGCCGAGCAGCTTCACCTTCACCTTGTCGCCCTCCTTGACCACGTCGGTGACCTTGCCGACGCGGTTGTTGGCGAGCTGCGAGATGTGGACGAGGCCGTCGCGCGAACCGAAGAAGTTCACGAAGGCGCCGAAGTCCACGACCTTCACGACGGTGCCGTCGTAGATCATGCCGAGCTCCGGCTCCTGGGTGATCGACTTGATCCAGTTCACCGCGGCGCGGATCGACTCGCCGTTGGCGGAGGCGACCTTCACGGTGCCGTCGTCCTCGATGTTGACCTTGGCGCCGGTCTTCTCGACGATCTCGCGGATCACCTTGCCGCCGGTGCCGATCACTTCGCGGATCTTGTCGGTCGGGATCTTGAAGCTCTCGATGCGCGGGGCATGCTCGCCGAGCTCGGCACGGGCCGAGGTGAGGGCCTTCGACATCTCGTTCAGGATGTGCTCGCGACCGCCCTTGGCCTGGCCGAGGGCGACCTTCATGATCTCCTCGGTGATGCCGGCGATCTTGATGTCCATCTGCAGCGAGGTGATGCCCTCGGCGGTGCCGGCGACCTTGAAGTCCATGTCGCCGAGGTGGTCCTCGTCGCCGAGGATGTCGGAGAGCACCGCATAGCGCTCGCCCTCGAGGATCAGGCCCATGGCGATGCCCGCCACCGGACGCTTGATCGGCACGCCCGCGTCCATCAGCGCCAGCGAGGCGCCGCAGACCGTGGCCATGGAGGAGGAGCCGTTCGACTCGGTGATCTCCGAGACGACACGGATCGTGTAGGGGAACTCGTGACGCTCGGGCAGCATCGGATGGACGGCGCGCCAGGCGAGCTTGCCGTGGCCGACTTCGCGGCGGCCCGGGCGGCCCATGCGGCCGGCTTCACCCACCGAGAAGGGGGGGAAGTTGTAGTGCAGGAGGAAGTTCTCCTTGTAGGTGCCGTTCAGAGAGTCGATGAACTGCTCGTCCTCGGCGGTGCCGAGCGTGGTGACGACCATCGCCTGGGTCTCGCCGCGGGTGAACAGTGCCGAACCGTGGGTGCGCGGCAGGATGCCGACCTCGGAAACGATCGGGCGGACGGTGACGAGGTCACGGCCGTCGATGCGGCTGCCGGTGTCGAGGATGTTCCAGCGGACGACCTTGGCCTCCAGCTCCTTGAACACGCCGGCCACCACCAGCTTGTCGTGCTTGCCCTCGCCCTCGCCGGCGAAAGCCTCGACGGCCTTCTTCTTCACCTCGCCGACGGCGGCGTAGCGGGCGGTCTTCTCGCGGATCGAATAGGCGGCGCGCAGGTCCTTCTCGACCAGCGCCAGCATCTGCTTCTCCAGCGCCGAGTGGTCCGGCGGCGTGAAGTCGCGCGGTTCCTTGGCGGCCTTCTCGGCGAGCGCGATGATCGCATTGATGATCGGCTGGAAGTACTTGTGGCCGAACATGACGGCGCCGAGCATGGTCTCTTCGGAGAGCTCCTGCGCCTCGGACTCGACCATCAGCACGGCGTCGGCGGTGCCGGCGACGACGAGGTCGAGCTTCGACTCCTTCATGTCGTCGATGTAGGGGTTCAGCACATATTCGCCGTCGATGAAGCCGACGCGAGCGGCACCCACCGGGCCCATGAAGGGCACGCCGGAGAGGGTCAGCGCAGCGGAGGCGGCGACCATGGCGAGCACGTCGGGGTCGTTCTCCATGTCATGGGAGAGCGTGGTGACAACGACCTGCGTCTCGTTCTTGTAGCCCTCGACGAAGAGGGGCCGGATCGGACGGTCGATGAGGCGGGAGATCAGCGTCTCGCGCTCGGTCGGCTGGCCCTCGCGCTTGAAGTAGCCGCCCGGGATGCGTCCGGCGGCGAAGTACTTCTCCTGGTAGTTCACGGTCAGCGGGAAGAAGTCGATGCCGGCCTTCGGCTCGTAGTTGGAGACGACGGTGGCGAGCACGGTGGTCTCGCCATAGGTGGCGAGCACGGAGCCATGGGCCTGGCGGGCGACCTTGCCGGTCTCGAGCACGAGCTTGCGACCACCCCAGGTGATCTCCTCGCGATGGGTTTCGAACATCTTGTTTCCTTTCTCGGACGGATCGGACGGCGGACGGCCATGCGCAAGACGGCGAGAGGCTCGACGGTAAGGATCTGGCGATCCCGAGCCCCTTGCGATCCTGCCATGGCGGTCGGTGTGTCCAGTGGATTGGCCTTGTTGGCGCACCGGCCCCGCGGGTCGCGGCCGGCGATGGAACGCGGGCGCCAGATCGACGCCCGGAATGCGGCTCGGCCCCGCGCGGTGATCCGCCGGGGCCGGTCCGAAATCTTAGCGGCGGATGCCGAGGCGCTCGATGAGAGCCTTGTAGCGGGCCTCGTCCTTGCCCTTGACATAGTCGAGCAGCGAACGGCGGGCGGAGACCATCTTCAGAAGACCGCGGCGGGAATGGTTGTCCTTGGCGTGGGTCTTGAAGTGCTCGGTCAGGTTGGTGATGCGCTCGGTGAGGATGGCGACCTGCACCTCGGGCGAACCGGTGTCGCCGGGCTTGGTGGCATATTCGACGATGAGCTCGGCCTTGCGGGCGTCGGAAATCGACATCGGGTGTTCCTTCTGTAGGGATCGACGGGTGCGGCCGGGCCGGGATGTCGTCCAGCGCGGTCGGATGGCCGTGATGCGCGGCGGGCGCGCAAGCCACGGTCCGGCGGCCCATGCGGGGCACCGAAGGCGCGGCTTATACACGAAAATGGCAGCAATGGAAGGGACCGGGCATGGTCCCGTTTCATTCCAGCGCGATCCACGGCATGATCATCTCATGTCCGCACTTGCCGCAGCCCGCCTCCTGCCTCCCGTCGATGGCCGCCAGTCGGAGCCTGCCCTCGCCATTGCGCGCGGCGCAACCCGGCTGCTCGCCGCCCTGGATTTCGCCGTGGTGCCGGAACTCGCCCTGCCCTCGGGCCGTCGGGCCGATCTCACCGCGCTGGGCCGCAACGGCACGCTCTGGATCGTCGAGGTCAAGTCGTCGGTGGAGGATTTCCGCGCGGACCGGAAGTGGGGCGACTACCGCGCCCACGCCGACCGGGTGCTCTTCGCCGTCGCGCCAGACTTCCCGACGGGCGTTCTCCCCGAGGACGCCGGTCTCATCCTGGCCGACGCCCATGGCGCCGAACTGGTGCGCGAGGGCGACGCCCTCGCCCTGCCGGCGCCCACCCGCAAGGTCATGATGTTGCGCTTCGCCCGCCTCGCAGCGGGCCGCATGACGTTGCTCTGCGACCCCGGGGCCCGCGGCCTGAGCGACCTTTGAACCCTCAGCGCGGCGCGCGCTTGGCGAGGATTCGCTGGAGGGTGCGGCGGTGCATGCCGAGACGGCGCGCTGTCTCCGAGACGTTGCGGCCGCAGAGCTCGTAGATCCGCTGGATATGCTCCCAGCGCACGCGGTCCGCCGACATCGGGTTCTCCGGAAGATCGGCAGTCTTGCCGGAGACCGCCAGCAGCGCCGCGAAGACCTCGTCCGCATCCGCCGGCTTGGCGAGATAGTCGACGGCGCCGAGCTTCACGGCCGTCACCGCAGTGGCGATGTTGCCGTAACCGGTGAGGATGACGCCGCGCGCGTCGGGCCTCGCTGCATTGAGGGCGGAGATGACGTCGAGGCCGTTGCCATCGCCGAGCCGCATGTCGACCACCAAGAAGGCGGGCGGGTTGCGGGCCACGGCGGCAAGTCCGTCGGCGACGCTCTCGGCGGCGGTGACGGTGAAGCCGCGCGCTTCCATCGCGCGGCAGAGCCGCTGCAGGAAGGGCTTGTCATCATCGACGACGAGCAGCGAGCGATCCGCGGGCAGCGTGATCTGGGGCTCGGACGTGGCAGGATCGATCTCGACCATCAAAGTCCTCCTCCCGGGACGGACACGGCATGGTATGCGGTTGCTTATCGGGGATGTAGGCCTCAGGCGCCCCGTTCTCAAGAAGCCGGCTGTGGAGAGGCGGGCGGAGCAATTGTCGCAGGGGGGCCGGCAAAGACGCTGCGTGGCCACACCACCTCGACGACGGTGCCGGTCTCGAGGCCGGGACGGTTGCGGTAGGTGATGCGCGCGCCGGACCGCTGCAGCAGCGTCTTGGCGATGAAGACGCCGAGGCCGAGACCCGACTTCTCCTCTCCCGGATCCTCGCCCTGCAGCGCCCTCCGGCCACGGCCCTTGCCGCGGTGGGTGAGATAGGGCTCGCCGATGCGGTCGATGATCTCCGGGGCAAGACCCGGCCCATCGTCGATGATGGTGACGGTCACCGTGTCGCTGTCCCAGCGCGCCGTGATGACCACCGATGCACGGGCGAAGTCCACGGCATTCTCGACGATGTTGCCCAGCCCGTAGAGCAGGCCGGGATTGCGGGCGATCAGCGGCTCGCCGTCGCGCTTCTCGGGCAACTCGACGCTGATAGCCACGCCGAAGAAGCGATGTGGCTGTACCACCTCCTCGATCAGCTGGGCGAGCGTCATGGTGTCGAAGGGGGCATCGCCGCTCGCCAGGCTCTTCAGCTTGGCGAGGATGTCGCGGCAGCGCTGCACCTGTTCCCGCAGCAGCGCCATGTCCTCGCCGATCGGCCCGTCCTTCGGCAGCACGCCGGCCAGCTCCTTGCTGACCAGGGCGATGGTGGCGAGCGGCGTGCCGAGTTCGTGCGCCGCAGCGGCGGCGAGGCCGTCGAGCTGCGACAGGTGCTGCTCGCGGGCGAGGACGAGCTCGGTGGCGGTCAGCGCCTCCGTAAACTGCCGCTGCTCCTCCGCGACCTGCCAGACATAGACGCCGATGAACGACAGGCAGAGCAGCAGCGCCACGAAGACGCCGGCGAGATAGAGCGGCGGCAGCCTCAGGTCGTCCGTCCACTCCCACGGCAGCGGCTGGTGCAGGAACAGCACGATGCTGGCGCAGATCACCGTCAGCAGGCCGAGGATGAGCGTCACCCGCGGCGGCTGCGAGGTGGCCGAAATCAGCACCGGTGCCAGGAAGAGGAAGGCGAAGGGGTTCTCGAGGCCGCCGGTGAGGTAGAGTAGGATGGCGAGCTGGACGATGTCCCAGGCGAGCGAGAGCCCCGCCTCCGCTGGCGACAGGCGGTGATTGGCGGGATAGCGCAGGCGCAGCGCAATGTTGAGCCATGCCGAGGCCGCCACCGCCAGCAGGCAGAGGTCGAGCGGCAGCTCCGCGTTGAGACCCCAGTAGACGGCCAGGATCGCGGCCGTCTGGCCGACGATGGAGAACCAGCGCAGCCGGATCAGTGTTTCAAGACGCAGGCTCCGGTGCCAGGGCGCGGCGTCGATCATGGGCAGGGACAGCAAGGCGGGCATGCGATGAAACTAGGGGCTTTGGCGTGCGAACGCCATGCGGCGCTGCGGCGCCCCGTCGGCGGTGGTCTGACGCGGGGATATCACGCAGTCTGCGCCAGATCGGCGACCACTGCGTTGAGGACGGGGAAGCCCTCCGGCGTCACCTTCAGCCGCCCGCCCGGCAGGCGCTGGACGAAGCCCTCCTGCTCGAGGAAGGCGATCCGCCCGGGATCGAGCGGCACCCCCGCCAGCGCCTCGTAGCGGGCGAGATCGATACCCTCGGCGAGGCGCAGGCCCATCACGAGGAACTCGTCGGCATTCTCCATCTGCACCAGATGCTCTTCCGCGACGATGCCCGACCCCTGCCGCTCCACCAGGTCGAGCCAGGTTTCGGGATGACGTTCCGTGGAGGTCGCCACCCGGCCGTTTCCGAGGGTCAACCGGCCGTGGGCGCCGGGACCGGCGCCGACGAAATCGCCGGAGCGCCAGTAGATGAGGTTGTGCCGGCATTCGGCACCCGGGCGGGCATGGTTGGAGATCTCGTAGGCCGGCAGCCCGGCCTCGGCGCAGACCGCCTGCGTCAGGTCATAGAGCACACGGCCCGTCTCGGCGTCGGGCATGGCGAGCTTGCCCGCCTTGTGCAGCGCCTCGAACACCGTCCCCGCCTCGATCGTCAGCTGGTAGAGCGAGAGATGCTCGGCCGCCTCGGCGATGGCACGCCGCAGTTCAGCCTCCCAGCCGGCCTCCGTCTGGCCGGGCCGGGCGTAGATGAGGTCGAAGGAATAGCGGTCGAAATGCCGCCGGGCGACGTCGACGGCCCGCAGCGCCTCATCCGCCGAATGGGTGCGGCCGAGGCTCTTCAGGTCGGCATCGTCCAGCGCCTGCACGCCGAGCGAGACGCGGTTGACCCCGGCGGCGCGAAAGCCGCGGAAGCGCTCCGCCTCGACGCTCGTCGGATTGGCCTCGAGCGTCACCTCGCAGTCGGGCGCGACCGTCCAGAGACGGGCGATTGTGTCGAGCACGGCACCGACCGTCGCCGGCTCCATCAGCGAGGGCGTGCCACCGCCGAGGAAGATCGAGGAGACCGTGCGACCGGGCGTGCGACGGGCGGCCGTGCCGAGTTCCCGTGCGAAGGCGGCGACGAAGCGCGCCTGGTCGGGGGCCACGTGCCGCACATGGCTGTTGAAGTCGCAATAGGGGCACTTGGAGGCGCAGAAGGGCCAATGGACGTAGATCCCGAAACCCGGGTCGTCCTTGGCCCCCATGCCCGGCAGGATGATGGTCATGGCGATCCGTTAAACCCTCGCGCCGACCAACGCCAGCCGGCTGGGAGTCACTCCCCCGCCGGCTCCAGCGCCAGCCATTCGCGCGCCCGCGTCTCGGGGTCGTCGGCCTTGGCGATGTCGGAGACGACGGCGATGGAATCGGCGCCGGCCGCATAGACCGCAGGCGCCCGCTCCAGCGTGATGCCGCCGATGGCGACGAGCGGGATCGCACCGATGCGCTTCTTCCACGCGCCGATGCGCTCCAGCCCCTGCGGGGCGAACCGCATGGCTTTCACCGTCGTCTCATAGATCGGACCGAGAGCGATGTAGTCCGGCTTGCAGGCCAGAGCCGCCTCCAGCTCGGCCTCGTCGTGGGTCGAGACGCCCAGCGTCAGGCCTGCGGCGCGGATGGCGGCGAGATCGGCGGTGGCGAGATCCTCCTGGCCGAGATGGAGGTGCTTCGCGCCGCCGACGATGGCCGCATGCCAGTAGTCGTTGATCACCAGCCGGACAGGCAGGCCTTCCACCGATTCGACCGCCTCCCTCACCAGCGCCTCGGCCTGTGCCTCACCGAGATCCTTGACCCTGAGCTGGATGGTGCCGACGCCGAGGCGGGCGAGATCCATCAGCATGCGGATGCTCTCGACGACGGGGTAGAAGCGGTCCGGATAGGGATTGCGCGTCATGGCCTCACTCTCCTGATGGCGGCGGTGCGGGCTCATGGCCCCCCGGGGGCCCTCCGAATGTGATGTCGGGAGCACCCAAGTCAAGGTGACGGAACGCGACCTCGGACTTCCCGTGCGGGCAGGAGACCTCGGCCGATGCCACGCCCTACCCGATCCTCAGCCGCTCCTCCTCCATGGCATGCTCGGCGCGCGCCATCATCTCGCCGGCCTTCAGGCCGGGCGGAATCGTCGGCAGGCAGGACAGGCTGATGGTTCCGGCGCGCTTCGGTCCGCCGCCGATGCCCCAGAACCGGCCGGAATTGACCACCACGGGCAGCACCGGCACGTCGAGCCGGCCGTAGAGCAGTTCCACGCCGCGCTTGAAGCTGATGGGCTCGTCGGGTCCCTTGCGGGTGCCTTCGGGAAAGAGCAGCACCTGGCGGCCCTCGCCGAGTGCCAGCTTGGCCCCCTCCACCATACGGCGCATGGCCTGGGTACCGAGTTCACGGTCGATGGTGATCATCGGCGACTTGCGCAGGTACCAGCCGAAGACCGGGATCCTCAGCAGTTCTTCCTTGGCGACGATCACCACGTCCGGAAACAGCTTGATCAGTGCCATTGTCTCCCAGGTCGACTGATGGTTGCAGACGATGAGACAGGGGCCGGCCGGACGGTTCTCCCGGCCGATCTCGACGTGACCGAGGCCGACGACGGCTCGCAGAAGCCCCAGCGCACCGGAGACCCAAAGGCGGGAGGCGGCGCGGACGCGCCGCGGATCGACCAGCAGGAGGACGGGAATGAGTGCGCCGAACAGTCCGGTCCACGCGCCGAGGAGAAAGTCGAAAACCCTGGATCGGAGGTTGGTCATGGTCTCCGACAGCATGGTGCGAGGGTTCGACGGCGGCGCGGGGCCGGTCCGCCGATGCCATAGGGGCTGGGGCCATCCCTGTCACCCCCGATGATCGCATGCGCCGTGAAGATGGCAGGCAGAAGGCGCACGACGCCGATGCCGTTTCCAGCCTTTCGCGCCGCCCCGGAAATCGGCTAAGACCGCCGCCACCGTCGCGCGCCAAGACGCGACCTTCGGAGCCGCTCATGACGTCGCACACGCCCCTCGACGCCCACGACATCGGCCGCGTTCTCAACGAGGCGCTGCCCTATATGCAGAAATACGACGACGAGATCGTCGTGGTGAAGTATGGCGGCCATGCCATGGGCGACGAGGGTGGCGCGCGCTCCTTCGCACGCGACATCGTCATGCTCGAGCAGTCCGGCATCAATCCGGTGGTGGTTCATGGCGGCGGGCCGCAGATCGGCCAGATGCTCGCCAAGCTCGGCATCAAGAGCGAGTTCGTCGACGGCCTGCGCGTCACCGACAAGCAGACGGTGGAGATCGTCGAGATGATTCTCGCCGGCTCGATCAACAAGCAGATCGTCGGCTTCATCAACGCCGCCGGCGGCAAGGCCATCGGCCTGTGCGGCAAGGATGGCGACATGGTGAAGGCGGCGAAGGTCAGCCGCACCACGCGCGATCCCGATTCCAACATCGAGCGCGCGGTGGATCTCGGCTATGTCGGCGAACCCGACAAGGTCGACACCAAGGTCCTCGACACCGTGCTCGGCAAGGACCTCATTCCGGTGCTGGCGCCGGTGGCCACCTCCGTCGAGGGCGACACCTACAACGTCAATGCTGACACCTTCGCGGGCGCCATCGCCGGAGCGCTCAGGGCCAAGCGCCTGCTGCTGCTGACCGACGTCCCGGGCGTGCTCGACAAGAACAAGAACCTGATCAAGTCGCTCTCGGTCGAGGACTGCCGCCGGCTGATCGCCGACGGCACCGCCACCGGCGGCATGATTCCGAAGATCGAGACCTGCATCTACGCCATCGAACGCGGCGTCGAGGGCGTCGTCATCCTCGACGGCAAGACCCCGCACGCCGTTCTCGTGGAGCTCCTCACCGATGGTGGCGCCGGCACGCTCATTCATGCGTGAGCTGAACGGCATCACCGTCGCGGCTATCGTCGCCGCGACGGTCTTCGCCGCTCCCGCCCTCGCCGAGACGCGCCTGTGCAACCGCACGAGCGTCGTCACCGAGGCGGCGATCGGCGTCGTGGTCAGCGACACGGCGGCGACGCGGGGCTGGTTCCGCCTCGATCCCGGCCAGTGCCGGGCCATCCTGCAGACCGCCGAGGCGCCCGGACGCCTGTTCCTGCACAGCCGGCCGGTAGGCGAGGCTCCCGGCGCCTCCCTCGGGCAGCCCGAGCAGAGGAGCCTGTGCATCGGCGATGGCGATTTTCTCGTCCCGGCGGCGCAGACCTGTCGCCAGCCCAACACGCGTCTGGCCGGGTTCGTCGAGGTCCGGCCAACCGTGGTCGAGGGCATCGGCATCCTCTTCCTCTCGGAGGAAGCCGACTACGACCTCCCCCAGGCCC
>CAZPMD010000006.1:78444-79770 GCA_964587395.1 uncultured Hyphomicrobiales bacterium
CCTGCTCACCCGCATGGGCTACGATCCCGGGCCCATCGATGGACTGGAAGGGCCGAAGACCGACGCGGCGGTGCGTGCCTTCGTCACCGATCTGAACCTGCCCGCCGATGCCATCCAGTCGCCCGACATCTTCGACCGCCTCCTCGCCGCGCTCCGCGCCGGCGAAGGCCCGGGCTTTGCCTGGTGCAACGAGACCGGCCATCGGGTCATGGCGGCGCTCGGTACCGAGCAGGGCGGGCGCATCGTCACCCGCGGCTGGTACCGCATCGACGCCGGCACCTGCCTGAAGCCGCCGATCGAGGGAACGCTCACGCGCGTGCTCTCCTTCGCCGAAGCGGTCGATGCCGAGGGCCGGCCGGTCGAGCGCAACGGTCAGCCACTGCAGTTCGGCGGCGATGTCACGGCCTGCATCCGCCCGAGCGAGTTCGAGATCGCCGGCATAGAGGACTGCGCCGCCCACGGTGGCTCGCCGGCAAGCTTCCTTGCCGTATCATTCGACGGGCGCCGCCGCGCCTCGCTGCGTTTCCGGGAGCCGTGATGACCCATGCCGCCGCCATTCGTGCCGCGCTCGCCCATGTCGATGCCTGGATCTTCGATCTCGATAACACGCTCTATCCGGCGCACCTGTCGCTGTGGGAGCAGATCGACGGCCGCATCAAGGGCTACGTGTCGAGGCTCCTGAACATCTCTGCCGACGAGGCCTTCCGGCTCCAGAAGGACTATTACAGGCGCTACGGAACCTCCATGCGCGGGCTGATGATCGAGCACGGCATGAGCCCCGACGACTTCCTCGCCTATGTCCACGACATCGACCATTCGCCGCTGCGGGCCAATCCGGAACTCGGCGCGGCGATCGCAGCCCTGCCCGGTCGCAAGTTCGTCTTCACCTCGGGCACGCATTCGCACGTGGCGGCCGTGACGCGGCGGCTCGGCATCGAGAACCATTTCGACGGCGTCTTCGACATCGTCGATGCCGGGCTGCTTCCGAAGCCGCATCGGCCGACCTACGAGAAGTTTCTCGCCGACCACGGGGTCGATCCGGCGCGCGCGGCCATGTTCGAGGATCTTTCGCGCAATCTCGAGGCGCCGCATGCGCTTGGCATGAAGACGGTCCTCGTGGTGCCGGAGCGCACCCGTGAGGTGTTTCGCGAGGCCTGGGAGTTCGAGGGCCGGGACGACGACCACGTCGACTTCGTCACCGACGACCTGACCGCCTTCCTCGTGATGCTGCGGCTCTGATCAGAACCGGCCGCCGGTCTCGAAGCCGTCGCTGCTGCCACCGCCACCGCTCCACGAGCCGCCGCTGTCGGAAGACCCGCCGCCGGA
>CAZPMD010000007.1:0-2461 GCA_964587395.1 uncultured Hyphomicrobiales bacterium
CGCGATCCGAAGGACTGGAAGGGCTTCCGCTTCGCCGTGCCCTTCGACTATTCGATGCACAACTACCTGCTGCGCTACTATCTCGCGGAGCACGGCCTCGACCCCGACACCGACGTGCAGATCCGCTCGGTGCCGCCTCCGGAAATGGTCGCCAACCTGCGCGCCGGCAATATCGACGGCTATCTCGGCCCGGACCCCTTCAACCAGCGCGCGGTTTTCGACGGCGTCGGCTTCATCCACCTGCTGTCGAAGGAATTGTGGGACGGCCATCCCTGCTGCGCCTTCGCGGCGAGCCGCGAGTTCGTCACCACCCTGCCCAACACCTACAAGGCGCTGCTGAAGGCCATTATCGACGCCACCGCCCACGCCCAGAAGGCTGAGAACCGCAAGCAGATCGCCGAGGCCATCGCGGCGCCCAACTATCTCAACCAGCCGCTGACCGTGCTCGAGCAGATCCTCACCGGCACCTATGCCGACGGCCTCGGCCAGGTGAAGCGCGATCCGAACCGGGTCCAGTTCGATCCCTTCCCGTGGGAGAGCTTCGCCGTTTGGATCATGAGCCAGATGAAGCGCTGGGGGCAGATCAAGGGCGACGTCGACTATGCCGGCATCACCCGCCAGGTGTTCCTCGCCACCGACGCAGCGTCGATGATGCGGGAACTGGGGCTCACCCCGCCGGCCACCTCGACCAAGACCTTCGCGGTCATGGGCAAGACCTTCGATCCCGCCAAGCCGGAAGAGTATATCGCCTCCTTCGCCATCAAGCGGACCTGAGCCGATGACCCGCTCCGTCGGCGCGCGGGCCCTCGTCCTGTCGCTCGTCATCCTGTCGGTGTTCCTGATCGGCTGGCACGTGGCCGTCAGTTCCGGCGGCGGCGGCGGACAGGCCGTCGATCCTGAATACGCCAAGCTCGTCGGGGCGGCCGCCGCAACCGGCGGCCAGACACCCATGCCCGGCCCCATAGATGTGGGGCGGACGATCTGGAGGCACGTCTCCGACCCCTTCTACGTCCGTGGCACGAACGACATGGGCATCGGCATCCAGTTGGCCTATTCGCTCGCCCGCGTGCTCATCGGGTTCGGCATCGCCGTGCTGGTGGCCGTGCCGCTGGGTTTTCTCATCGGCATGTCGCCGATCGTCTATCGGGCCCTCGACCCCTTCATCCAGGTGATGAAGCCGATCTCGCCGCTGGCCTGGATGCCGCTCGCCCTCTACACGATCAAGGATTCCTCGCTCTCCTCGATCTTCGTCATCTTCATCTGCTCGCTCTGGCCGATGCTGATCAACACGGCCTTCGGCGTCGCCAGCGTGCGCAAGGACTGGCTGAACGTCGCGCGCACCCTGGAGGTGGGGCCGGCCCGCATGGCCTTCACGGTGATCCTGCCTGCCGCGGCACCCACCATTCTCACCGGCATGCGCATCTCGGTCGGCATCGCCTGGCTGGTTATCGTCGCGGCCGAGATGCTCGTGGGTGGCACCGGCATCGGCTACTTCGTCTGGAACCAGTGGAACAACCTGTCCCTGACCGACATCATCACGGCGATCCTCCTGATCGGCCTCGTCGGCATGGCGCTGGACCAGATCCTCGCCCGCCTCACCCGCCTCGTGACCTATCCGGAGTGATGCCGCGTGGCCGGATCCTATATCTCCATCGAGGGCATCGCCCGCCGCTTCCCCGCCCCCGAGGGCGGCCGGACCACCATCTTCGAGGACCTCTGGTTCTCGATGGAACGCGGCGAGTTCGTCTGCGTCATCGGCCATTCCGGCTGCGGCAAGACGACGGTGCTCAACATCCTCGCCGGCCTCGATGAGCCGAGCGAGGGCGCCGTCATCATCGACGGCAAGGCGATCGAGGGTCCGAGCCTCGACCGCGCCGTGATCTTCCAGAGCCACGGCCTGCTCCCCTGGCGCACCGTGCTCGGCAATGTCGCCTATGCCGTCTCCTCGAAGTGGCGCGACTGGCCGAAGGCGAAGGTGGAGGAGCATGCCCGCAAGGCCATCGCCACGGTCGGCCTCTCGGGCGCCGAGGCAAAGAAGCCGGCGCAGCTTTCGGGGGGCATGAAGCAGCGCGTCGGCATCGCGCGGGCGCTCTCGATCGAGCCGAAGATCATGCTGATGGACGAGCCCTTCTCGGCCCTCGACGCGCTCACCCGCGGCACGCTGCAGGACGAGGTGCGCGGCATCTGCCGCAACACCGGCCAGACCGTGTTCATGATCACCCACGACGTCGACGAGGCCGTCTATCTCGCCGACAAGATCGTGCTGATGACCAATGGCCCGGACGCGCGGATTGCCGAGATCGTCGCCAATCCGCTTCCCGCCGACCGCGCCCGCAACGAGGTGCACAAGCACCCCGCCTACTACCCGGTGCGCAACCACATCATCGACTTCCTGGTGACGCGCTCGAAGAGCTTCGCCGCCGAGCTGGCCGAGCCCGGCAAGGTCTGGAACCGCCGCTCG